>NZ_CP171148.1:1449423-1770384 GCF_043099725.1 Nostoc sp. C110 | reverse complement strand
TTTGTCGCCAGTCCGTTTAAAATCTTTGTTGAAATCTCTACAAACAGTTATATCTCCAACTTGCACTAATGCTTCGTGAGGTTCGGCTGTGCCGTGAGTACCAACAGCCCAAGCTTTGTATTGTCCAAACTGAATCCTAGCTGCTCCTTTGGAATTCATCGGATTGTAAGTGTAGTACCTCCCTGGTTCTGTTGTAGCTTCCCAGTGGTCTACGATTTTGGGAACACCATTTACTACTTCAATTACAATTCGGCGATCGTTAAATTCATTGGGTGTATCACTGTTGAGAGTCCAGTCTGCATCTATGCCCTCTACATAAACAATGTTGTATTCTTTGGGATTGGTAAATACCTGATAACCTTTGGCTGTCATATATTTCACAATCTTACTAGCGATGTCATTGCCTAGTTTTAAGGGGAGTTTAGGAAGATCGTCTATTTTGGTTTCAATCAGTTTTTTGGCTGTGACTGCTCCTAAAAAGCCACTCTCGTCAGTCTTTATTAATTCTTGAAATTTTTTGAGAGCTATCACAGAAACAGGGCCAAATTTACCATCGGCTGGAGGTTCTAGCAAACCTAAGCCGATTAAGAGTATCTGAATCTGACGAGCCAAGTCTGCATCCTCAGCGATCGCATCAAATGACCATTTCTCATCTTTTCCCAAGAAATCTTGTAGTTTCATTATGCACCTGCTTTCATTTACTGAGTTCTAAGTATAAACATCATTTTAAAAATTGATGTCGTCTAAAACTATACTCTAACGTAAAATATGATGTCATCTGGAGTCTGGGATGTCTACCGCACATTGCCTCTATGCAATCCTTGATACAAGCTACATAATTAATTAGCTCAATTTCCTGCTGCGCGTCTAAGCAGCAACTCGTCGTCAGGCATCACCTCTGTAAAACCCGAAATGACTAACAAAGAACTGCTGCAAATTATTGAACAAGCTGCCAGAGATAAGGTGACAAGATTAGACCTTTCTCGCAAAGGCTTAACAACTCTGCCACCAGAAATTGTTCAACTCACCAACCTGCAAAGACTCGACCTCGGCACTAATCAACTGAGCAGTCTACCACCGGAAATTGTTCAACTCACCAACCTGCAAAGGCTCTACCTCGACAACAATCAACTGAGCAGTCTGCCACCGGAAATTGTCCAACTCACCAACCTGCAATCCCTCGACCTCTTCAAAAATCAACTGAGCAGCCTGCCACCAGAAATTGTCCAACTCACCAAACTGCAATCCCTCGATCTCCACAACAATAAACTGAGCAGTCTGCCACCGGAAATTGTCCAACTTACCAACCTGCAATCCCTCGATCTCCACAACAATAAACTGAGCAGTCTGCCACCAGAAATTGTCCAACTTACTACCTTAAAATCGCTCAATCTTAGTGACAATAAACTGAGTAGTCTGCCACCAGAAATTGTCCAACTTACCAACCTGCAATCCCTCGACCTCGACAACAATCAACTGAGCAGTCTGCCACCGGAAATTGGTCAACTTACCAACCTGCAATCCCTCGACCTCCGCAACAATCAACTGAGCAGTCTGCCGCAGGAATTGGGACAACTCACGAACCTACAATCGCTCAACCTCTTCAACAATCAACTGAGCAATCTGCCACCAGAAATTGTCCAACTCAATAACCTGCCATCGCTCGACCTCCGCAACAATCAACTCAGAAGTCTGCCACCGGAAATTCTCCAACTCACCAACCTCCGATCGCTCTACCTCAGCAATAATCAACTGAGCAGTCTGCCACCGGAAATTCTCCAACTCACCAACCTCCGATCGCTCTACCTCGAAAACAATCAACTGAGCAGTCTGCCATCGGAAATCAGACAACTACCAAACCTGAAAAATTTGGATATTCGTAGAAATCCAGTCCCCATTCCACCAGAGATTTTGGGGCCGAAGGATTTAAACCAAGAGCCGGGTGATGTGAATGAAATTCTCGATTTCTATTTTCGGGTGCAAGATCCAAACGAAACAGAACCCTTCTATGAAGCAAAATTCTTAATTATTGGCGAAGGAGGAGCTGGTAAAACCTCTTTAGCTAAGAAAATTGCAGATGAAAACTATAAACTCCAGCCAGATGAGGAATCAACCGAAGGCATTGACGTGATCCAGTGGCACTTTACACTGCCCAATGGCAAAAATTTTCGCGTCAACATCTGGGATTTTGGTGGTCAGGAAATCTACCACCAAACTCATCAATTTTTCCTCAGCAAGCGTTCTCTCTATGCTTTAGTTGCTGACACTCGCAAAGAAAACACTGATTTTTACTGGTGGCTGAAGGTTGTCGAACTTTTGAGCGACAAAAGCCCAGTTTTTATTATCAAAAACGAAAAACAAGACCGTGATTGCCAAGTCAATGAGCGCCAGATGCGAGGAGAATTTAGCAACCTAGAAAAAATACTGGCAACCAATTTAGATACTAATCGCGGTTTAGCAGAGATTAAAGACGCAATTCAGCTTTACATCAGCAATCTTGAACATGTTGGTACACCTCTACCAAAACTCTGGGTAAGGGTCAGAGCAGCCCTAGAGAACGATTCCCGAAATTACATCAGCTTTGAAGAATACCGTACCCTTTGCCGAGACAATAATTTAACTGACCGTAAAGATATGCTGCGCTTAAGCAACTATCTCCATGACCTCGGCGTTTGCCTACATTTTCAAGACAATTCAGCACTTAAACACTACGTCATCCTCAAACCGGAATGGGGAACATCTGCCGTTTACAATGTTTTGGACAATGACAATGTTAAGAAAAAGTTGGGTTGTTTTACCAAAGACGACCTCGAAGACATTTGGAAAAGCGGCGAATATGCAGATATGCGAGATGAATTACTTCAATTAATGATGCAGTTCAAGCTTTGCTACGAAATTCCCAGTAATCGTGACACCTATGTTGCACCTCAATTGCTCTCCATTGAAAAAGCTGATTATACCTGGGACGATCGCAATAACCTCATCTTGCGCTACACCTATACATTCATGCCAAAAGGTATGCTCACCCGTTTTATTGTCGAGACGCACCCTTGGATTGAACAGCAAAAACTCGTTTGGAAAAGCGGTGTTGTTCTCAACAAAGACCAAACTCGTGCAGAAGTCAGTGAAAATTACGATCAACGGGAAATTAAAATCCGTGTAGCCGGAAACCGCAAAAAAGAACTAATGGCAGTTGTTACCTATGAACTCGAAAAAATCCACAACTCTTACGAACGTTTGGAATATCAAACCCTAGTTCCTTGTAACTGTGAGACTTGCAAAAATCTGCCTATACCTTATTCTTATTCTCTGGAAAAACTCAATAAACGTTTAAACGCTAGTCATTATCAAATTGAATGCGAAAACAGCTATGAAATGGTAGATGTCCGCAAGTTAATTGATGATGTCATATTTCAACCCGCGACAGCAGATAGGGAAATCAACACCCAAGTTGCACAGTTGCAAAGCGAACTGGAGCGAAAGCGAGATGAATCATTGACACATCGGTTACGATATGGCGAACAAGAAGAAAAACCCATCATGAATAGTCAATCTGCAATGAAATTCGAGAAGGAAATTTTCATCTCTTATGCTTGGGGTGGAGAAAGTAAGGAATTTGCTGATCAACTAGAGGACAATTTAAAGGCTAAAGGAATCAAAATCATCCGCGATCAAACTGATTTGGGCTATAAAGGACTAATTAAAGCCTTCATGGAACGGATTGGACGCGGTAATTGTGTGATCGCAGTTATTAGCGACAAGTATTTAAAATCTCCCAATTGTATGTTTGAGCTAGTGCAAATTGCTAAAAATGGAGATTTTTATAATCGGATTTTCCCGATTGTGCTAGCGGATGCCCAAATTTATAAACCTGTTGCCAGACTTAAATATATTAAGCATTGGGAAGACGAAATTAAAGAGTTAGATGAAGCTATGAAAGGGGTTTCCGCAGCTAACTTGCAGGGATTTCGAGAAGATATTGACCAATACACCGAGATTCGCAACACGATCGCAGAACTGACTAACCTGCTAAAAGATATGAACACGCTTACCCCTGATATTCACAGCAAATCAGACTTTGAGTCATTGCTGAATGCGATCGCACAGCGTTTAGATGAGTAAAAATAACCTATTGGTTGTGTTTAGAGATTGAGCAATGTCTCCAACTGGCTAGACTTATGCCCTTTTGACTCGATAATTTGTGTTCTGAGATACAACCTTTAAGTTCAGAAGCAGAATGATGAGGGTTAAAGGTGCAACTTTGAGGATAAAAGGTGCAACTTCGAGGATTAAAGGCGCAACTTCGAGGATTAAAGGCGCAACTTCCAGGGTAAAAGGTGCAACTTTGAGGATAAAAGGCGCAACTTCGAGGATAAAAGGTGCAACTTCGAGGGTTAAAGGTTAAGCGATCGCTCTTTTAACTCGACAACTTATGTTCAAAGGTGCAAGCTTCGAGTTCAGAGGTGGAATGATGAAGCTTTGAGGTGAAGCGATCGGATCTACGACTTAGAAGACAGTTCAAACGCCATCTGCGAACGATAAAAGCAGACATCAAATTCCAAGAAAAAATTCATGCGTCCTAAAAGTAACGGCACATTATCCGTGAGACTCCAAGCAAACACCAATCGCACTGGTTCAAAACTGGCTATTTGAGCAGATACAACTAACCCTTTTGCCTCAACTGGTGCTAGGTTTCCAGCCAGTTGCACTGAGGTTGTTAGTTCTTCCCAAACTACCCCTAACTGAATACCTATACTGTAAGGTAAAACATTAATACTAGCTCCAGTATCCAATAAACCTGAAACGTTAACGACAGAATTTTTGTAGCTTAACGTCAAAGGTAATATTGGTACTGCATCGATATCCCCGAACACATCACGATTTTCAACGAAGGGAAATCTTTGTGAATTAAGCATCGTTTACCTGTCTGTCTTCTTCTAGCAGTGCAGCTAGTTTATTAGCAGCTTCATGGGAATTATAGGGAGACCACACATGATAAGTGACTCCTGGCTGTAACGACAATGCTTCTTCTTCAGTAGCTAGTTCTTGAACTAAAAACTGCATGACCTTGAGTTTATCTGCACGAGATAGGTTGTGCAAGGTTGGAAACAAATCTGCTACGCTCATATCAAGTTGAAGATAACGACTAAATACTTTTTATATTTTTACAACTACTATAAGGTGGTTAGAAAATTTGTGGCGTTGGCGTAAAAAAGATTTTACTACGCAAAACCTGTCCCTCTCCGCATCGGAGAAGGACAGACTTTAATAAAAGTTCAAGACAGGGAGAGGTTTGATAACTAATTACTTGATTTGCGGATGAGCATCTTATCCATCACAACAAACTAAGGTTAGGTGTAGCTGTAGTTTTAGTCTGATAAGCCTTTTTGACACCAACCCAGTTACTAGCAATTGGCATTCGCCAACCAGTTCCAAAGGCGCGATCGGTTATTTTTAAACCCGGGGGTGCTTGTCGCCGTTTAAATTCAGCCCTCGCCACCATTTGAATTACTCTGTCTACAATCACCGGATCGTGACCGGCTGCAACAATCTGCACTGCTGATTGGTGGTTGTGAACCAGGCGTTGCAAAATATCGTCCAAAATTTCGTAAGGCGGTAGAGAGTCTTGATCCACTTGGCCTGGTTTGAGTTCGGCGCTGGGTGCTTTAGTCAAGACGTTTTGCGGGATGATTTCATTATTGCGATTTAACCAATGACAAAGTGAATACACACGAGTTTTAGGAACATCTGCAATTACCGCTAACCCGCCATTCATATCACCGTAGAGAGTACAGTAACCCACAGCCATTTCTGACTTGTTACCTGTAGATAAAAGCAGATAGCCAAATTTATTAGCGATCGCCATTAATAAATTACCCCGAATCCGGGACTGGATATTTTCCTCAGCTATTCCAAACTCAGTACCTGCAAACAAATCACCCAAAGTTTGATCGAAGCCTTGCATTAACTCGCCAATTGGTAAAAGATTAGTCTTAATCCCCAAATTTTCGGCTAATGCCAAAGCATCACTGATGGAATGCTCCGAACTGTAAGGGGAAGGCATGAGAACACCCAAGACATTTTCTTTACCAAGTGCCGCAGTTGCGATCGCAGCTACTATTGCCGAGTCAATCCCGCCACTTAAACCCAACACTACTTTAGAAAAGCGACACTTCCGAGCATAATCTCGCACTCCTAAAACCAAAGCTTGCCAAATTTCTTCATCTTCTAATTCATAGACAGGTGCTACAGAACCCAATAGTAAATCGCTTTGTACCTCATCAAATTCAACTACCATTAAATCGGTATCAAAGCCACGGGCGCGAGACATAATTTCACCTTGACGATTCAAGGCAAAACTACACCCATCAAAAATTAGATCGTCATTTCCACCAACCTGGTTAGCATAAATAATCGGTTGTTGAAAACGCACTGCACTATGACTGAGCATTGTTTCTCGAAACTGTTGCTTGCCGACAGTGTAGGGCGAAGCAGACAAATTGACAATCAAATCTACACCCAAAATTGCTAAGTCAGCAATTGGATTTACTGCGTAACTTCGTTTGCCCCAAAATTCCTCATCGTTCCATAAGTCTTCGCAAATAGTTACGCCAATATCGATATTATCTAAAGTAAAATAATTAGCTTGTAAACCTGGTTCAAAATAGCGACGTTCATCAAATACATCGTAAGTAGGCAAAAGCCGCTTGTGAAAAACTTGCTTAACCTGGCCATTCTCTAACAAAGCCATGCTGTTAAATAAGGTTTTACCACCACTAATATATGCATTGGGGTTCGGTTCAACCGTTCCTACTAACACAGCTAAATTTGGTGGCAAATCTTGAGCCAAGTTTTGTAAAGTGATGCCCATCGCTTCCACAAAACTAGGATTTAGTAATAAATCTCGTGGTGGATAGCCACATAAAGAAAGTTCTGGTGTCAACAACAAACGCGCACCGCTAGATGCTGCGCGTTGTGCCGCCTCTAGGATTTTTTGAGCATTTAAAAGCAAATCACCAATAGTAGGATTAATTTGAGCGATCGCAATTTTCATATTATTTGTCATTAGTCATTGGTCATTTGTCATTTGTCAAGAGTCAGTTATGACTTTTGACTTTGCAATACGGTTCGGTTAAGGTTTTAATATTTTGAATATCCCCCGAACCCCCTTAAAAAGAGGGGCTTATAATTTTCTTCTACCCCCTTTTTAAGGGGGTCGCCGCAGGCGGGGGGATCTTAACCGAAAGGTATTGCAGGAATTTGGACTTTGTAAAGTGATTGGTTAAATAAACACCAAGGGTTTATCTTTCAAGGGAGCAAAAGCTTCCGCGTCAAACTTATACAAACTAGCCGGACGACCAGCACCCCGTGATACCTTAATTCCGGTATCGCATAAAAAACCTAACTTGAGTAGACGCGCCCGAAAATTAGAATAATCGGAAAAGTTATCACCTAAGACTGTGGCGTATAACTGATATAAATCATTCAAAGTGAACATTTCTGGTAAGACTTCAAAAGCCACTGGGCTATACTCTAATTTATTTCGTAATCGCCTGTGTCCATAAGCCAAAATTTCATTATGGTCAAAAGCTAACTGTGGCACTTGTTTTACTGGATACCAAGCTATACCAGTCATGCGATCGGCAATCAATTCGGCTTCTTCAAATCGCACTAGGGCAAAGTAACTAACTGATAAATAACGCACACCATAACTATCAGTTGCTTCCCGTGGATCGCGATTTGGACCGCCAAATGTATAGAGTTGTTCTAAGTACAGATTGTTGACCTTAATTTTCTCCGCCATAATTCGATAAGCGGCATCTTCTAAAGACTCTCCTGGACGTACCAAAGTACCGGGAAGACTCCAATGATTTAGAAATGGTTCTTGCTGTCGCATTACTAGTAGAACTAACAGCCGATTTTGTACAGTATCTACAGAAAAAATTACATTATCAACACCAACCTTGAAATCGGCCAAAGGTTGTTGGTTTAACGGAGTTGGTATCTTTTTTGGTGAACGTCCTGGCATTCGTACAAATGCTCTCGATTAATATAGGCAACTACAGGGGCGGTGAGGGCTTGAGAATCTCCATGTTCGCGGTACGCTGTTGAGGAAACATCTAGACCGGTCAGACTAGCGATCGCAATTTTCCCTCCCAGCTTTTGTACTACCTCTGAACTAGACTCATCTATGGCATATCCGGGTCGCGGTACAATAAGTAGTTGCACTTGCTGTAACAAATCTTCAATGCGATACCAACGTGGTAGCTGACTCAGTAAATCTGAACCAATAATCAACGTCAATTCAGCGTCTTCACCCCAAGTAAGCTTGGCTTTTTCTACTGTTTCCAGTGTTCTGAAGCTACTTAATTCTTGTTCCAAAGCAATATTGTGCCTTGGCGCGTCTATATCCGCAATCAACAGTCGCAACATTGCCGCCCGATGTTCTAAGGGTGTTTGATGAGACTTAAACGGATTATCCGCCGCCCAAACCGCTACCCAATCATAACGCTCAGACAACCAACTCAGAATTTTTTGATGTCCCGCAGTTGGTGGATCGGCACTAGTACCAAACAAAGCAACTCTCATAATAATTCGTAATTCGTAATTAAGACAGACTGAAAGAGTACTTCTTACCTCTGTGTTCTCTGTGCCTCTGCGGTTCGTTTCTTAGTCTCTTCAGTCAACACCCGTAACGCCTCAGAAATCTCCACTTCTACACCCACAGGATGATCCAAACGCCGTGTTTGTTGTGGCAAACTGGCAACTGAGGCTGCGGTACGTTGACGAATTGTTGCCAAAGACTCTAACGGTTGCACCCGTTGACCTTCCTGCACTACCAATTGCAACAAAGGTTCTTCATCCAAAGAAATTTCACCTAAGAGTCCCAACCTGTCTGCTTTTACCTTACCTCCCGTAAACGAACGAAAAATTTGCTTGCGCCCTGGATAAGTAACTTTACCACTTGACTGCTTCATCACTGGGATACCATCAATGTCTACAAGTTTATAGACTCCATTTACAGGCGAACCTGTAACTAATCTGGTTCCCAATCCGTAACCATCAATTTCAGCCCCAGCAGCTTTTAATCTGGCAATTTCCCACTCATCCAAGTCGCCACTGGCAAAAATTGGCACATTGGGAAGGAGCGATCGCACCTGCTTTGATAAGGTAACTAAATCTCCTGAGTCTAATCTCACTCCTGTCAATTGCATTTCCCCGGAATTTACTTTTTCGGACAAGCGCTGGGCAGCGGCTACGGTATCGTAAGTATCAATCAGCAATGGCGCACCCGGAAAATACCGATGAAATGCACTAAAAGCTTGTTCTTCAGTGCCTTCTATTGCTGACAATGCCATCACCAGGGCGTGCGCCATCGTACCACTTGGCTGTTGTCCCAGTTGTAGCGCTGCTAACACATTAGAAGTAGAATCTAACCCACCCGCTAAAGCCGCCCGCGCCGCCCACAAAGATCCTTGGGGGCTAAATGCTCGTCTTGTGCCAAATTCTAAAAGTGTTGCTGACTCTCCCGCTACATCCCGCAACCGTGCTGCTTTTGTGGCAATCAAAGTCTGGTAATTAATCGTATTCAGCAGGTAAGTTTCCACTAGTTGCGCTTGCCAAAGGGGTGCTTCCACCCGCAACAGTGGTTGATTGGCAAATACAACCGTCCCTTCAGGGACTGCCCAAACATCACCAGTAAATTTTCCCTCAGCTAAAAGTGACCAAAAGCGATCGCTAGCATGAGCAAAAATTCCCGTTGCCTTTAATGCCGCAATTTGCGCGGAACTAAAGCGGATTTTGGCTAAATATTCCAATGCCTGCGTCAGCCCCATTGCAATTAAATAACCAAAACCCTCTGGCAATCGTCTGACAGACAATTCAAAGCTTGCCCGTCGTTGTTCTATACCTTCGCCTGTGTAACAAGCTGCCATCGTCAATTGGTAAAGATCGGTCAGCAAGCTGTAGTCATCAGCCGAGAGGTTTAGTTCCTGGTTCTGCTGGCTTTGCTGTTTATATACATAGTCCAAATCTGGCAAAGTTGTCATGCAAGAGATTCCTTACAAGCTGCTTCTTTTATTTATGGTAATATTTACCATAAATAATGTCAACTACCGTTCAGGATATTTCATGAGATTGCTGTGTAACAGTAGATTTATATGTAAATTTATACTAGCTTTATAAAATACTTAATATTTTTTAATAGTAAAAGCTAGCAATAATGTTAATGTTACAATCGGCTAACGAAAGAAAATAATATCCTCTCAAGGCAAGTTTGTTTGCCAGCCTCTTTTTTAGACAGGATTTGGAAAAATAGATAAGTTTCAATTAGAATCAGAGAGAAACGTTTAACTTTTCGACTAACTAAAGTATTGCGAAGTTATCTGAATAAACATTGCATATATTCTCAATATATTGAGAAGTAGAGCCAGTGAAGAATATTGGTATTAGAGTATAGGTAGCACAATTAAAGCGACTCAAAAATAAGGAGTCCAATATTATGGGTATTTCCAAAATCCTTGGTAATATAACTCGGTATATTTCTGAAGCTGCAATGCGGATCTTTGGCCCTAATGATGATGCTTATCCTGCTAGTGGGGTACAACCTTTTACAGGTGAGCCTTACGATAAGCGTAAAGATGAGAATTCATAGGTACTGATATAGCATTTGAAAAATATTTATGAACAAAAAGATCCCCGACTTCTTCAAGAAGTCGGGGATCTGATTCTTTTGGTGGAGAGCCAATCAAATAAGATTGCTATATTTGCGTTGCGATTGAAATAAACTACTTGGAAATAGGTTGCACAGCCGTAAAGATTTTTTGTGTCGTTAGTTGCAAGTTGGGAAAGATTGAGGAAATAAGTTGATCGTTGTTTTGAAACAACCGTTTTTGATACTCATCCCCTATTAGAGTACAAATTGTCACTGTTGGCTGCTTGGGTTTCCCAATATATTCTCTGCCACCAATGCCCAGATAATCAACAATCCAATATTCAGGAACTCCTAACAGGGCATAATCTTCAGCTTTGCGGGCGTAGTCGTTCTGCCAGTTTGTGCTGACAACTTCAGCAATTAGTTTAATCGAGTTTGCTGATGTAATTACAGGTTCTTGTTGCCACAAGGGTTCATTAATTAATTGAGTTTGGTCTAACACAATCAAATCGGGGCGAAAAGCTGTTTCTGCTCCTAATAGTTTGATTAGACAGCGATGGGGGATAAAGTAGCTTAGATCCTGACGATCAATTTCTACATTCAGTTTTCGCCCAATTAACGCAGATACTTGCTCGTGTGGCCCGGTTGGTTCCATCTCAATTAATTCACCATCAATTAGTTCATAGCGATCGCACTCACCATAGTGGCTAATAAATTCATCAACGGTTAGAACTTTTGGCGCTAATTGAACCATTGTGATTATTCCTCACGATCAGAATTCAGCACGGGTTTAGCCCGTGCTGGATTCTTACTTTAAACTTTTTTCCCACGGGCTGCTAAAAGTTCCAGAATCACCCCATTTGTCCAGCCGAAACCAACTTCGTTAGAACTATATCCAAAGGAGATTTCGTCAGAAACGTTGGCAGAACAGCGTTCAACATCATATTTCTCAACTAGGGTGTTGTGACGCTCGAATTCTTTAATTACCATCGCTAGAAAGTTGTTGGCAATGCGATCGCCTTCTGTATGAAATCCATAACGGTGAAGTCCCTGGACAGCAATGAACGTCAATGGTGCCCAACCGAAGGGAGCATCCCACTGGTTCCCGGTGATATGAGTACTGGTAAGAATTCCGCCTGGGGCTTCAAACAAAGAGAGATTTTCCACGACACGCTGGGCTTGAGCTTGAGAAGAAATTCCCAGCCATAGGGGATAAAATGTGGTGGCAAATTCGTAGCAGCGGCGTTTTCCACTCTGGAAGTGATAGTCGAAATAGAGTCCTCGTTCTTCATTCCAGAGAAATTGATCGATCCGATCGCGGCGGATATCTGCACGATCGCGCCATTGTTTTTCTAGTTGTTCGTTCCCCAAAACAGCGTTAATTTGCGCCAAGTCTTGTTCTACCTGATACAGCAAACTGTTGAGGCACACAGGAGCGTAGTGGAGGATATCAGCACTGAAGGGGCCAAATCGGTTGGTGATATCAAAACCGGACTCGCGCATGGTGCGATCGCCCTTGTAAAATAGGTGGGTCAGTTTGTCGTTTTCCCGATCGTAGTAAAGATTAACGTCGTAATCTTCAACTTCAAAGGTTTGGTAATATTCCTTGACGCGATCGTAGTGGCTTTTTCCCTCCTCATCTCGCTCAGAGAACACTACTTCTGGCGCGGGGCCTTCGCCAAAGGCATAAAATCTGGATAAGCCGGTTCCGGGATTCAAATGGGGCGGTACTACCCAGTAATAGTAAAATTGTTCTAGCAGTGGTACGGTTGTCCTCAACCACTCTTCATCCTGGGTGTGCTGAAATAGTGCTAAAACCATCATGCTGAGGACTGGAGGTTGCGATCGCGACAGCATATAAGTCCGGTTAGCATTGAGGATAGTACCGTAATGCTTTACCTGGTACAATAATTGGTCTACCTGGCTTTGCGCTAGATCCCATTCTTCATCGTGCAAAAGTCCCAGTAATATAAAGTAGCTGTCCCAGCCATACATTTCGTTAAATCGACCACCTGGTACGACATAAGGGCCTGGTAGGTATAGTAAGCCATGCTCTTTAATCGCTTCCACTTCTGACGGCAAAGTGCGAATTTGTAGCTGTTGCATATCTTTGGGATATAGCGATCGCTCTAACACACGCTGAATGTTGGGATAATCTTCTAAGGGGGAAATGTAGACAATCCAGGGAGTGTCGGTTTTGTGGTCTAGTTTGGTATCTTTGGCAGATTGTAATAGGTGTTCGTGCGATCGCGTTAAGGTTTTCCACGTTTTTTTGATATGGAAGCGCACTTTGTTTATCTGCGTGGTACTAAGTTGTGGGGGAGTGGTCATAATTTAATTTGGCGGGGTGTTGAGGAGTTTTGGAGGAATTTTTTTAACGCAGAGGGACGCGGAGTTTTTACGGTATCTGGAAAACGTCTCTCCTAGAAGGCTACCGTGTACACACAAGCCTGAAATAGCTGATTAACCAAGGTTTTACCCCACCCTAACCCTCCCCTTATAAAGGGGAGGGAACTAGATTTCCGGCTTCCCCCCTTTATAAGGGGGGATTGAGGGGGGTAATAGGACTTGTGTGTACAACCGTAGCCTTTAACTAGATTTCCGGCTTCCCCCCTTTATAAGGGGGGATTGAGGGGGGTAATAGGACTTGTATGTACACCGTAGCCTAGAAGGAGAAAGACTTTAAATTTTCCCCCTTCCCGCGACGAGTTGGGGGTTAGGTTTTTCGTGGACTGCTGAATTGTCAGACGTAAAACAGATTCATTCTGCACTACTAACTAACAGAGCAACTGGAAAATGGGCAAGGGCAGATCCGATAGATAGGGTTTCTGTAGCCTGTAAAGGTTGTTCAGTTAAAACGTTTGTCCAGGTGGGGGAAGTTCCAGAGGGTAATTGTAGGTGAGTATCTTGCCAAACTGACTCACCCAGGGGGTTGTCTCCAGGCTGGATGAGGCTGGTTAAAAAGCGAGGCGCGATCGCGATCGCTGTTTGATTTCCTTCTCGTCGGGCAAAGGCGATAATGTGATTGGCGTAGGTTCCCTGAACTTCCAACGGCAGATAGTCGCCATCCTGGAATAATGAAACATAGTTTGTTCTGGCTTTGAGTAATTGAGCCGTTAAAAACAGTTTGATTCTGCCGTCCGTTTTATCGTTTAGCAACTCCTGAATTAGTCCAAGAATATCTGTTTTGGCTTGTTCGCGGATGTCGTTTAAGTAAGTACGGCGCTGTTCAAAATCTACAGGACGGCGGTTGTCTGGATCAACTAGGCTGAGTTCCCAAAGTTCTGTTCCCTGGTATAAATCGGGTACGCCGGGTGCGGTAATCTTCAGCAGAGTTTGGGAAAGGGAATTGAAGATACCATATTCTGCAATTCGCTGCTGAAAAGGACGAAAGGCTTCTAGAAATTCTTTGGAGATGGAAGAATCTAGTACCTTTTCAATGAAGGAAGTACAGGCTTCTTCATACTCGCTATCAGGTCGCAGCCATGCTGTATGCACTTTCGCTTCTCGAATTGCCTTAATTATATAATCTTTCACCCGTTCCACGAAGGATGCGTGTTCCTGTTCCGCAAAGGGAAACGCCCCGACAAGGGTTTGATAGAGAAAATACTCATCGTTGCGATCGGGCATAGCAAACCCGTGGCGATGACTGCGACTTCCTCGATTAATCGCACTCCAGGTATTTACCTGCTGATCCCATTCATCAGGGATTTCTGACAATACATTCAATCTAGCCCGCACATCTTCGCCGCGTTTGGTGTCGTGGGTAGCTGTGGTGTTCATTGTGTGAGGCCAGGTTACTTGGTGCTGTTTATTAAAGGCATGAAATTTGGCTAAATCGATCCCAAAATGACCGGGATTTCCCCCGACTTCATTCAGCGACAGCAAGCGATTGTAAACATATAATGTGGTGTCTTCTACACCTTTAGCCATTAGTGGGCCACTATATTGCTGCATCCGCAAGACAAAATATATCCACTGTTCGCGTTCTGTTTGAGTCAGAGAATTATCAAAATCTAGCACCATTAACTTTTCAAGAAAGGTCAGTTCATGCTGCAACAAGGGCGTTTGTTCTTTGGCTTGGCGAATTACTTCTTGAATAGTAGCGCGATCGCTATCCCCAATCCCATCTGGTGTAATATATGTACGGTAAATCGGGAACAGGGTTAAAACTTCGGCGATCGCTCTTTTCAAGCCATTCAGTGTAAAGTCATTGCCATAGCGGTATTTGCTGGAAATGTTCTTTAACAAAAGAGCCAAATTGTCAATATCCCCCGCTAAATTCTTTTCTAGTATCAGGTGCTTTTTATCCTTCACTACCGATGAATAATCTACTCTGGAACCAATAAAGTTTTGATAAATTTTATCGAAGGATGATTCATTTTCAGTTTGACAAAATACACCATTTACATAGTTAAGAAAGTCATATCCCGATGTACCTTCAATTTCCCAGTTTTCCGGCAGGTCTTCAGTGATTTCTAAAATCTTCTCGACCGTAATATAAACATCTCCCGTCTTTTCTCGCAGCCTTTGTAGATACTGGATTGGGTTATACAGTCCATCAATATGATCGATGCGTAAGCCTGTAAATTTGCCCTCCTCAACCAGCTTTTGAATAAGGCTATGGGTATTATTAAAAACCCGCACTTCTTCAACTTTAACAGAAATAAGTTCATTAACAGTAAAGAAGCGGCGGTAGTTCATTTCTTCCGCCCCAACTTTCCAGAAAGCGAGACGGTAAAATTGATCGTTGAGTAATTCATCTAGCAAGTTAAAGCTTTCAGAATTACCTGGTTCTCCGTTGAAGGTTTGGATATTTTCGTCAATGAACTCGCGGATGGCATCATTTGTGGTGTAAAGTTCCCAAACTAATCCTTTAATAAATGCAATTTGGTCTTGTCGCTGTTTTCCCGCAACTTCTGAAGGCACACTTTTGAGAATATACAAAATACCTAATAGTTTAATAAAATCAGGGTGATTGCGTCCGAGTGTGCGTGTGAGTTTGCCCAGATTATGGGTAATAAATTTTGTGTAAGACTCTAATCGTAACGGCAGTTTTAAGCTGTAATAGTTTACAGTTAAACCGTTTTGTTCATATTGTAGTTGAATGTGTCCGTTTTCTAGGGATGCACCATAGAAATCTCCCAGCAAAGGAGCAAGAATTCGCTCTTGGCGATCGCCAAAGGGAGCATTCCAAGAAAGGTCGAAGTAGTCGGTATAGCTAGAATCTGGGCCGTGTTCCAATACGTCCATCAAGTAATCGTTTTCGCTGCTATAGGCCATGTGGTTGGGCACAATATCCTGTAACCAGCCCATACCAAGGGATTGGACTTCGCTAACTAATTCATCAAAAGATTCATTAGTTCCCAGTTCTGGGTTAAGTTGAGTGGCATCGACTATATCGTAACCGTGGGTACTCCCAGATCGTGCCTTGAAAATGGGGGAGGCATATAAATCAGAAATACCCAAATCTGCTAGATAAGCTGCGATCGCTTTAGCGTTGTCAAAGCCAAACTGGGGTGTAAACTGAATTCGATAAGTTGCGGTAGGAATTCGCATGAGTTTGTTGTGATAAGAAATGGGGGGATATGGCTCGGTTAAGGTGTTTGTTTCTGGGAGATCCCCCCAACCCCCCTTAAAAAGGGGGGCTTTTTCTAATCTTTACCCCCTTTTTTAAGGGGGTCGCCGCAGGCGGGGGGATCTTATCTGAAACCTATTGACAGGTGGGGGAATTTGAACCTTTTTGCTTGAACGTTGAGCCTTTTTACTTGAACGTTGAACCTTTTTACTTGAACGTTGAGCCTTTTTACTCGGACGTTGAACCTTTTAGCTCGGACGTTGAACCTTTTTACTCGGACATTGAACCTTTTTACTCGGACGTTGAGCCTTTTTACTTGAACGTTGAACCTTTTTACTCGAACGTTGAGCCTTTTTACTCGAACGTTGAGCCTTTTTACTCGAACGTTGAACCTTTTTACTCGAACGTTGAACCTTTTTGCTAGAAACTTGAGGTTATAAGGCTGAAACTTGAAGTTCTAACTCTCCCTTTCATCCTTTTTCATACAGTACTAAACTAGTAGGTTGCAATTTCACTTCTTTTCCCGCAGACAGATGTTCATCTGCTTCAGAACCAGGCCCAGACCATGAGGTATCAGCAGAGTCTAACAATTTATTAGCATTATGCTGAATTGGTAGAGTCGCTGTGACTGGAGACGAATTGAAATTCATCACAAATATTAGTTCACTTGATTCGCACCAACGACGCACGATTACCAACTGCTTGTCTTCATCGCTAGTTGCTTCGATGGAATTGCGGTCTTGATTTAAAAGTGCTGGATGCGTCTTGCGTAAATTAATTAACTGACGATACCAATCCCACAGAACTTTGTGCTTACCTTCATGACGTAATTGCCAATTGAGTTTAGACTTTAGGAAAGTTTCTGCCGATTCGGGATCTGGGGGATCGTCTGCATAGTGAAATGCTTCAAATTCTTGTTTGCGTCCGGCTCGAACTGCTTGAATTAAATCGGGATCGGAGTGACTGACAAAATAAATGAAGGGTGCAGTTTCTCCATATTCCTCACCCATAAATAACAGGGGTAAGTAAGGTGAAAGCAGCACAGCGCCAGCAGCTAACTTCAATCCTTCAAAAGAGATCCTCTGGCTGAGGCGTTCTCCTTTCATTTGATTGCCGATTTGATCGTGGTTCTGGATGCAAACAGAAAATTGTGATAAATTGCGATCGCGGCAAGATATACCATGAAATCGCTTGCGGTGTGGTGCGTACTTCCAATCGTAGACAAAAGTATCTTCATAAGCTTTTGCCAACTGAGCAGTTTGCCCAAAATCTTGATAATATCCTTGGCGATCGCCTGTCAAGAGTGCGTGCAGTGAATGGTGAAAATCATCACTCCATTGGGCATCAAGACCATATCCACCCAGTTCTGCTGGACGAATGATTTGCGGATTATTCAAGTCACTTTCGGCAATTAAATGGCGTTTCCACTTTTGCCCTTGTTGTGAAAAATGATGAACTGCTTCCGCCAGTTCCCAAAGAAAATGCTTCGCCCCCAAGTCATAAATTGCTTGAATGGCATCAAGCCGCAATGCATCAATGTGGAACTCGCGCAACCAGTAAAGCGCATTTTCAATAAAATAATTTCGCACACCCTGACTATGGGCATCATCGAAATTCAGCGCTTCGCCCCAAGGCGTTTTATAGGTTTTAGTAAAGTAGGGCGCGAACTGACTCATATAGTTGCCTTCTGGCCCAAAGTGGTTATATACCACATCCAACACCACAGCGATATTGTGTTGGTGGCAAGCATTTACCAGTTGCTTCAGTTCGGCTGGGCTACCATAAGAATTTTGAACTGCAAAAGGGTAAACGCCATCATAGCCCCAGTTACGGTATGTCAAAGAAGCTTCAATATGGGTGTCTCCCGGAAACTGAGAGATAGGCATGATTTCAATCGCATTAATTCCCAGTTCCCTAAGTTCCGGTAGACGAGAAATAATAGCGGTGAAAGTTCCTTCAGGTGTGAAAGTACCGACATGGAGTTCGTAGAAAATCATCGACTCCACAGGGATACCAGTCCACCCTTCATCAGTCCACTCAAACTGATGATCGACAATTTGAGACGGGCCATGCACTCCTTCAGGTTGATACTGCGACGCGGGATCGGCAAAAGCGTCTTGGCCATTCAAAACATACCGATAAAGCGTGCCTGGATACACATCATTTACTTTCGCGTGCCAATATCCCTCAGACTGAGGCTTGAGGGGAATAACCTGCTCCTGTGGTGTCAAAGTTTTTACAGTGACGCTATCTTGTAGCGGCGACCAAACTGTAAATTCACATTCTCCATTACCCAAGTAGTTAGCACCAATTCTCACGCAGTATCCCTCCCGTCAGTATGTTGTGCCGAATTGTCGTGCGATGGCGTACCCGCCCACCGGAGGCGATCGCAACATTGATTGCACAATGTTTACAAACACGCCAGATAGCATAATGGTTCGTCTACCAGACTTTTTGCTAGCACCTGGAGGCGGATTTTTTACAGAATAAATTCTGTCTAATGACAAATTTAGTTGCGAAGGAGGCAGCGCAATTACGGTTCAGTTAAGGTTTTTTGATGAAAATTTTAGATGGCAAAACCGCGATGAATTATCACAAAACCGAGATGAATCATCACAAAGACGCGATGAATCGCCGTCTCTACAATAATCAGCCTTTTGTAGAGACGGCGATTAATCGCGTCTTCTGCTTGCCAAGGTTTAAATTGGTTTACAGCTACCATCTACACAGTAAGACGATTCATAAGTATTAGAACGCTTACCAAATATGGTGTAGCGATTATCGCGGATTTGTTCGTAAAAGCGATCGCCTACCCATTTCATCCCCGGTAAGGCTCGATAAGCGTCTACAAATACACTTCCTACTGGCAATAATCGCCCAATTTCTTCAGCTGCGTTACTACCTTGCCAACGTCTCTGAGGTTTATTGCCATCAATTAAAATCATCCCCTGTTCACAATCTTGGGCTGTAATTCCCCACTGTAAAAGTGTCTGCTCATCTTGCATGGGAGCGTAGCGAAATAACTTTCCCTTGTCTAAGGTTTCTAGAAATTGCACTAAAGTAACGCAGAGATTACAATTTCCGTCGTAGATTACATAGTAGTTCATAAAAATAATTATTTTAGCGTAGAAAACTATAGCGATCGCATTTACAAGGCAGACTAGTGCATTCATAATGCAAGCGATCGCACTCACAAAGCAGGCTAGCGCATTCATAATGCAAGCGATCGCATTTAGATAGCGCAACAATACAAATACTAAAAAAGCTTGTCCTCAAGCATCGCCATCAGTTTCCAGTTATCATGCTTTTGGAATGGTATTCGCATTGTTTTTTCGTTAAAGAGAAAATATTCATGAGATACAAACTCTTAGGCAAAAGCGGATTAAGAGTCTCTGAACTCTCCTTGGGAACCATGACCTTTGGTGAAGATTGGGGTTGGGGTGCATCTGTTGACGAAAGTCGTAAAATCTTTGATACATATACAGAAGCAGGGGGAAATTTCATTGACACCGCCAACGGTTATACCGATGGTAGCAGTGAAAAAATTGTCGGTGAGTTGATCGCAAAAGAACGAGAACGCTTTGTAGTTGCGACAAAATATTCCTTTCCCTTGCGGATGAATGACAAAAAAGGCGACCCTAACGCCAGTGGAAACCATCGCAAGAATTTAATTCAGTCTTTGGAAGGTAGCCTGAAACGGCTGAACACTGATTACATTGATTTATTTTGGTTGCACGCTTGGGATTTTACAACACCTATTGAAGAAGTCTTGCGATCGCTTGATGATGTAGTTCGTCAAGGTAAAGTACTTTACATTGGCATTTCTGACGCACCCGCTTGGATCGTTTCTCAAGCAAATACCATTGCCCAGTTCCAAGGATGGACGCAGTTTGTCGCGCTGCAAATTGAGTATAGTTTAATTCAGCGAACACCAGAGCGTGATTTGCTACCGATGGCGAAAGCTTTTGATTTGGCGGTAACACCTTGGTCGCCCTTGGGTGGCGGTGTGCTAACAGGTAAGTATAATCAGCCTCCTCAAGCAGGCGATGAACAAGGACGATTAACAAATGCAGCGTTAGGAAGTATTTCAGAACGGAATTTAGCGATCGCTCAAGTTGTTAGTGAAGTTGCAGCAGAAATTGGACACACACCCTCACAGGTAGCATTAGCTTGGTTACTAGCTCAAAGTGGTGTGATTATTCCCATAATTGGGGCACGTAAATTAACGCAGTTTCAAGATAACTTAGCTTCTTTAGATGTCAGCCTTTCGCCAGAACATCTGCAACGCTTAGATGAAGTTAGCAAAATTGAACTGGGTTTTCCCCATGACTTTTTGCAGAATGATGTAATTCGCGATCGGCTTTTCGGTGGTACATTTAATACCATAGAAAACCATCGCATCTAAATGCAATTTTTAACTTGACTAATCTAAAATTTCAAATGGTATAAAGCCTTAAACAGTAACACATTCAGGCATTAATACAATCCATCGTCAGAGAGTTTCGCACAACCAGCCAATATCTGTAAAGTTAGATTTAAAAGGCATTAACAACGTAGACCCATGAGCGACAACAGTATTACATCACGTCTGTACCCTACCCGCATTGACATTCCCGCCAAAGCGAGAGTTCAAATCGTGGTACTTCTCAACCAAACCTTAGCAGCTACTTCAGATTTAAAAACCCAAGCAAAGCAAGCGCATTGGAATGTTAAAGGAACTGACTTCTATCAGCTACATCTATTATTTGATGAACTTGCTGGGGAATTGGAAGGATACATCGATTTAGTAGCTGAACGCGTCACAGCTTTAGGCGGATACGCTTTCGGAACAGCCCGCGCCGCAGCTAGTAATTCAATTTTGCCAGAATATCCCTTAGATATTTTGGATGGTAAAGATCATGTGACAGCCTTAGCAGATCGCTTTGCACTCTACGCGAAACATATTAGAGAAGCGATCGCAAAGACTGATGAATTAAACGACCTCGATACCGCCGATCTTTACACCGAAATTTCTCGTACCATTGACAAACGACTCTGGTTCTTAGAAGCTCATCTACAAATAGCAGAAATCAAAGAAGAGAATGGTAACGCTGGTACTACTAAAACTCAAAAGATTCCTGCTGCTGTAAAATAAGCACTTCTGAGAAAAGTAGTCTTTCTTAAATCTAATAGTATCTTTTTGGTAAGTACGTCACTTTTAAGTGCGTACTTTTCATTTATATGTATATACCTTACTATTGAAATAGTTCAAAACGAAGTCAAAAAGTTCACCAATATCTTCAACAAGCGATCCATCAAAATTAATACTTAAACTTGAAGAAGTTATTAGGTGAGTGAAAAAGTATGCTAATTCCGTTTTGATTTTAAATGCCAACTTTAGATTTTTCCTGCAATCTAAAATTGTTAACTGAGCGTATCGCTAAAGCGAAAGCTTCGCTAACGCGTAGCGTTCCGCATGAAAGTCTAAAATCTAAAATCCAAAATTGAGTCGTTCCTAACTAAATACTCATTAACAAAGAGGTAAATTTATGTCTCAAAATACAATTACCCACTTAATTCACGATCGCAATGCCCGTGGTCACGCGAAAATGGGCTGGCTCGATAGCTATCACACATTTTCTTTCGGTAGTTTTTACGATCCCAACCGTATGGGATTTCGCTCTCTGCGCGTAATTAACGACGATCGCATCGCCCCCGGTGCTGGATTCCCTACCCACAGTCATCGTGACATGGAAATCCTCACTTATGTCTTAGAAGGTGCTGTAGAGCATAAAGACAGCTTGGGTACTGGTTCGGTAATTCGCCCCGGTGATGCCCAAATTATGAGCGCTGGAACTGGAATCAGCCACAGCGAATTTAATCCTTCACCAACTGAACCACTACACTTACTGCAAATCTGGATTCTTCCCGATCGAGAAGGAATAACGCCAAGATATGAACAAAAAGCTTTTCCTCTCGAAGAAAAGCGCGGTAAACTCCGCTTAATTGCCTCTAAAGATGGGCGCGATGGTGCTGTGACAATTCACCAAGATGTTGAGCTATATACATCTGTATTAGAGTCAGGTGATGTTGTCAATTATCAAGTCAAAAGCGATCGCTATGCATGGTTACAAGTAGCGCGAGGCATCGTTAACCTAAATGGCGAAGAACTCAGAGCCGGTGATGGTGTACAAATCAACGGCGAAGAACAGCTAGAAATTAGCACCAACATCGGCGGTGAAATCTTGCTTTTCGATTTGGGCTAATCTTAAATCTGTTTGCTGAAAAGCTAGCTTGTGGGTTGGGCATTGCAATGCTCACCCCAATACTTTTCGGATAAACCCAATAATCTCTCTTTTGGTCTGGGGAAAGGTTAAAGGGCGATGGGAAAAGGGAAATTCAAACCCTTTCCCTTTCCTCTTTTCCCCAAAACTCGAAAAGTATTGATGCTCACCCTACTATGCTTTGTGAGAGGAAAATTTATCGATTGAGGCGCGGATTTGCCATTGCATTGGGAATCCTTAATTAGGGATAGGTCAAAACTATTATGAAGGTTTTGAACTATCCCTTTTATAGTAAAAATGTACTATTATTTTTATTGTTACAGCAATGCAATCTCTTCAGATGGTTAGTGTATCCGATTTGCAAGCATTATTAAAACTATATCCAAATCACGGTTATACTTTCTCATAAAACCACCAAAACAACTAGGCGGCAACGGCCAAAAAGTTCTTATTTTGGGAAAGATGTATCAGGCTTTAATAAGTTATTAGAGGTGGCTGTAATGCCGACGATTCATTTTGTAGATGGTGAAAAAGGCGGGGTAGGAAAATCTCTCTTTGCCAGGACAATGATTCAGTATTGTCTGGATAAGAGAATCCCATTTGTACCAGTGGAGACAGATAGATCGAATCCAGATGTGGCAGGAGTATATAAGGAAATATGTAAGTATGCCGTGTTTAGTGAGAACGAACGACAGGCAAATAAGGCAGATAGAATATTTGAATGGGCCATAGAGAGGCCAGTAATTGTGAATTTAGCCGCACAATCGCATAGAGCAGTGCAGGGGTGGATTGAATCTAATCAATTACTTGAACTAGGAAGTTCGCAGGGAGTGATGTTTTGTAAATGGTTTGTATCGACAGGAGGATACGACAGCATCAACCTGTTTACTCAGTCAGTGAATACTTACGGCGAAAAAATCCCTCATATTCTGGTGAGGAATTTGGGGCTGTGTGATGATTGGGAGCATCTAGAGTTAGACTCCAACTTTCAGAACACAGTAAATAAATATCAGATAAAAGTTATAGATTTTCCCAAGTTAGCATACAGAGAAAGAAACATAATTGACCAAAATCGCCTGACTTTTGCAGAGGCTAGAGAGTATAAAGAATTTGGAGTAATTGGAAAACAGAGAGTAGTGAATTTTCTCAAGCTTGCTTATGGTGCTTTTGAGAAAGTAGGTATCTGGTATGAAAAAGTTGAATAGCATTCGTTAGTCATTAGTCATTGGTCATTAGTCATTGGTACTAATGACCAATGACTTAGGACAAACCCCAGCAGGAGATTGGATGGGTATGCGATGGCGTATCCGCCCGCCGGAGGCGATCGCAAAACAAATTTGACTACAATTCTTAGAAAGAGTAGCAAAAATCTAATGTCCAAAAAGTCTGATTCGCAGTTTCAAAATCTCTTTACTTCAGCCAAATCAAGCAACTGGGACGAAAGATTAGGCCAAATAGCCTATCGCTTTAACCGAGAGTATCAACGTGAAACCTTTGAACTTCCAACCGAAGTCCAGGCGATGCCGATATTCCGTGAGTGGATTGGAGGTAGTTTTTCAGGGAGAATTGCTTCCCCTTTTTGGGAAATTGCTCAACCTCAAAAAAACCAGCACTGTTTAGATATTGGCTGTGGTATCAGCTTTTTAATCTATCCTTGGCGGGATTGGCAAGCATTTTTTCATGGGCAAGAAATTAGTAATGTGGCACGCGATACCCTTAACTCTCGTGGGCCGCAGTTGAATTCTAAGCTGTTCAAAGGTGTTGAGTTGGGAGCAGCCCATCAGTTAAACTATTCACCAGAGCAGTTTGACCTAGCGATCGCAACAGGATTTAGCTGTTATTTTCCACTCGAATACTGGAATGCTGTACTAGCAGAAGTTAAGCGAGTGTTAAAACCAGGTGGACATTTTGTATTCGACATCCTTAACCCAGAACAGCCTTTAGCAGAAGATTGGGCAGTTTTAGAAACCTATTTGGGGGCTGAGGTGTTTTTAGAGCCTCTAGCTGAGTGGGAAAAAGCTATTAAGGCGGCTGGCGCTAAAATAGTCACGCAAAAACCAGGAGAATTATTCCAAATGTACAAAGTGCGGTTTTGAAAATAAGTAGTTACAGATATAGCACTGCTACAAAAAAGGATGTAGAGACGTAGCACTGCTACGTCTCTACAAGGTTTCTGGATAACGCATATTTCATTTTTGGAGATGTCTACTTATCATCACTCAGGGATAAGTGGACTTAATGGATCTAAAGAAGTTGTAAAAACAAAATAGATTACCCCAGTTCCGAGAATCATCACAGCGAGACTGAAAAGCAACACCCATCTGTCTGTCGGTTCATAAGTATCTTCTTCGATATCACGACGGACAGCGAAATAGTGACTGGTTGAGAGCCACACCGTAATTAAACCCACCAATGAGAAGACTAAACCTAACTTCCAGCCATTGCCGGGACGGGGCATCAAAGGCACTTGGAAGGCACGCAAACGCACAATTACAACCCCAAAACCTAAAAGAGCGATCCCTGTCCGCATCCAAGCCAGGTAGGTACGCTCATTTGCCAAGTGATCTCGGATTCGAGAAGGATTGAGTCGTCCTGGCTTTTTTTGATCTTTATTTTCTTCTGTGGATTTCAATTTTAACTGCATCAATAACACCCTTATCCCCAAAGCGGCTCTTCTCAAAAAAATGCGGAGGTAGTAGGAAATCTCTTTCCAGATCACTCGCAGCCAGCACAATAGTTGCGCTCCTGAAATATGCCTATTGTGATTGTACATATTTTTTCAAAATATATTTTAATGCAGATATAGAAATAAAACAAGCCTGACTGATTGAAGAAGAATTCAGGAGTCAGAATCAAGACGACCGATGACTCACTAACGCTTCGCTATCAGTCGGGGATTCAGACTCACGACTAATTGAAGACTACCCAATCTACGATTTGGTGGGATTTTTAAACCCAGTTATTCATCCACCAGTCATACAGAATTCATTCTGAGTTCTGACTCCTGACTTCTGAATTCTATTTGATAATTCAGAATTCGTAATGGATAGTACAGAGCAGTTATAAGTAATAAGATGTCATAAAAAACAGCCAAGAATTAGAGAGATTTTTCACCGATATAAGTCAGGTTTTTTCTCTAATTTTGGCTATCACCCTGTTGAAGTTGAGAACAATGATTCAAAAATAGACTATGCAGTTAGATTTCAAGACTTCTTAATAGGTGCATTAGGAACTCGTGTATCTATGATAGCCTGCGATATATCTGGGATAAACCAGTTAGCCTTATTGCTGTTAAGAACTTTCACAGTCGGAACATTTAATTCGATCGCACCAGTATCTGGATTGCTCTTAATTACCAACTGAGTTCCATCAAGGATCTTCAGAGCCGCAGGCCCTGTCAATTCTTCACCTTGCCCATTCGGACTAGAAGTAAAGTTTGCTACCTTAATATCATTCGGTAGATAGATGCCATCACAATCCCAGTTATCTCTAGTGGACTGACCATTAGCTAGAAAATACAAACCATTGTCGTATATGGCATCTTCATTGTCATCATCATTTGGTCTTTTACCGTATACTGCTATAGTATTGCCTGTTTGGTTTTCGCATTTACCCCAGTTAATTCCCGTCTCTAAAGCATATTTTTGCAGTGTTAATTCTTCGGTTCTCTTTTGAATTTCTTCTGGTGTCAGACCTTGAACTTGAGTTTGGGCATCTTTTGTTTGAGACAGTTCGTTAAGAGCTTTAGTGACTTCGATATAATCAGGATTTTTGCTAAATTTTGGTCTATCAGCAAAAGAAGGTTGAGCGAAGGCTAGATTAGCGAAAATCATTAAGACAATTAGCAGAGATTTCCAGACTTTCATGTTTTGATTCCTGTTGATGGGGAAGATATTTTGTACTTTTAATTTCATTTTCGTAAGAAAATTCATGATGCACATCTTTCTAGATACTTAACTTTTCTTGTTCTTCACTCGAAGATTGAGTATTGAAACCTAAGATTAATGAGAATATATAACTAGAAACTACAGATAAAAGAGTCCAGGTTACGTTTTCTGTGACAATAAACACGCCCAAACCAATCAAGATACAAGGTACAAAAGTGTTGCCATTTTCAGTTAAAAAATTAGCGATCGCAGGCAAGTAGGTCAACTTATAAGCGGTATAACACCATACGCCCACTAGCGAAAAGAATACACTTAGTATAATCAGCAGACTATCTAATTCCGAATTGGCGAACAGAGGTACGTAGACGCTGATATTATCACTACCATTGGCAAAGGCGATCGCAGCGACGTTGCAAGTTTGGGGAGAGAAAAAGCTCCTAACTATAGAGGGACAAGATGGCTCGGTTTCTTCTGCACCTTCCTCTGGTGAATCCTCTTCGCGTTTTAGTAAACCACTCACACCAATGATTATTGGCATTAAACCAAGTAGTCTAATCCAGTCCTGCGGTATAATTAGTCCACCGAAAAACCCAGGAAGGCTAGCAACAATCAGTGCAGCAAAGCCGAGATACTGACCAGCAAGGATGTGACGACTGCGGAACGTTTTATTTATTTGTGAAAAAAGCAACGTCAGAATCACAATATCATCGATGTTGGTGGCAGTGAATGCCGTGATCCCTGTGGTAATTGCAGTTACTAAACCGCTCATTTTTGGAAGTCCTTATTTTGATGCTTGGCAATTGGGCATTAATCATTGGCCATTTACAAAGGACAAATGACTAATGGCAAATGACTAAGTAAAAAGCTTTGATTTATACTTTAGTGAAACTAAACGATAGAATCAAATGCTTTTGTTTGTCAAAATGATAAATGAAAGTGATTAAAATTTTGACACCAAGTTGTAGGAATACCATAAATGGCAGGAATGACCCTTGAGCAGCTAAAAATCTTTATGGCTGTGGCACAGCACTTACACTTTACTCGCGCAGCAGAAGAGCTTTATATTACACAACCTGCCGTCAGTGCAGCAATCCACAACTTAGAGCAAGAATATGGGGTGAAACTGTTCCATCGGATTGGTCGCCATATCGAGATTGCTGAGGCGGGTAAATTACTGCAAGTGGAAGCGCAGAAAATTCTCGATCAAGTTTCCTTGACTGAAAGGGGATTGCGAGAATTGAACAATCTGCAACGGGGTGAATTGAAATTAGGATCAAGTCTGACAATTGGTAACTACTGGCTACCAAGTAAGATTAGTGAGTTTAAGAGCCGATATCCCGGTATTCAAATTAACTGTAGCCTTGCCAATACAGAAGAGATTTGTCTAGGAACAGCCACAGGACAGTTTGATTTAGGTTTGGTAGAAGGAGATGTGAAGCCAGCACTCCAGAATACTCTAGAGTATGAAATAGTGGGCAGCGATCGCTTACAAATAGTTGTAGGTCGAAAACACCCTTGGTTTGAGTGGGGAGAAATTGACTTAAGCCAATTGACCAAAACCCCTTGGGTGATGCGCGAACCAGGTTCTGGAACCCAGCAAAGGTTTGAGGAAGCCTTACAAAATTGGGAAATCAATCTCAATGAACTGGATGTAATTTTAGTATTCAATAGTGGAGAGATGACAAAAGCAGCGATCGAAGATGGTGTTGGTGCGATCGGAATTTCTGAGTTGATGGTAAAAAAAGAAATACAACTGGGAACTCTACGAGCAATTCGAGTCATTGATAATAGAGACGGTAACGGTGCGATGCCTACGGCGGGCTACACCTACGCAGAAATAGTTCGACCTTTTTTCAAACTCAAGCATCGTCAGCGTTTTCAAACTGCTCTTTCCAAAGTCTTTGAACAAATGTTGATCTCATCTATGTCAGATGGCTCACATCAACATATATCAACATCACTTATTTGAAATAACATCATTTCCACTGCTCATCTAGTAATATCAAATCCTTTTGTATCGGAATTATTCCTCTTTCCTTTCCCTCTGCGTTCTCAGCGTCTCTGCGGTTTTTAAGTTACAAAACTGTCCCTCTCCGGCTCGGAGCTACGGTTACACACATCTCTCTACAAAACCAAAATGTTGTAGATCCTCCTAAATCCTCCGATAAATTGGAGGACTTTGAGAGATTCTTGCCCCCTTTTTTTTAAGGAAGTGGGGAGATCAAAAGCTTTTAAAGACTTGTATGTACACCGTAGCCAACTCAGAGAGGGACAGACTTGAACGAAAATTCAAAGCAGGGAGAGGTTGGTGGAACTCACACCTTCCGCATATTTCTACTAATGGGGTCAAAACCTCTAGAAAACCGAGTGCTTTCATCGTAGTAAGCACCAGTCAGATTCGCTCCATATAACTTGGCGTAGTTGAGTTTGGCTCCCCGGAGATTGGCTTCATTCAGTTTGACACCGCTCAAATTAGCTCTAGTCAAATTCGCTTTTGCTAAGTTAGCTCTACTCAAATCTGCTCCCCAGAGTTTAGCTTTAGCTAGGTTAGCTCCACTCAAGTCAGATCCCCATAGATTTATTCCAGGCAAATAGGCTCCAATCAGCCTGTTCCTACTCAAGTTGACGGCTGGAAAATATCTTTCCCCTGCGGCAAAACGCCTTTTTAATTCCTCTATATTCACGATCGCCACCCAACAAGAATCAGATTTATATCTCTAATATATAAGGTGCTTCTATTGTAACTGCCATAATAAAGGTTGTTTATTTAATATCTGCAATTACTCCAATTTATTCAAATGCACATATCTAATATGGCAATCCGCTTTGATTTCTGCTCGCGCAGCGTGGCGTAGCCATAATTATTTGCGTAGGAGGTAAGAGGCAATAGGCAAGAAGCCTCTTTGAGTTGTCCTGAATATTTTCAGAAATCAAATATGAGTTTTATAGAACAAGTTATAGTAATTTCTTCATTTTAATATTCGGGTATGCGATTATTATATTGCTGCAATTACTAGATTTATCGTAATAAATCATGAGTCAGAATAGTCAAATAATCAAGATAACATTTCATGAAATCAATATACCAATCATATTAAATGCTTTCCAAATTATGATTTCTAACTCCTGTTAGCATTAGCGGGTCATTTAGCCATCTTGTAGCTAATTTCATGAGGATGCAAACGAGTCGTTAGGCTACAGTACAGTTCAAATGGCGGAATCAAATATTTTTGGTCTGCTTTAACTGTAAAATAACCTCAACATGAGATTATATTTAATTATTTTCTTACAAAAAGAGTTATGGTCTTTAAAACAGCAACCGAACAGCTGATCGTCCTAAAAAATGTCAGCAAATCTTATCAGCAGCCCAACGGCCAACAGATTGTCATCCTAGAAAATATCAATCTTGAGTTACGTCCAGGGGAGATCGTTGCATTGCTAGGGCCTTCCGGTTCAGGGAAATCTACTTTAATGCGGATAGTTGCTGGGTTAATTCCCCCCAGTCAAGGTGAAGTCGTATATCATAACCGTCCCCTAGTTGGTTTAAATCCTGGGGTAGCAATTGTTTTTCAAAGTTTTGCCCTTTATCCTTGGTTAACTGTACTAGAGAATGTGGAACTAGGTTTAAAAGCAAAAGGAGAAGCGCCAGATTCTCGACGGCAAAAGGCGCTACGAATGATTGATATTATTGGTTTGGATGGGTTTGAAAATGCCTATCCCAAAGAACTTTCTGGGGGAATGCGTCAGCGAGTTGGATTTGCTAGGGCTTTGGCCGTAGAACCAGAACTGTTATGTATGGATGAGCCATTTTCGGCATTAGATGTGCTAACGGCAGAAAACTTGCGGTTTGAATTATTAGATTTATGGTTAGAACGTCGCATACCCACCCAAGCTATTCTCATTGTCACCCACGGGATTGAAGAAGCGGTAATTATGGCGGATCGAATTATTGTTCTTGGACGCAATCCGGGAAGAATTCGGGCTGACTTACCTGTGACTTTACCCCATTACCGCGATCGCAAACATCCAAGTTTTCAAGCCCTGGTAGATCGGGTTTATACAATCATCACCAATCCCGAATTAGAAAAAATTGAGCTAACAACGACTACCTCTGTAGAACCTACAACACCACCAGCAAAATATCAATCTTTACCATCTGTGCGAACTGGTTCCATTGCCGGTCTTTTGGAACTTTTAGAAGATCGTCAAGAAAAAGACTTATATCGCCTGGCCCAAGAATTGCAATTAGAAGTAGATGATATTTTGCCCATTGTAGAAGCTGCAAAATTAATGGATTTTGTAGAACTTGCAGAAGGCGATATTAGCTTGAAACCAGTAGGACACGAATTTATCAATGGTGGTATTGATGAACGCAAACAAATCATGCGATCGCAACTCTTAGCTAATATTCGCTTGGTACAGCAAATTTACCGTCTTCTCGAAGCGAAAAATAATCAACGCATTCCAGAAGAACTGGTATTAGATATCCTAGAAAGTCACTTTAGCCCAGAAGAAGCCGAACGACAATTAAAAACCGTCGTTGACTGGGGTCGTTATGCCGAAATCTACGGCTACGATGAGCCATCAGGTCAAATCTTTCTAGAGCAAGCTGCCGTAGTTAATTCGTAAGGGTGTGCAGATGTACGCCTTTACAGTATTTACCATGAATGGCTTTGTTCATTTTTAATTTTTAATTTTTAATTTTTAATTGTTTATGACTCGACCTCTTACTCCTGCTAATAAAACTCTAGGACGTAGCAATTGGACTTGGCAAGATGGATTGCTGATTCTGGTAATTTTATCTTTCATTGTGGCAATTATTAGAACTGCTTCTAAATTTACCGGTACTTTTGAACCTGAACTCACAATTTCTACAAACATCAATGCTTTGCCAGGATATACAGCCCAAACCTTGATTCGTATGGGACTGGCTTACTTTTTCTCCCTAATTTTTACCCTCTTGTATGCTTATACTGCTTATCGCTCTCGAATGGCAGAACGGATTTTAATTCCGATGTTGGATATTCTGCAATCGATTCCAGTATTGTCTTTTTTACCAGGTGTGGTACTAGCTTTGATTTCCCTGTTTCCGGGTCAGAGAATTGGTGTAGAACTAGCAGCCATTTTGCTAATTTTTACTGGCATGACCTGGAATATGACTTTTAGTTTTTACCAATCTCTTCAAAGTATTCCGCGAGAATTACTAGAAGCATCAAGGGTTTATCGGCTTAATCCTTGGCAACGCTTTTGGACATTAGAATTACCATCTGGTGTGATTGGTTTGGTATGGAATAGTGTCATGTCGGTAGCTGGAGGTTGGTTTTTTTTAATTGCCATTGAGTCATTTACTTTAGGGAATCAAGATTTTCGTTTACCAGGATTAGGCTCTTTTTTAGGTACAGCAGCCAACAAAGGAGACTTTAAAGCGATATTTTGGGGCTTGGGGTTACTGATTGCGATCATTGTGGCAACTGATTTTTTTGTGTGGCGGCCACTGATTGCTTGGGCAGAAAGATTTAAGTTAGAGATGATTGAAACTGAAAATGCACCCCAATCGTGGATATTGGATACTTTCAGGCGATCGCCTACTTTACGCGCAATTAGCGATCGCGTTTTTCAGCCATTACAAACAGCCTTAGACGACAGTTTAATTCGGTCGTTCCCCGTGCGTTCAGTACCTATAAATGCCAAAGGCAACCTTAACTTGCCGAGTTTTTTAAATTGGATATTTGTTAGTGGCTTCAGCTTAATTGTCCTGTGGGGTACTTGGGAAGCCGTGCTACTATTACGGACTCTAGGCTGGGATGATTGGCAACAGGTGATGAAAGGCGCTATGTTAACGGCGTTGCGGGTAATAATTGCTTTGATCTTATCATTGTTGTGGACTGTACCCGTGGGAGTAGCAATTGGTCGCAATCGACGGTTGGCTCAAGTATTGCAACCATTAGTACAAATCGCCGCTTCTGTGCCAGCAACAGCCTTATTTCCGGTGTTGTTGCTGGGTTTAACCCGCATCGCTGGCGGTTTGCAGATTGGTGCGATCGCTCTGATGATGCTAGGGACAATGTGGTATATCCTGTTTAATGTCATTGCTGGGGCGCAGTCGATTCCCTCAGACCTGATCGAAGCAGCTTCGGTGTATAAACTCTCACGTTTGCAACGTTGGCGAACCTTAATTTTGCCTGCAATCTTCCCCTACCTAATTACAGGAATTATTAGCGCCGTTGGTGGCGCTTGGAATGCCAGTATCGTCAGTGAGTACGTTACATTTCAAGGGCGAGTAATTAGTACTTCTGGGTTAGGGGCAACGATTTCTCACGCCACCGCAACAGGCAATTTCTCACTATTATTAGCTTCGACAGCGATCATGTCTCTGTTAGTAGTGTTGACCAATCGTTTAGTTTGGCGGCCTCTTTACAACCTAGCTCAAGAGAAATATCAATTATTGGTTTAAAGGTTTGTAGTCAGCGCTTCAGCCCTAGGTTAGGGGGAACCGGAATCAAAGTCCCCCTTTTTCAGGGGGATTTAGAGGGATCTAGAACTTTTGATACCGATAAGAGGATTTTTAAAACATCCTCTCAGAGCAAGCCTCTTCTTTTTAGCTGAAAAACACTTAATTCACATAATCGAATTAAATCAAACTCTGTGGGATGGTCAACATGAGCGCCCCACTTATGCAAGTTAAATGTGGAAAAGCTTACATTTACTTAACTAGGATAGTTTCAAACTCGAAAGTACTTATCAAACGGTCATCAATATAGACTTCTATCCTATGCTTACCAACCGGATCGCCAGGAGTAATCGTCCAAAAATTCTCAATTATACCCTCTGGAGCCGACTGTGTACGCCGTGTCACAGATGTCATTCCGTCTGGTGACATTGAGAAGTCTTCACCGCTATCTGTACCCCAAGTTTCTGGAGGTTTTGGTAAACGCAATACTTCGCGCCATTTTACTTCACCTTGGTAGTCTTTGAGTTTAATCCGCCACCCGTAGGCGTTTCCCTGCTGAAGTGGCACTCTTGTTGTCTGGAAAATGGTAACGTTACCTTTGGAGTCAACTCTCTTCAGCCCAAACTCAGCTTTGCTAACAGTAATCTGTTTTGTATTTGTTGGCGCAGGGGATGCTATGGCATTTTCTACCACAACAGAAGTAGCGTTGATTGGCTCAGAACATATAACCCCAGATATTAGCCAAGAGGAAGCTAGCACAGCAGTAGCAGCCCAAATTCTCATTAGTATCTTCCTGTCAGACTTTTGGTACTTATTCAAGTAATCTGACACGTTTTCCGGGCTATGGTTGCTGATGATTTGACAAAGGTGAAATTGCTCTTAACTATCTGGCAAATTTAATCGATAAGTAGTCGGACAGAAATATTTATAGTCATTGTGAGCCTTCGCTTCTCTTTGCAATGACATTGGGGAATTAATTCTATCTGACTACTTAGCTTAGGCGATTTGAAATTTCCACCGCTAAAATCTAATAGGATTCTTGCTTTACATCTTGTCTCTTCAGTCAAGGCTTAACTTTTCAAATTAACCTTCCCCTCAAATTTTGGCGCATCTTGATGAGATAAAAATCTTTCACTAGTGTGATAACTTCTTCGCCATTTTTCGAGCTGATCTATAGATATTGATTTAGATGTGACGTTCACACCATTTCCTCGCCAAGCAACTTCTGGATCTGTTGTGAAAACCCCACACTCTAATTGTTCTAGCCTCATATTCCAATATTCACTAAATCGGCCTTTTAAAGTAATAACTTGCTCAAATACCTTGTTTCTGTGTTTATTTCTTCTTTTTCTTTCTGTAGCTCCTGTTGCTTCCGTATCAATAAACTTAGTTTCAATTAAATACAGACTACCTTTAAAAGTTAGGTAGACAAAATCACACTTTCCTAAATCTGTATAATCTGAAATTGGAGATTTTTCAAATAACAGCAATTCAGCGCACGAGGGAAACAACTCTTTAATATTCAGAAATAAATAAGCTTGCAGTAGAAGTTCCTTATCATAAGGAAATAAGATTACTCCTTCAAAAAACTTTTGAATGTCCTCGTGAGTTTGGGGTTGAATCCTTTTACAGTATGAAACAAATTTATGTAGTTCATTTACGCTCATCAAGTTTTAACTCCTTCCCCCGGTCGCAGCCTTAAGGGTATTAGCATAAAAAGATACCACTCCCTCAAGGAAATTATCATCCGCATAAGTAACTAAAAAAACGCTTTTAACCCTGAATACTTAAGGCGATTTACTGTTGACAGTTCATAAAACTAATTTTTCAGATGCTTTTGAGTATTGGTGGATTTTTCACTTCTGGTATTAGCTACCAGTGAGCGATTTGATATGAGCAGGAAAACTAGCATTTTGCAAAGCTTGGACGGTTATTCTTGAATCTTGTACGGAAAATTGCCAACCCAAGCGAACAAGTTTCCGAGATTTTTCAGTTTGGATAATTCCAATAACTGGCATTTTTGCCTTTTCTTTATCTACTGAATGTTCTTGCAAAATTGTTTTCAAGAGATGTAGTTTTTCCATATCACCTGCTTGCTGGGGATTTAACTCTACCATTACCATTTGTACTGTTTCCACTGGCTCTGCATCTTCAACAATAAATTGAGTTTGCTCGTCGCGTCGGTCTACTTTCCCCCAAATAATCAATCTTGTGTCAACTTGAAGTAAGGAACTAATGCGTTCATAAGTTTTAGGAAAAACTACAGCTTCTGATTGTGTGGTTAGGTCTTCTATTTGCAAAATGGCCATCTGATCGCCTTTCTTTGTCACCACTTTTTTGACGTTATTTAACATCACAACTGCACAAAGCCTTGTGTCTTCCCTTTGCTCTCCCAATTGCGAAAGGTTAATTGGAGTTAAAAGTGGTGCTATTTGCCGTAAAGATTTCAGTGGATGGTCTGATACATAAAAACCTAATAATTCTTTCTCCATCTGCAACTTTTTCTGTGGGGGCAAATCTGTCACAGGTTTAGATTTAGGAGCAGTTTCAAAGGCATTATTTGCTCTTTTATTCTGAGTAGAAGAAAATCCATCGCCTAATAAGTCAAAGAGATTTCCTTGTCCACTGGCTCTGTCTTTGGCGCGAGATTGTGCCCAATCATACACTAATTCTGAGTCATTAATTAACTGTTGGCGGTTGGATTCAATTTTGTCAAAGGCTCCACAGTAAATCAGCGATTCTAGAGTCCGACGGTTAACAGCACGTAAATCCACGCGATCGCAAAAATCAGCGAGAGATTTAAACTCTCCTGTCTCATTTCTCGCCTCTAAAATACAGGCGATCGCATTCTGTCCCACATTACGCACCGCCGAAAAGCCAAACAGAATCTTCCCCAATGTCGGCGTAAAATCAACACCAGAACGATTAATGTCTGGCGGATCTATGGGAATACCCATGTTTGTACAGTTAGTAATATATCTCTGTACCTTATCGGTATCGCCACTGTTAGCCGTTAACAGGGCCGCCATATATTCTAATGGATAATTAGCTTTTAAATATGCTGTCTGATAAGTTACATAAGCATAGGCGGTCGAATGGGATTTATTGAAACAATTAGAAGCTATAAAGCCATTTTTGAGTGCAAAATTATGGTCACGCTCAACTCCAATGTCATAGACATTTTGTTTGCCTAAATATTTACGTGTGGCTATTTTGATCATCCTACCTTACCCCCGAAAAAAAATTTGCGAAATTAATTAATTGATAAAATGATAAAAATTGTAGTCATAGTAATACTGGTGATATAAAATTATATCACTAGAAAACACTGCTATACTCTTACACAAAAGTAGACAAAGTTTGACAAACTATTAGGTAAACAGTTAATAGCCATATAATTGCTGTTTTTAAAGCTTATAAACAGATTCCAATACATATTAATCCCCTTAATTCAGATGCTAGGAGAGTGGATGAAATCAGGGGAGCAAAGAAAGTTTTGCCTTCTACACCTCACCCCTGTGCCTCTTTCCAATGCCGAATGTGTCAGTTAGTATCGTTGAGAAACAACACGGTATTAAAGGGTGCGGGTAGGTGAAAGTGGCGCTGATCGTAATTTTGGCGGTAGTTCTGGGATTATTTATGATAGTCGAGATTGGACTGCGATCGCTCTTTGGCTTTGGTAATCCCCTAATTTACATTGGTGATGAGCAGATTGGCTATTTATTGGCTCCTAACCAGCGTACCCGTCGTTTTGGTAATCGCATTGAAATTAATGAGTATTCTATGCGAGGTAGTGCGATAAATAAAACACCCGCACCTTCTACGCTGCGAGTTTTACTGTTAGGGGATTCTATTGCGAATGGTGGTTGGTGGACAGATCAGACTAATACAATTTCGGCGATCATGATGCGTTCTTTAGCATCATCCACTCATCGTAATTATCAGGAAGTGGAGGTGCTGAATGCTTCAGCTAACTCTTGGGGGCCTAGGAACGAGTTAGCCTATTTAGAGAAATTTAGCAATTTCAACGCACAAGCAGTAGTGTTATTAATTAATACCGATGATTTGTTTGCTACTCCTCCCACTTCTTTACCGGTAGGACGCGATCGCAACTATCCCGATAGTAAACCTCCCCTAGCGTTAGCAGAAGTGTGGCAACGTTATATCGTCAAACAGAAGCCAATTCCTGAAATGAAAGCGGTGCAAAATGAAGCAGGCGATCGCGTCGGGATCAATTTGGAAGCGATCGGCAAAATACAAACCTTGGCTCGCCAAAGCAACAGCCAATTTTTATTAGTTATGACTCCCTTACTGCGAGAAATTGCTGAACCAGGCCCCCGCGATTACGAAATTAAAGCCCGCCAACGCTTGAGCGATTTTACTAAAGCCCAGCAAATTAACTATGTAGACTTTTTACCGATATTCAATTCAACCAACAACCCGCAAGGTTTGTATCACGATCACATTCACCTCAATTTGCAAGGTAATAAAGTTGTCAGCGAAGTTTTGGAGCGATCGCTTTTAGAAATACTAAGGGAGATACCAATTACTCAGACCTACTAAAGTCGTCATTTCTACCAGAAAATATTCGTATTGAGTGATTTTCCACTCATGAAAATTAATTTATATAGTTTGCTTATTACTCATTATCTTAATAGAGTGGTAACTCTGATAGTTGAAATAATTATTAATTTAAATTAAATCAGACAATCTTTTACAACTAGAATACTAGCCATCCAAATAATGCTCAATCTGAAATCTCAAAAAAATATATTGATTAAGTGCAGTTATTTATTATATTAGAAAATTAAATAATATGTTTAAAGATTACTTTTAGTAAATCTCCTTGTGTAAAAGGTTTAGTTAAATAGCCTGATGCTTTGACCATCTTAGCTTTAGCTCTATCTATAAATCCTACTTTTTCTGACACCATAATTACAGGTGTATTTTTAAAATGTGAGTGTTTACGCAGCAAAGAACAGAGTTCATATCCGTCTAAATTAGGCATCGAAATATCCAACAAAACAATGTCAGGTTTTGTGTGAACAATCTGCATTAAAGCTTTTAAAGAATCGGTGACTCCCACAACACAAAAGGTTTGCTCATCTAAATAACTTTGAATAGTATTCAATACTGTAGGGCTGTCATCAATACAAAAGATGGTGTAAATTTTTTTGTCTACAGGAGGTTCGGTAGTTCGCTGACCCCTATGTTCATTAGTATTAATAGAGTAGACTGGTGGTCTATAGCCGTTTGTTCTAAAAGAGTTTGGTCTACTTTTATTCTTAGGTTTTAGCTCATTGATTTTGAACAATTCTGAGGGGTGTGATTGAGAATTTGGCGAAGTCTGACGATTGGCTGCTTCTCTAGGAGAGGATACGCCAACGCTTTGGGGCGTTTGACATCGTTCAACCAGTAAGCGGAGATTCAGATGACAAAACTTTGGCATATCATCTAGAAAGCTTTCAGGAATAAATTCATAACTCCCCTCTTCTAAGTTCAGAAATGACTCCAGAACTTCTAGCGCCAACTGTTCTATCAGCATCGCCGCTTGAAAGGGACTGATATATTTCTGATTAACTAACCAACAGATAGCCAAATAATCTGGGTTCGGTATTGCCTGATTTTCAATCCCAGTTTCAAATATCGCCCGTAACTGTTCGTGAATTTCACGAGGGAGAGTAGAAATTTGCTGACTCAAACGTTGCAAATTTCTATAAAGTGGCTCAAACATTTTCTCTGAGTAGCAGGCATAAATTAGTTTACCTTCATCTACATATATTGACCAAGAACCTGATGTGCTAAATACCTGCAAACAACCAGTAACAGACTTACCAGTGATTTTTTTCAACAAAGATAAAGGCTGGAGCTTTTGAAAAAATCTGTATCTATTAATCGGAAGTGTCTTCATTGGGATAGCTCTGGAATAAAATTAACATTGCAGGCGAAATTAGTGAATTACCTTTTCGGAATTCACTGCGACTTGGTTGGAAGCACTATCAGATAAATATAGCGGTCACATTTGAGTTAGTACAGAGATTCCACACCCCCCAACTCTTAATTAACCAATCTCTGTTAAGCTAGAAAGCACGAATTACAACTAAACCAATCCATATTATTGCCCAATAGCAAAATGGCCCGACTGGTTGCCAGGATATAGTATTTCAAAAACTAGATTGGTTTTCTGTATCTTTTGCTAATCTAGCCAATCTAACAGTAACTCAAGTGCAACAGATAGACTATTGGCTCTCGCCCATCAGTCACAAAAGTATCATTGTTATCCGTATCTAGTAGCCTAAAATTGCAGATACTTTAGTTCTCTTAGAAAAGTTTTTTTTGCCTCTCATACTCAAGTTTGGATCAATCAAAATCTCCATTGCTGTAGACAAAAAGCTTCTCTATCAAGGCTTTTATGGATTTGATAGCAATGTTTTGGTCGCCATAACTAAAGTTGTCAGGTACTTTTACTAGAAGTTTATTCTTGAGGGAAACTTCATCAAGAGAAAAAGTATTATTAAAAACTAAGCATTCAAAAAGCCCAATATCTTACTTAGGTCTTGAGCTTGTAGAGCAACTCTTAGTGTTGGGACTGGGCAAAACTATCAATTGCACAACAAGAATGGGAAACCTCCGACCAAGGATGAGTTAACTGGCAATTGTCGCCATAATGGTGTGTGGTGAGATGCACCGGCGACCAAACCAGTAGAAGGGAATCTCTTCATAAGTACTGGAAACGGGTTCTAATGTTGTTTGGGGCGAAATATTCACTCGGCACAATTTGAAGTGACAAATTCAAGAACTTACAGCGAAATTCTTGATTAGTAGTACATACCTGCAAAATAGCTATTTCCTAGCTAGATGGTAGATAACAAGTAACGTACTCACTAAAATTTAGATTACTATAATTTTCAAAAAAAGTTAGAAGAAATATCTAAACTTTATGATAAATCAGTAAAGTAACCATGAAAACTAATTAATATTATCTTTTAGTATTTTTTTGCTCTAATATCCGGGAGGGCTGAAAATGTACAGTAAAAGATAATTTCGCTTGCTTATTTAATTACACTTAATAGATAACTGAATCATTTTATAATAGCAATTTAACCGAAGAATCTCAAGCTTTAAAAGTCACCAATATAAATATAAAATTGCCCGCGTAGGCGTAGCCCGTTGTAAACATTGCACTCATTAACCCATAAAGTATATGTAGCAAAAAGACGCAAAGAAATTCTTTGCGTCTTTGGTGTGAGATTTATAAGTAAATATTCTCACCGTTATAATTCTCCATCTACTTAAACTTGCTCGCGCCAGCACCAGCTTAAAAGTGTGCCACCAGCCACCAACTTAACTACTTCCAGTACCCAATAACTACCGTGTAATAAATTCATTGTCGATGGAATAGCTGCTGCTGCTTCAAATAGGTTTAGCTGAACTCCTATGGCGCACATTTGCGGAGTTAAGAAATAAGTGTCAAGCACAGCTATAGTTAGCAGCAGTCCAGATAAAATAATACTGCCAATGCGCCAGTGATATTGGGTTTTACCCAAAGCTAATGCCCCTGTCAGTACAACAGCAGCAGACAATAATTCCATCCGATTGAAGTTCCAAAAAATCGTATAGCCTGCTGTTGTAAAACCAGCTTGACTCATCATGCCAGAAAGATAAAGGCTAGGCATAATTACCCAGTCTAAAACTAAACTAGCACTGAGCCAAAAGCCCAAAGTCAATATTATAGCTGTTTGCCAAATTGGTCGTTTGAATTCAAGGCTAGAAATAGCAGTCATAAAATAATTGCGTGTGTTGTATTTCTTAGTTTCTAACTTCACCAGCAGTTTGACAAGAAATATCAACTAACCTTTACAAAGTGACTTATCTTAATTGATTCTTAATCCAACCCCAAGATTTTTTAAACTTAATTGAGAAATATTAAGATATTTTAAAAAATAATTTAAGTAGATTTTGCTTCTTAATAAATACCCAATTTGTCTTAAGTTTCCAGCGTTGACATCCTCACCGCCGTGAACGCACTCTTAAGAAGGAGTAATGAGTAATAAGTAATAAGTAATGAGTAAATACCCATTTTTCATCCACTCATTACTCATTACTCCTTACTCATTACTTTAAAGCCGTGCTGGATGGTTACTGAGCGTAGCCGAAGTAAACACAGGGTTTTAAACCCATTTTTCTGATAAGCCGGAAATGAGAAAGATGATAATTAGTGGTTCGATTTAGCAAAGCTATTTATTTTTCTTGAAATGTCCAGACACCTTCATCCCAATCTGACTCTGTTGGAGGTGATTGTAACCAATGTTGACAACGTAAAAGATGCAACATAGCAGCTTTGTCTTGGTTGTCTGCTGCTAAAACTAGGGCAAATTCAGCCCTAGCACGGTTAAAATCGCGTTTGAGATAATACTCGCGTCCTTTGTGATAATGCTCAATGACTTGCAATTTTTCGCTTTCAATCGGGTTGGAACGTAAACCGAGTAATTCATAGATGGCTACTGGCTCATTTCTGCCTTTGACACGAATGTAATCTAGTTCCCTAGCCCAAATATTATCTTGGCAGGGTTTAAAAGTGTTATGGCTAATAATAATGTCGCAACCATATTGTTTGCTGACGCTTTCTAATCGAGAGCCAAGATTAACGCCATCACCAATGGCGGTAAATTCCATCCGTTTACTAGAGCCAATATTCCCACTAATCACAGTATCTGAGTTGATACCAATGCCGATTTTAATTCTGGGCTTATCATCTACATAGCGACGTTGATTAAATTCGTGCAGGCGAACACGCATTTCTAAGGATGTTTGCACTGCCATCCAAGCGTGTTCTTCTAATGCCAAAGGAGAACCAAACACAGCCATAATCGCATCGCCGATGTATTTGTCAAGCGTGCCTTTATGTTTAAAGACTGCCTCCACCATTGATTCAAAATATTCATTGAGCATACTTACCACTTCTTCTGCTTCCAAGTTTTCCGTTAAAGTGGTGTAGCCGCGAATATCAGAAAATAAAATCGAAACTTCTTTGCGATCGCCTCCTAGTTTAGCATCATCTAATTTCAGCAATTCTTCGGCTAATTCCTGGGTCATGTAGCGGTACATCGTACTCTTGAGCCGCTTCTCATCACTGATATCTTCCATCACCACCAGCGCCCCCCGGACTTGCTCGTTGTCGCTGGCATCGGCAATTGTGTTAATGGATAAATTAATACTGTGCTGCTCTGTACCAGTAGTTAGGAGTGTGCGATCGGGGTAATATTGCTGGCGGCCTTTTAAGTCAACTGCATGTAAAGCATCTTGATACCACTTACTAAAGTCGCCTTCTTTGATACCAATGACATCATTAACTAATTTACCTTCTAAACGTTCATCTACTCCCAGTCCTAGCAAACGTTGGGCGCTTTCATTAGCGGCGATAATTAAGCCAGTTTTATCAGTGGAAACCACTCCATTGGAAAGACTACGCAGAATATCTCGTTGCATTTGTTCTTGTTGCTTGACTGTGGCAAACAACTGGGCATTTTGTAGCGCAACTCCGGCTTGAATATTAAAAGCTTCCATAAATTCTTCATCGTTGCGGTCAAAGCTAGCTTGGAAGCAGTCGGGAGCTTTGGCTGAATCAGCTGGATTATAAGCGGGAAAATCACCAGTTTTCTTCTTATTTACGAGTTGGGTAACGCCAATCAGTTGTTGATCGGCGTTAAATACTGGCATACAAAGTAAGCTACAAGTGCGATAGCCATTTTGCTGATCGAGTTGTTTGGCTGTATCAGAGTCAGGATCGTCGTACAAATCAAAGGCAATATTCAGTTTCTTGCCAGAAGCCGCTACTATACCCGCAAAGCCTTTACCTACAGGGACTCGTAATTCTTTAGTTGAACCATCATCCTGAGTGATTTTCGTCCACAATTGATGACGCTCGTGGTCTATTAACCATAGTGTACTGCGATCGGCATTCATCAGTTCCTTGGCTTCATCCATCACCCGCTTCAGGGTGTCTTCTAAGTCGAGACTGCTTTGAGAGAGGGACTTGATCGCCTTCATGAGCGCCGCCACTGCTCTTTGTTTTTGGGTGGCGACATAAAAAGAGCGCGAGGATTCTAATATTAGGCGAATTGAAGGGGCAAATTCTTGAAATAATTGTTCGTCACAAGAGAGAAAACCTTTGGTATCAACGCGCTCGGCAAGGGGAGAGGCGTGATTATTGCCAGATTTTAATTTATTCAGTAATTGTACTACTGCAACTAACTGCCCATGTTCATTTAACAGTGGCAAAGCCAGCATGGTGTAGGTGCGGTAGCCAGTTCTTTTTTCTTGTTCTTGGGCAAAATGCGATCGCGGATCGTTATAAAAATCAAAGGGAATATTGATAACTTGTTTGAAAGTGGCGACTTCCCCAGCAATTCCTTTATCGGCGGGGATACGAATTTCTAAAGAGCGATCGCCTTCCCCCTCAGCTAAAATCGACCAGAGTTCTTGTTTTTCTTCATCCAATAAAAATATCGTTGTCCGGTCTGCTCCCAGTAATTCCCCGGTTTTCAGGGTAATCGAATGCAACATTTCTTGCAGAAGAGTTTCAAACCCCTGAGAATCCAGCATTGATAGGGTTTGATGGACAATCTGTAATTTTTGCTCGACATCCTGAACGACCTGCTTAAAAGTATCCTGAGTCAGGGGAGCAAGAAACGTAGAAAAATTTCCTTTTCTTGTGGCAAGAGCGCCGACAGGAGCAGAATTTGTTGGTAATTCGAGGTTTTCTTGGTTGTGAACACCAATAATCAAATCGGTGGTTTCCCCATAACTTCCTTGATACACTGACATAACTGATATTTTATATAGCAGGATGAGATTTTAAATTTAAGAATGCGATGAAATTTATGTAAGTTGTGCTAAAAGCAACAATAGCCTTGATATTATCCATAGTTTAATCGCTTGTTTAGCTAGCGTCATCCTGTGAATAAGGGTGGAAGTTGATTACTAACAACCATATTTTGACCAGAACCCCTTCCTACTGACGCATACAGATGATGAATAGAGGGTCAGACCCCTGATTTAAACGATAAAACAATATTATCTGCATCCCATAGTGAGCAGATCCAGACCTATTTTTGAGATGCTACGCGAACAAAGTAGGGCTAGAGCGGCTGGCTACAAACTTTTAATTAATGACCTGATCGCCTTTACCAATTCTTCTGGATCTACAGGTTTGGAAATATGTTGTTGAAATCCAGCAGCGATCGCTTGCTGATAATCCATCTCTCCAGCATAGGCAGTTAAAGCGATCGCGGGAATTGTCCCACCTTTCTCTGGTTCCAGACTCCTGATCTGTCGCATCAGCATGTAACCATCCATTTCTGGCATCCCAATATCGCTAATAATCAAATTTGGCTGGGATTGACTCAGTGCAGTTAAAGCTGCAATGGCTGAGGCTACAGCTGTCACCGTTGCACCATATTGTTCCAGCATGAAAGGTAAAAACTCTCGCATATCTGCATCATCATCCACTACTAGAATCTTTAAGTCAGATAAAGGTAAGGACTGATCTGGCAGCAGTGAGGAGGTATTTATTTTATCTTTGATTCCTTTACTTTCATCCTGTAAACATGGAAGTCGGACGGTGAAAGTTGCTCCTTTTTCTTCACCCAAGCTTTCTACTTGCACAGTTCCCCCGTGAAGTTCTACAAGATGCCGGACGATCGCTAATCCTAAACCTAAACCGCCAAATTTCCGGGTTGTGGCCCCATCTGCTTGACGGAAATAATCAAAGACGAATGGTAAGAACTCAGGTGCAATCCCTTTCCCTGTGTCAGTTACGCAGATTTGTACCTGTGAGCCAACCTGCCCTAATTTAATTTTTACCTGTCCTCCACTAGGAGTAAACTTAATGGCATTAGAAAGAATATTCCAAATGACTTGTTGTAATCTATTGCCATCACCTAAAACTGACCCGACACCAGATTCAAAAATTGTCTGAATCTCGATGGACTTAGCCTGTGCTGATAAACGCACTGTTTCGATCGCAGCTTCAATGACTGATACCAAATTAATAGGGCCGAAGTTGAGGTTAAGTTTACCCTGAAGGATGCGGGAAACATCAAGCAAATCTTCAATCAATTGGGTTTGTAACTTGGCGTTGCGCTCAATGGTTTCGAGGGCGCGATCGCTTGTTGCTTGGTCAAGTTTGCGACTCCGCATCAGCTTTGTCCAACCCAGAATGGGGTTAAGCGGGGTTCTCAGCTCATGGGATAGCACAGCTAAAAATTCATCTTTGATGCGGTTTGCTGATTCTGCGGCGTTTCGGGCCGTTCGTTCGGCTTCGTAAAGGTGGGCGCGAGCGATCGCTTGGGCGCATTGTTGAGCAACAGCCAAGATAAATGCTTGATCTTCTCCACTAAGTTCTTGAAGTTGAATAAATCCTAAAGTGATACCTCCAACTGCCGAACCCTCTACCATCAATGGAATAGAAATCCAGGCATCAATGTCATATTGGGCGTAAGCTTCAGCTAGATGAGGGTAACGAGCTATTCTATTTTGTCTCGATTCAGCCCAAGCAGGTTGTCCAGTCCGCACAGCTTCGGCTAAAGGCGAAGGTGAATCAATAGGAAAATACCGCCAAGCGTCTACTAAATCTTGGTTATAGCCAACCGACCGCACAATTTCTAGTTCAGTCTTGTTTTCATTCAGCAAGGCGACGAGGGCTGAACTGGCTTTCAAGGCAGCCATGCTTTGCTCTACAATGACTTCCGAGACTTGGGTCGGTGTCAGCGATTCTGAAAGGGCAGCTGTGATGGATTGGAGACGGGCAATGCGCTCTAGGGCTTGCTCTGCGGTTTTTTGTGCTTGCTGTGCTTCTTGGTAAAGGCGGGCATTATCGATGGCGATCGCTGCTCGATGGGCAATATCTTCAGCTAGTGACAAATCAGCCGTGCTGTAACGACGTTCTGATTCTGCTGTAAAAAAGGAAATTGCACCAAAAATTCTTTCACGTGCCGTCAAGGGTAACATTATACAGGACTTTAAACCGATTTCACGTATAATCCTTAGATGTTCTGCATCTTGGATGCCTTTTGCTAATAGTGCATCTGAGATTTCAGTTACCATTTCAGGAATTCCTGTACGCAGTACTTTAGGCACGCCTCCCGGTTCATCCAACTTTCTCGGATAATGCTGATGAAGTTGCCAACCGAGTTTAACTTTCTCTGGATCTCGGTGAGCAACTGCTACCCGATTAATTGATTGGTTGTCTTGTAGCAGATCAACGCTGCACCAATCGGCGAAGTAAGGCACAACTAAGTTTGCCACACTTGCTAGCGTGCTTTCGTAATCGAGGGAAGAAGCGAGGGTTGCACTGACTTGAGCCAAAAATGCCGCTCGTTGCTGATCGGCTTCTGCTTCCAGACGGGCGGTTTGCTCTTGAATTAGTTGGATACGTTCGGCTTCAGCTTGTTTGCGATCTGTAATATCAAGCACCACACCACTCATGTGTGTGGCTTTACCTGCTTCGTTAAAAAAGGCTTTTCCCCGGCAGGCTAGGTAGCGGATACTACCGTCATCCCAAATAATTCGATATTCTAAATCATGCTCTACGCCTTCATTAATTGCTCGACTCAACGATTGAGCCAGCAATGGGCTATCTTCTGAATGAAGACGAGTTAAAATTGCTTTAGAAGTTGGAAGAAAAGTTTCAGGTGTTAACCCAAATAGTTGATAAATCTGTTCATCCCAGTCAAACAAATCATTGGCGATGTCCCAACACCAAACACCAATTTTGCCGGATTTCAATGCCAGGTTAAGCTGTTCTTGGCTTTTTTCTAGACCTTGATAAAGACGAGCATTTTCTAGAGAAATAGCAATTTGAACTGTCAAAATATCCAGTACGGAAAGTTTTTCCTGTGTAAAGGCGCTGGGGATAAGATTGTTTTCTAAATATAAAATACCAAGTAATTTTGACTGACGCGCGATCGGTAAACAAAGTACTGATTTGGGTTGTTTTTGGATTATATACTTATCTCCAGAAAACATATTTTGCTCAGTAGCATTTTGCAAAATAACTGTTTCTTGAGTTCGCTGAACATAATTCAGCATTAATTGCGGAAGAACTTGTGAAATTTCGCCATCAAATACGGGTCGAGAAACATTGAGCTTTTCTGCCTGGTGATTAACCTTAGCTTCTACTTCTATTACCAGATTCTGCTCATTTTCAAGCAACAAATAACCGATTTCGGCCCCTGCTTGCTCGATGACAATTTGCATTAATGTCTTCAACAACCGTGAAAAAACAATTTCGCTAGATATACTTTGAGAGGCTTTAACTACTGATAAAAAGTCTAAATGCTCCCCTGTGGTGATAAATGTTCCGTTAGAAGTAAGCTGTTGTTGTGGCAATAACTGAGGATAGGATTCTTCTAAGTGCTTAACTTTAGCAGCTGCCTCCCAGCGCAGATATGTATTTTTAGCTTCTTGTAAATAAGTTTTGGCAATTAATTCAAACTCTCGCTCCAAGTAAAACTTAGCGCCTAGCTCATTAGCCAAAGCTTCATATTGAACAAATCCTTGCTCACGGGCTGAAGCAATTGATTGCTCATACAAGCGCATTGCTTCCAAGTCTCGACCTTGAATTCGAGCTATTTCAGCAGCTACTAATTGAGACTTGTGTAAGAAGTTTGTAGGGCAGTGGTTAGCCCAATATTGCAATTGTTGCTGATGGGATTCTAGAGTTAGCAAAAACTGTTCTTGCTCTAGAAAAGATACGGTGGGATAAAGAGCCGTTAAAGTCAGTGAGTAATATAAAATATAATCTGTTTCAATGGGTAATGCCAGTGTCGCAACGGGAAATTTGGATAATTTTGATACACAATTTAGTGCTTCTGCATACTGTCTATAAGTAAAAAAGATAATTAATTTGATAATGTAATAAAAAATAATTCCACTGACAAAACCTGCATCTGTAATAATAGATAAAGCACAAGATTCATCAAATTCATCATTACTTAGAGTCAAAGTTTGGTGAGTGAGTCCGCGTAGATTCATCAGCAACATTTGCTGTAGTCTGATTGTCTGATAGACAGCCTCATGTTTAGACTGGCGGGCGAATACAATGTATTTCTCTAGAGATTTATATGTATCTGAAAGTGGAGAGCCTAATTGGATAATTTGCCACGAGCCTTGATAACCGTTGTAGTTTGCCATTGTCACATCACCTGCTTCCACACAGCCAATAAATCCCCGTTCTAAAAATGGAATATCGGTAGCGATATGGTTACGCCAAACGTTGATATGACTTCCATGAATGTGTAGAACAACTCCTCTAAGTTTCAAGTCGTGAAACTTTTCATTCAATTGAATTGTCATCTCAGAAAATGCGTAGCCTGTAGGAATATCATGGAAGATAGAAACCAACAACATGGCGTACATACTGTAAGCAAAACAGGAATCTTCTGTATTCCCAAACTTGAGTGAGTAGTTAACTGCTTTGAGTACGACTAAAGGAAAGAGATGAGGTTTACCAAGATAAGTAGGTGGGCCCAAAGTCGTCAACAAACTAATTACTGTTTTAATATTGGGGTCTTCGATTACTAAAGAATTAATTAAATCAGAGACTTGTCTGTTATCTAGATTAGCTAATATCTGGTTTCTTTCAATTGCGATCGCAGCTTGCACTTCCTCATTTGTATCAGGGAATGTTACCCCAAAAAGTTTTAAAGCTTTTAATCCCAATGTCAGCGCCTCTTCATATCTACCTGCAACTTGATAGAGTATGATTTGCCGTATATAAATACTAGATTTATCTACATGAGATTCTGCTTTGAGCAATAGTAATTCAAATAATTGTTCCGCTTGTTCTAAATTTCCTGTTAAAAATTCACATTCAGCTAGTTCTATAAATAAATTAAATGTTTGCTCGTATTGTTCTATCCAGGCATTTTCAGCTAAAAGATTCATGGCAACGCTAAAAAGTCTTTTAGCAGGAGTATAAGCTGTAGATGCTTTTGCCTTCTTAGCAGCGATTAAATTCAATCTTACCAATTCATCTTTTTCTCTCTGTTCAATAATCAGATTAACCGCGAGATTTAGTTGATTGACTAAATCAAAAATTTGCTCGTTTACTTGTTCCTGACTAGAATTTTTCAGCAAAAGTCGCCCAATTGTCAGATGAACTACCGACTTTGATTCATCAGCAATTAAGGAGTATGCAGCTTGTTGAACTCGGTCATGATAAAAACGATAGTTTCTACCAGTTGTTTCATCTGACTCTATGGGGATAATTAATCCTCTTAAAATTACTTCAAAAAGGGCATTTGCTGTTTCTTCAATAGATTGTTCACCAACGATCGCTAAAACTTCTAGATCAAAGCGATTACCAATACAGGAGGCTAATTTAAGCACTTCTTGAGTTGCGGCTGGTAGCTTTTGCATCCGCCCAATCATCAAGTTGACAATATTATCTGTAATACCTTGGGCTTCAATCTGAGCTAGATCCCATTGCCAAATCCGATATTGGGGGTCAAAATTCAGCAGATTTTCTTGATGCAGTGTTTTCAGAAATTCATTGACAAAGAAAGGATTACCATCAGTTTTTTGGATAATCAATTGAGCAAGAGGTTCTACTCGTTCTGCTGAACTATGCAATGTATCAGCAATCAATTTATTTACATAAACTAGATTTAAGGGAGTAAGAATAATTTCAGTTGTTCTTACTCCCTGCTGGCAAATCTTCTCCATCATTAAACTAAAGGGATGCACAACATCTACTTCATTATCTCGATAGGCTAAAATAAAGCAGAGATAATGGATACTAGACCCAGTAATGACGGTTTGAATTAAATTTAAAGTAGCGCTGTCTGCCCACTGCATATCATCTAAAAAAACAGTGAGGGGATGCTCCTTTTGCGAAAATACACTGATAAAATTCTGAAACACTAAATTAAATCGATTTTGAGATTCAGCAGGCCCCAACTCTGGTATTGGTGGCTGTTCGCCAACGATTAATTCAACTTCTGGAATTACATCGGCGATTAATCTACCATTGTTCCCTAATGCTGCTTGTATTCGCTTTTTCCAATTGGCAAGTTGTTCTTCTGGCTCAGTTAAAATTTGTCTAACAAGTGTTTGAAAAGCTTGAACAATCGTGGAGTAAGGAATATCTCGTTTGTACTGATCAAATTTACCAGAGATAAAAACCCCACGTTCTCGCACAATCGGCTTGTGAATCTCCTTAACTAAAGAAGATTTACCAATTCCAGCATAGCCAGAGACGAGGACAATTTCTGGTTTTCCTTGGCTAACAACTCGCTCAAATGCTTGGAGAAGCTTGGCAAGTTCTTGTTCTCGCCCATACAATTTTTGGGGAATTTGAAAGCGCTCTGAGATATCTTGCTCACCTAAAACAAAAGATTGAATTTCTCCGGTTGTCTCCAATTGCTTTAAGCATTGTTCCAAATCAAATTGCAAACCTAAAGCGCTTTGATATCTCTGTTCTGCAACCTTCGACAACAATTTGATAATGATGTCACAGAGAATTTGGGGAATATCATCGTTGAGCTTTTTCGGAGATGGCGGAGATTGGGCAATATGACAATGCACCCACTCTAATGGGTCTTTGCCTTGAAATGGTAGCTGACCTGTCAGCATCTCATAAAAGGTGACTCCCAGTGAATACAAATCGCTACGATGGTCGATTCCTCGATTCATCCGTCCGGTTTGTTCAGGTGCAAGATAAGGTAAACTGCCTTCAATGCGACTGGAACTGCTAACTATTTGCTGCTGATATGGAATAAAAGTCGCAATTCCAAAATCGGCAATTTTAACCTGACTGGTTTCGAGATTAACTAAGATATTTTGTGGCTTAATATCTTTGTGGACAATGTTATAAGTGTGAATTTGTGCCAGTTTGCTGGTAATCTCAATAGCAATTTTTAAGAATGAAACAGGTTCTTGAAATTGGTCTAGTAACTGGTCGAGCGATCGCGCCTCAAAATCCTCCATAATCAAATAAGGGATTCCCTGGTGCATCTCTAAGGCGTAAACCTTTACTGCGGCGGTGATATTTAACCTTTGAGCGATCGCATACTCGTGTTTGAGTTGTTCAATATTATTGGGTGTACACTGTTCTGGACGCAATCCTTTGATAATTACCGGACACTGGTCTTTAACCTTGATTCCACGGTATATGACTGCTTTTACCCCTGCTTTTAACAAAGTGAGAATTTTAAATCCGGGTAATGCAATCATCATGCTAAATGCTCCAGCCGTGCTTCTTCCGAGATAATTCGAGCTTAATTGTATTTTAGATACATTTCTTTGGGCAGATGAAATTTAGATAATATCAGCTTGAGATAATCACTTCTGCTGACTCTACAGACAAAAATAAGCTACAATTCAAGCAGAGTAAGCATTTCCCGCTCAGAAACTCCCCATGTTTGATAACCTGCAAACCCAAATTTACCAACTAGAACAATTTGCCAACAGCCTCGTTTCTAACCAACTGGCACACCTTAGCGTAGTCAGTGTTGGTATCATCTTTGGTGCTGGCTTGCTCACCAGTCTTACACCCTGTATGCTTTCTATGCTGCCAATTACCATTGGTTACATCGGCGGTTATGAAGCCAAAAACCGCTTGCAAGCAGCTGCCCAATCAACTTGGTTTGCTTTAGGGTTAGCAACTACATTAGCAGGGATGGGCATAGTAGCAGCTTTGGTAGGAAAAGTCTATGGACAAGTGGGAATTGGTTTGCCGATTATCGTCAGCATTATCGCCATTCTCATGGGGCTGAACTTACTAGAAGCACTACCTCTGCAATTTCCATCTTTGGGCGAAACGAATTGGATTTCGCAAGATTTACCTATAGGATTGCGTTCTTATTTACTGGGGCTGACTTTTGGCTTAGTTGCATCTCCTTGTAGCACGCCTGTTTTAGCCAGTTTACTGGGTTGGATTGCGAATACACAAGACTTAATTTTAGGTGCTGTTTTGCTACTCTCTTACACAGCCGGTTATGTAGCACCATTGATTTTGGCGGGTACTTTTACAGCTTCAATTAAAAAATTACTAGAATTGCGTCGCTGGTCTGGTTGGATTAACCCAGTTAGCGGGGCGCTGTTGGTAGGATTCGGTGTATTTTCCTTAATTTCTCGGATTCCCCTTGGCAGTTTTTAAGATCAATACTTTGTTAGATTTTACACGTAATGACTTTAGAAGATTCAGCGTCCAAAGAATTAAAATGGTGGGCAATACCTGGTAAGTTCTTACGGCAAGAGCTTTTGCCCGTACTGACTAACTTACGACTAGCGATCGCACTACTGCTATTGATTGCAATCTTTAGCTCCACCGGTACTGTAATTGAGCAAGGTCAATCACCCGCATTTTATCAGGCTAACTACCCAGAACATCCAGCTTTATTTGGTTTCTTAACTTGGAAGGTAATTCAGGTTGTTGGCTTAGACCATGTATATCGTACCTGGTGGTTTCTGGCATTACTCATTTTATTTGGTACTAGCTTAACTGCTTGTTCTTTTACCCGTCAGTTACCAGCTTTAAAAGCCGCCCAGCGCTGGAAATATTACGAAGAACCACGGCAATTTCAAAAATTAGCTTTAAGTGCAGAACTAGATAATGGTTCTCTAAATTCTCTCAGCCAACTATTACAGAAACGCCGCTATAAAATTTTTCCAGATCAAGAAAAAGAAAATATCCTCTATGCCCGCAAAGGAATAGTCGGACGCATCGGCCCAATTATTGTTCATATTGGTATCGTAGCTATTCTAATAGGGGGAATTTGGGGGGCGATGACTGGGTTTATGGCACAGGAAATGATTGCCAGTGGCGATACATTTCAAGTGACAAATATTGTCGATGCTGGCCCTTTAGCCGCCCAAGTCTCGAAAGATTGGTCTGTGCGCGTCAATCGTTTTTGGATTGACTACACTCCATCTGGCGGCATCGATCAATTTTATTCCGATATGTCTGTCTTAAATAAGCAGGGAGAGGAAGTTGACCACAAAAAGATTTTTGTTAACGAGCCTCTGCGCTATCGGGGCATAACCTTCTACCAAACCGATTGGGGAATTGCAGGTGTTCGCGTCCAATTTAACAACAGCCCGATTTTTCAATTACCAATGGCGCTATTGAACACTAAAGGACAAGGGCGCATTTGGGGTACGTGGGTTCCTACTAAACCGGATTTGAGTGAAGGTGTTTCTTTACTAGCCAAAGACTTACAAGGGATGGTATTAATTTATGATCCCAAGGGTAAATTAGTTGATACTGTCCGCGCTGGGATGTCAACCGAAGTCAATGGCGTAAAGTTGAAAATTCTGGATGTTATTGGCAGCACTGGCTTACAAATTAAAGCCGATCCAGGCATCCCAATTGTTTACTCAGGATTTGGTTTACTAATGTTGGGTGTGGTGATGAGTTACTTTTCTCATTCACAAATATGGGCATTGCAAAAAGGCGATCTCTTATATGTTGGTGGCAAAACTAATCGCGCCCAAGTTGCTTTTGAACAAGAGGTTTTAGAAATTTTAGATCGGCTTAGTTCAGAGCCAAAAATTGAAGAAAAAGAGACGGCTATTGAAGTTTAAATGCAAAGGTACGCATAGCATAACTGAAAACTTTGCGTACCTTTGTATTTCAAATGTATTTTCCTCGTTTTACAATTAATTACACTTACACAGCTACAGATTGGAAAATTATTAAGCATTGGAACTAAAGTTTTGTATATCTGCTCAACTTCAATCTAAACGACGGGTTTGCCTACTACCCGTAATCGCTATATTGTTGAGTATCGCTTCTTGTACTACCGATAATAAAAAAATCAAGCACGTTTCTCTCGTTGGTGCTGGGGCAAGTTTTCCTGCGCCTTTGTATGAACGCTGGCTTTCAGATTACAACCAGCAAAATCCCAATGTGGAAATTAACTATCAAGCTATAGGAAGCAGCGCTGGAGTGCAACAGCTGATTGAAGGTACTGTAGACTTTGCAGCTAGTGATGTGGGAATTACAAATGAACAAGCAGCTAAGATAAAAAGGGGAGTGATTGCTTTGCCCATGACTGCTGGTTCCATAGTGCTAGCTTACAACCTCACGCCCGCCCCCCAGTCACCTCCAGTCAATCTGCCAAATGGTTTAAAGCTATCACGCCAAGTTTATGTAGATATCTTTCTCGGAAAAATTACGAATTGGAATCATCCGAAAATAGCTGTAGCTAATCCAGGCGTAAATTTGCCCAATTTACCAATTCAGGTTGTACACCGCACTGATGGTAGTGGAACTACAAGTGTGTTGACGCAACATCTAAGTGCTATAAGTCCAGAATGGAACAGCAAAGTTGCAGCAGGTAAAGCTGTCGCATGGCCAGTGGGAATTGGTGGAAAGGGTAACGAAGGTGTTACTGCCTTAGTGCAACAGATCCCAGGAGCTATTGGCTATGTAGAATATGTCTACGCCAAACAAAATAAACTCCCTGTGGCTGCTTTGGAAAATAAATTTGGTAATTATATTACGCCAACACCAGAATCTGTAGCTCAAACCTTGGAGTCAGTGAAGTTACCCGCCGATAACTTGATTGCTTTTATCAACGATCCTACAGGTTCCCAGTCTTATCCCATCGTTACTTATAGCTGGGTTTTAACTTATCAGCAATATCCCAACCGAGTCAAAGGTAAAGCGCTAAAAAAATTTATTGATTGGGCTTTGATTGAGGGGCAAAAATCCAGTTTGGAACTCGGATATATTCCTTTATCTAAAAAAGTTGTACTTCAAGTACAATCTGCTGCAAACAGAATTGCAAAATAACTAGTTTTAGTTCAATACAGTTCAGTCAAGCAATTTTTTCCCTCTCTTTCTTCTCTCTGCGTCCTCTGCGCCTTCTCTACGAGACGCTGCGCGTTGGCGGAAGCCTCTCGTAGAGAAGGCGGTTCGTTAAAAAATTGACTTGGATAACAAAGTTTTAGCCTTAACTGAACCGTATTGGTTTTTAGTTTAGATCGTGTCCGCTTAATCAACCTGAGTAAAAATGTTCGTGTTCGTTCGCTACAAACCAAAATTTGCGTTGCTGATTGCGGTATGAAAAATAATTTTGCGTAATTTCAGAATCCTTGTAGAGACGTTGCATTGCAACGTCTCTACATCCAGATTCATATCCCCATTCAGCAATACCCAAAATTTTTATGATGGGTATTTATGATGACGCACTTCAACCACAGTATGTACATTGCCACGAGGCGTAAAATCTGCTTTCACAGTGGCTTCTAACGGGTCACAAGCAGCCACAAAATCATCCAAAATTTGGTTGGCAGATTCTTCGTGGGAAATATAGCGATCGCGGTAACTGTTAATGTAAAGTTTAAGCGCCTTCAATTCTACTACCCGTTCATCAGGTATATATGTGACGTAAATTGTCGCAAAGTCAGGATAGCCGGAAAACGGACATTTACAAGTAAATTCCGGCAAAGTAATATTAATGTCATATCGTCTCCCCACACGCGGATTTGGAAAGGTAATTAATTTACCTTCCGCAATATCGCGTTCACCATACTTCATTTCAGGGAATTTGTCAGTTGTCATTTGTCATTTGTCATTGGTTATTTTACTTATCTTTACGTTTTTTTATTAATTTTGTACAGACAAAGATTTTTCGCGTCTCTACTCCCCCCTCAATACTCTTCCTTCTCCCAGTCTGGACAATTCTCATCTTCACAACCGTGGGGATGCATGGCACAAACTAACAAATTACCACTATAAACTTGACCGTGGTAATGAGTACAACCGATGCAGGCAGGATTTTTTTCAGCTGTAGGTTCAACTGAATAAGGAAAACCTGGATCTACATCTGCTACCATGTCTTCCAGTTCCCAGTAAGCCTCAAACATTGGTTCAGCTAAATCCTGTAAATACTGATCGACTTCAGTAACAATATTAGGGACTTGCTCAGTAATTTCTTCCGTTAGCTCAAAAAAAGCGTCAACCATTTCACTCATTCCCAGGAAGAAACGCTCTACTTCATCAGCAACTGTTTCAACGATTTCTGCTAAATCCTTTTGCCACTGTTCCATAAACTTGACACCTTTGCAGGCTATAAACAGGACGCTTTGTGTTATCTGGGTGGAAGCACTACAATACACACTAGGCAATGTATCTTATCAAGTTTCTATATGAAGTGCCATGTCAAAGTGCCACTTATTGCCAGTTATATCGAGTAAAAAATACTTTTTATTAATCGCGTTGCAATCGTTTTAACTCGTTTTGCAGGTCTAGCACTTCTTGACGCAATTTATCCACATTCTCATCACTTGATCCCTCTTTCACCGTTGGTTCTTCATCTTCCTCTAAAATTTCAATGCGGCGAGGTTCCGAAGGCGGTGTTTTCTCGGAGGTTTCAGCAGATGGTTGGGCTTGTTGGGCTTGCTTCATCATTTCTTCAACAAAGCGGCGGGCTTCTTCTGTGTTCATTTCGCCCTTTGCCACCATTTCATCTGCCAGTTTTTGGACTTGCGATCGCACTTGGGCTAATTTTCCCCCTGCTTTCTCACCTGCGTAAGAAGCTAATCCAACACCGAGGTAAAAAGCTTTTTGAACAATATCTCCAAAACCAGCCATTGTTGCTGACCGCTCCTAAAAATAGGGCGACCCGGAGACTACGCCTATTACAAGCCTCCCGTGTTGCTGCTACCTTCCGGTTCTGACAAGATTTGGGTGTTGCAATCGCATAGATCCAGGTCTTCTAAAAGCATAACATGAAAAACCAGTAAGTGTGTGTTATTCCATAACAATTCGCCATTCGTAAAGTTGATAGTTGACGCAGCCGTGTTTTACCAACGGGTCATCAGCGACAATTGCTTCTGCTTCCTCCTTAGAGGCTGCCTCAAACAGCAACATTCCGCCTCTTTGTTCTGCCCAATAGCCTGTTCGTGCTTTGTGTCCTTTAGCAATCAAGTCCTGGATGTAGGCTTTGTGAGCAGGTACATATTGGTCAAAGGTAGGTTTATCGACTTTCCCTTCTTCAATTTTGACAAACCACGGCATTTACTTGCGACCTCTCATAATAATGTTTATGACAACATTACTGATAAAATTTCTAAAATGCGAGAACTTTACCCAGCGATCAAGCCTTACCGAGAAGGTAGTTTACAGGTTTCCGACCTACATACCATTCATTTTGAAGAGTCAGGAAACCCCCAAGGTCAACCCATCGTTTTGTTGCATGGTGGGCCTGGTGGTGGATGTCCACCTTTTTATCGGCAATATTTCCACCCAGAAAAATGGCGGATAGTGATGTTTGACCAACGTGGTTGTGGTCAAAGTACGCCCCATGCTGAATTACGAGAAAATACCACTTGGGATTTAGTTAGTGATATCGAAAAACTGCGCCAACATTTAGGTATAGAAAAGTGGGCGGTTTTCGGTGGTAGCTGGGGTAGCACTTTATCATTAGCCTACAGCCAAACCCATCCTTCTCGCTGCACGGCATTAATTCTCCGTGGTATTTTTATGCTGAGGCAAAAAGAGTTGCGATGGTTTTACCAAGAGGGTGCTAGCTATATTTTTCCTGATGCTTGGGAAGCTTATGTCGAACCAATTGCGATCGCAGAACGTGATGATATGATCGCAGCATATTACAAACGCTTGACCAGTCCCGATTTAGAAATTCAATTAGCAGCGGCGCGTGCTTGGTCAATTTGGGAAGCTAGTACCAGTAGACTTTTTTTAGACCCAGAACTCATGCAAAAGTTTGGCGAGAGCGAATTTGCTTCAGCTTTCGCACGTATTGAATGCCATTACTTTATGAATAAGGGCTTTCTTGAAACAGAAGATCAATTACTCTTAAATGTAGACCGTATCCGCCATATTCCATCTGTAATTGTTCAGGGGCGCTATGATGTAGTCTGCCCAATGATATCAGCTTGGGAATTACATCGAGCTTGGCCAGAAGCGGAATTTATAGTGGTTCCTGATGCCGGACATTCGATGAGTGAAACAGGAATTCGTAGTGCTTTGATTGAAGCAACAGATAATATTTAATTCGGTTGAATACTGAGCTTGTGGAACGGAGAAGTTCGCCAAGAAAGGAGATGTAAGACCAAATCCACAACACAGCAATCCCTTATGAAATGGGAAACTTAAAGCATCAGATTATATACCGATGCCATTGATGGGAAGTTTTCTGAGTCAGTTAAGAATGCAATTGTTAGTTTCCAAACATCTAAGAAATTGCAAGCTGATGGAATTGTCGGTATAAAAACTTGGGTAGCTTTACTGTGGATTTAGACTGGATAAGCTTACTCAATAAACAGACCTATATTCACCATAAAATTGATGCAAAGATAGGTGATGCCTTACATCTAATATTTAATTATTTTGATTAGCAATTCCAGTTATTTTAAATACTAGCTACTTATTGAAAGTCCCTCACTTTGCTTCGAGGGCTTTTCAATAAGTAGCTAAGTATAAATAAATATAAAGTTTGTAGTAAGAACTTTAGTTCTAGTAAAACTTGCTATTAACGATGAATTGCTGACTACGAACTAGGCTTTTTGACGTATTTAATTATACTTTTATTGTAGCTATTTTTATATATGACTAGTATCTTGAAATGTACAAAAGTGAGATTTAACCTGGAAAAAACCTTTAAGAATTCGTTTGAGTGAACTAAACTTAACCCACCTGATAGCTGTAGTTACTTCTACCCACTGCCGTTTTCTTTTACTTGCTTCTGGATAATCTTCACTCAGCATCTCAACTGGTAACAAATACATCTTGACACGATAACTTTTGCCTCCTTTGCGGTACTTATAAGTGCCCAGTTCATTGGTGTCTACCTGCCCAATTACCCCTGCTTCTTCCCAAGCTTCTTTGGCTGCTGAAGCGGGGGGACTCATGCCATTAGGAATATCTCCTTTTGGAATCACCCAGTGTTGAAAGTTACGGGTCGTGATTAGCAAGATTTCAACTTTGCCATTGTTCACTCTATAAGGAATCACCCCAGATTGTTTAAACACTTTACTGACTTTTCGACCCATGTAATTTACATCCTGTACGGTTTAGCTTTTTTGTATAATGGTTATTTCAAAAAGTCTAACGCTGATACCGGATAAGTTTTGGTTAAATTTAGGTTAGGATGAGGTTAAAAAATTTTTATTATCCATAAGAGTTAATTATTGAAAGTTTTTTATTAATTTCGTCATCTTGTTTGTGGGCAAGAATACATCAAACTATGTTAAGGAATATAAAATCAAGTAAATTGGCTCTTAGTAAGCGGCTTTAGCCCTGACTACAAACCTTTAATTATTCATGCCCACTTATTTAACTCTGCCGCTTAGACTAGAGGCGGAGCCTTCTAGTTGCATTCCTAGTTAGAACTGGGAAGGAGATTATGAAGTTTTTAAAGGGGTGGGTTGAGGTTGATGTAGATGAAAAATGTTTTGTATACACCACGTTTTGCATCTATATAAGAATTGCAATATCTATGGTCTTAATATAAAGTCAACTCACTTAAAAAGTGTACTCCTGATGGCTGATTGACAAATGCAGCCCTCTTACAAACATCACATCTTCTGGTTTAATGCCAGAAGATATACCACCAATGTAATTAACTTGACTTTTTCAGATTTTGGTAGATATATAGCGAAGATATTGCATTTAAATCTACTTCTTTCTGCTCATCTTCATTTTCATTAGTATTTTTAAATAGAACTGTAAACGCACCAGCACCTAACCTATCTTGAGGAAACATCCGATAACAAGGTATTGTAGTTAAATGCGACTGATATTTAGTTAAATTACTAATTTCCATCGCTTGAAACTGGGGAAAGCGTTCCAAAAACCATTCGCAAACTTGCTCATTCTCTTCGGGTGAATATGTGCAAGTCATATAAGCTAAATAACCTTGTGGTGAAACAAGTTTAGCAGAGTTAGCTATAATTCGCTTTTGCCGATTTGCACTCTTGTTAATAGCAGTTGGGTGAAAACATCCGGGTGCTTTTTCACCTTTAGCCAGTAAAGATTGCCCAGTACAAGGAGCATCTACTATTACTAAGTTGCTAGAGTAGGAAAACATTTCGGCAAATATACTCGAATCTCTATTAACTATTGCACTAGGGCTAATCTGGCAACGTTTCAAATTAGAAATTAGCATCCCTAGACGTTTACCAATTACTTCATTACTGATGAGCAATTCAGGTTGCAAAGCTTTCCAAGCAAAGATACTTTTACCTCCTGGCGCGGCACACATATCAAAAACTAAACGCACTGACTGAGGAATTGCTAACAAAGTAGTAGCTGCAAATATTGAAGAGAAATCTAAACAATAGAAATATCCTTGTTGATGCAAGGGATGCTGACCAGGTTTTTCTCCCAAGCATAAACGGTCAGTAAATTGTGGTTGCCAATAGGTTGGTGTTTCTACTGCTAAAGGTGAAAATTCTGGCTTTCCTTTACACCAAAGAATACTGGGTGAAAAAGGCTGAGGATTCATTAAAGCCTCAATAAATTTTTCTTGTTCATCTAGATTAGTGAACAAACGCCGTGAGACTTTAAGTAATAAATTAGAAGGTTTTTCCATCTGGATATATAAATAATAAAATTTTTCACAAATCAGAGTAGAGATGCAATTGTGTGGAAATCAATATGAAAGATGACGCTTCTTAATTACGAATTAGGTTGTATCAAAATCCAAATCAAACTGTTACACAAGAACAATGTAATCAAGCCTTTTGGCTTCATACTCAAAATATAATGACCGCCATTCAGAACGCAATGGCCAAGCTACCCCACTGCACCGGAGAAGGTCATGTTCTTAGATAGTTTTCCGCAAAAGTTACGCAAAGAAGCACAACTATGGAGGGATGAAGGATTAATTAGTTCTTCGCTGTATGAGCAAATAGCAGAACGTTATCAATTTAAAAACCTGGAAGCTGCTGTACGCGATCGCAATAAAGCGATCGCGATCGCTGTAGGCAGCATCCTTTTATGCTTAGGCATAATTACCTTTGTATCAGGAAACTGGCAGGGAGGTTCGCGGGAAGTCAAATTTATTCTCATGATGAGTTTGTTTTTTGCGATCGCTATTACCGGTTTTTACAATTGGATAACACCTGAAGGAAAGAAGCCACAAAAAAGTAAACGCTTACTGGGAGAAGGGTTGCTCATTTTAAGCGCCTTCATTTTCGGCGCAAATATACTGCTGATGGCCCAGATGTTCAATATCGCCGGTTCAACTTCCCAACTTTTTCTCGCCTGGGGGTTGGGTGTTGTGGTGATGGCCTTCAGTTTGTCCATAAATTCTTTAGGAATTCTGTCAATTATCCTCGTGGAAATCGGGTATTGGACGGGATTAGAAGACTTATGGTACGCAACAGGAGAGTTAACTTGGTCGCGGTTAGTGGTGCAGCATTTGCCTTTGTTGGCATGGCTGGTATTTGTCCCCTTAGCCTACTTCTGCCGATCGCGCTGGATTTTTGGTCTAGCAGCCTTTGTTTTCGCTAGTTCATTACAAGCTAACCTTAATCCTCTGCCACTGCTGAATTATGCTGATATAGCTCCTTGGGTGGCATCTTTTGCTTTTGCACTCCCACCTGCATTATTCTGGAGTTATGACGATCTGCTGTTTCCAACCATAAATTACAGGTTGTTTCAATCTCTGGCACGTAATTTAGCGTTGGTTAGCTTTGGTGGTGTGTTTTACGTTCTGTCTTTTCGTTGGGTTTGGGAATCTGCAAATTATGGTTATAATCAGCCAACGAACTTGACTAACTTGTTCCAGTCTCTGCCGATCATCGATTTGGGGATTCTCAGTGGCTTGGCGGTATTGCAATGGTTATTTCTACTGCGTCAAAGAAATAATCCTCCGCGCCGCGAAGTGATTTTCACAACTGCTGTTATTGGTACTTTTCTTGCCTTTATTGCCATAGTACCTTTTTGGCATCAAACTATCAGTCGGATTGATGAACTTGGTGTTTTTATTTTCAATGTACTTCTAGCAACATTAGCATGGGGACTAATTCAAGAAGGATTGAAATTAAGCAACAGAAGTTCCTTTTGGGGCGGTATGCTGTTAGTGACACTGCAAATTATCAGTCGCGTGCAAGAGTACGACACCGACTTACTTTTCAAGTCTCTAGTCTTTATCTTGTGCGGTTCCGCTTTAATTAGCGCTGGACTCTGGTTTGAACGCCGTTTACCTGGTGGTAGCTCTGCAAGTAAAAAGTAGTACAAATTCAGCATGGGCTAAACGCCCCGCAACGCTAACAGAATTCAGGAATTTCCCCATCATCAACATCTCTATCTCTGTGCGTCAAAATTTTTAAAGTTTCTCTGCGTTAGTCCTAATCTCGTTACTTTTGACCTCCTCAATTCCTCTGCTTTTTAGGACTACGCTCATGACTAATAGTTCTTCTGAATCTAAAAATAAAACCTTGTCTCCCGAAGCCGAGTTCTCCAGTAAGGTGACTTTTCGGGATTACTTGATTGCTACTGAACAAAAATCGAATAAGCCCTTACCTTTTTGGCGGTTACTAGCTCCCCTGGCGCTACAAACAGGGTTAATCATGGCAGTACCAGCCCAAGCCGTTTATACAGATGTGACAGGTAAAACGGTGATTTTGCAAACCGTACCTGTAGACCCGAACAATGTACTAGACGGTAATACCTTAGCGCTAGATTACAACATATCCCGTCCCGCAAATTTGAGGAGATTACCTGGTTGGCAAACAATTGTCAGCAAAGGCCGTGGAAGCGGCAGAAGATTGCCTGAAGGAACCAATATCTACGTGACTTTGCAAGAGCAACTATCCAATGGTAACGGTGTTCCTAGAGCTTGGAGACCGTTACGAGTCAGTAGCGATCGCCCAACATCTCTAAGAGCCAATCAGGTAGCCTTAAAAGGTGTTTATCAAGATGGTTCCGTTAACTACGGCTTGGAAACCTATTACATCCCAGAAAACCAACGCCAGCAGATTAGCAACGATTTGCGAACCCAACGCGCCCGCAGAGGACAAGTACCCCCCATTGTGGTGAAAGCGAAAGTAGATCCACAGGGTAAAGCTGTTCCAGTTAGTATGTGGGTACGCGATCGCAACTATCGCTTTTAAGCTGTTAGGTAAAGTATGTAAACATGGAAGGTTTATTTCCAAAGTTCTGAGCGCCGACTTCCGACGCTCAGAATTTTCTGTTTGTCATTAGACTTTTCCAAAAAAAATGTAGAGACGTAGCACTGCTACGTCTCTACAAAGGTTCTGGATAACGCATAATTAATTTCTGGAGAAGTCTATTGCCTCCTCAACACTGACCACTCACTACTAAGGCACAATCAGCACTGGGCAAGGGGAAAGGTTAATCACGCGAGTTGTCACACTATCATCCGCTCCCTCTTCAGTTAAGCCTAGCCCTCGGCAGCCCATAATAATTAAATCAGCCCCAATTTCATCAGCGACATCGCAGATAGTAAAAGCTGGTTTACCTTGCCTTTCCAGAATTTCGGATTGAATTCCTTGCCCAGAAAATAAAGATTGGGCATTTTCTAGCAGTTTTGCAACTACTTCTGGTGAAACCATCGGATCTGCACTAGGCGCATCTGGAGCATCTGGAGGCGGTTCTTCTACCACAGACAGCAGCACCAAGCGACTGCTGTACTTTTTGACTACGTTGGTAACAACATCAGCAGCTTCCCGCGTTTCCCGGCTTTGATCAATAGGAAATAGTACTGTCTTAAATATCTCTGTCACTTGGGTACCCCTGACTCCGGTAAAATCTTGATGGTTCTACTTTCAAAACAATAACAAAAAGGCAATCAGGAGAGTTTGGTGTGTCCAAAAAAAGTTTAGCAAGTTTATCTTCAGCTGATATATCTGGGAAACGTGCCTTAGTGCGGGTTGACTTTAACGTGCCTGTGGACGATCAAGGCAACATTACCGACGATACTCGCATTCGCGCCGCTCTCCCAACCATCCAAGATTTAACGCAGAAGGGTGCTAAAGTCATTCTCGCAAGTCATTTTGGCCGTCCCAAGGGTGTGGATGACAAATTACGCCTAACTCCCGTTGCCAAGCGTCTCTCTGAGTTACTGGGGCAAGAAGTCATTAAAACTGATGACTCTATTGGCGATGAAGTTGCAGCAAAAGTTGCCGCTTTGCAAAATGGCCAAGTGCTATTACTAGAAAATGTCCGTTTTTACAAAGAAGAAGAGAAAAACGACCCAGAATTTGCGAAAAAGTTGGCTGCCAATGCTGATTTTTATGTAAATGATGCTTTTGGTACTGCACACCGCGCCCATGCTTCTACTGAAGGTGTGACTAAATTCCTCAGCCCTTCTGTGGCTGGATATTTGGTTGAGAAGGAATTGCAATATCTGCAAAACGCTATTGAAAATCCCCAACGTCCTTTGGCGGCAATTATTGGCGGTTCCAAAGTTTCCAGCAAAATTGGTGTAATTGAAACCCTGTTGGAGAAGTGCGACAAGCTGATTATTGGCGGTGGGATGATTTTCACCTTCTATAAAGCCCGTGGTTTGAATGTTGGTAAGTCGTTGGTAGAAGAAGACAAGCTAGAACTAGCGAAATCTTTAGAAGCTAAGGCTAAAGAACGGGGTGTTGCTTTATTGCTGCCTACAGATGTGGTATTGGCAGATAACTTTGCCCCTGATGCCAATTCTCAAACCGTTAGCATTGAGAATATCCCCGATGGTTGGATGGGTTTGGATATTGGGCCAGACTCGGTGAAATTTTTCCAAGAAGCCCTTGCAGATACCAAAACGGTAATTTGGAACGGGCCAATGGGTGTATTTGAGTTTGATAAGTTTGCGGCAGGTACGGAAGCGATCGCTCATACCCTCGCTGAAATCGGTAAAACTGGTACAACAACCATCATTGGCGGTGGTGACTCAGTAGCGGCTGTGGAAAAGGTTGGTTTAGCAGACCAAATGAGCCACATTTCCACCGGCGGCGGCGCTAGCTTGGAGTTGCTTGAAGGCAAAGTATTGCCTGGAATTGCAGCTTTAGATGATGCGTAAGTAAAGAATGGGGAATGGGGAATGGGGAATGGGGAATAAGATTAAAAATACTATTTTCCAATCCCAATCCCCAATGCCCAATCCTCAGTACCCGATCCCCAATCCCCAATCCCTAAATAACCTGAGTTCGGGTTAAACATCTGAAGGTAAAAGCCACTCAAGTTGAAGGCTAGGTTTCTTAGGTTGGTGGCAATAAGCAATTAATCCGCATAGAACATTAACACAAAAATTAACGGGATTACGATGTCTGGAATGTTCAGACATGAAAATTGCACCTATGAAGCCAAACTCAAAAAAAGTTAATTTCATCAAGCTATGTCTATTTTTATACACCGTATTTATTTTCGCCGTACCAGTAAAATTAGTAACATTTAACGAGTTATATTGAACTTTTGGGAATAGCAGCACAGGTTAATGATGGTTGCATAGATGTAGGAGACTGGGCTGCAACGAGTTCAATTTTGCCTTGGGCATTACGTCGCCAAGAAGTAGCTTGGACAAGGACTTCTGGAGATTTTTGTGTTTGGGTTATAACTGCGTTAGTTTTATTTTGGAATGCAGAGACATCACGGGTATCAGACCAAGTGCGATCGCTCATAATTTCTTGTGTGGGATTTTGCGGCACACCACCGCGTCCGGTGGCGACAAAATTACTACCATTGGTATTAGAACAACCACTTGCTATTTGCTGCGATTGATCGGTGACATTGGCTGGCAATTCAACTAAACCAGAATTGGGGTCAACGCCAACGTTATTAACTTGCACCGTTCCATTCACCCCAAATTGCGAACTAGCGGTAATATCACTTTCTGGGGTGAGTTGATTGCGAAACTCTAAGCCAAAGATGCCCTGAGTAGTAATGTTGATATTGCCACCATTACCATTCAAAGCATTGGCAATGATATCGCTGTTTTCAAAACCACCGATAATTGGCGAGTTAATGGTGATGTTGCCACCATTTCCCGTACCTAATGACTCTGTATCTATTTTGCTACCACGACGCATAATCAAAGAGTCTTTTAAATTAATTGTAATATCACCACCTTCTCCAGATTTAGTCGCAGCAGTAATACCACCTTTGCTATCGAGAAAAATCGAATTAGCATTGACTTTTAAGCTGCCAGCATTTCCCATACCATCATTTTTTACTGTCACCTGCGCTCCATTCATGACTCGCAACACAGGTGTGTTAATAGTCACGTTTCCCGATTTTCCTGTTGGTGCAGGAGGAAGCCTTAAAGTTTGACGCAATGATTCATCTAAGAGATTTGCAGAAGAGATAATTAAACTCGGATTGATTGAACCTGGTACAGTTCCATTGACTTCGATAAATTCTCCAGCATTAATCGTTACACTACCCGCATTGCCGCTTGCAGCACCCGAAGAATCGACTCGTCCACCATCACGAATTGTTAATCGATCTGTATTTATGAGTAAATTACCAGCATCACCTTGCCCTAAACTTCCAGCAGTAATTACGCTAGCGACAAAATTACTTGTGATTCCAGTTACTTCAATTGATTTTGTATTGATATTGACATTTCCACCATCTCCAGAAGAGGTCGTAATCGATGAGACTCTCGAACCATCCAAAACGATTAAATCATTTGTAGATAGGGTAACATCCCCAGCCCTTTTAGAACTAAAACTAGTAGTTTCGATATTACTTGTCCGTGTTGGATTTAATGGATCGGCTTCTAACTTAATTGATTCAGATGCCTTGACAATAATATTACTCCCCTGACTATTTATTGCCCTACTGGAAATGCCTTGTCCTCCTGATAATTTCAAGCGTTGGGTCGAAATATTAATATCCCCAGTTAAACCAACTAAGCTTTCGGTATAAATAGCACTATACTCATTCAGGTTTGGATGTAGACCGCTTACTTCTAAGGATTCAACTGCATTAATACTAATACCACCGGATGGTTTTATTCCTTGGTTTTGAATAATCACCTTGGAGCCATTATGTAAGGATATATTTCCTCCTTGTAAGCGAATCGAACCACCACCAGGAGCTAAAGCATCAATAATTGCTTGGTCTAATTTTATATCTCCAAATTTTGATACCTTTTCATAACCAAGTTGCCATCCTTCTGATATGGACTGCAAGTCGATCGCACCTTCTCTGACACTTCCGAGTTCGATATTTCCGGAACTGCTGGAAATTTGACTACCCACCATCGAAATATTGCTACCTAATAAAGTCAGAGTTTTTCCTGGCTTTACTTGTAAGTTAGATTCACTAGTCGCACGCAGAACGGAATTACTCAATCGCTCTAAACCATAACCAGAACCATTAAATTCAATCGCACCTGAATTACTTCCCATTTGCAATCCTATAGGTACACTGACAGTTAATAATGGCGTATTTTGGGGATTAACTGCACTAAACTCAAATCCATCAGCAAATTTGATGCTATTAGCAGTTGTGCCGACAAAAGAACCACCAATATTTAAGCTGGCATTTTGTCCAAAAATAATGCCTGCGGGGTTGAGTAAAAATAAATTAGCATTACCATTAGCGCTGATAGAACCATTAATGTTGGAAATATTACCGCCAGTTACACGACTAAAAATATTTTGAATATCGGTAGCATTATCGAATGATGCAGAGCCATTGCTAAGAATAGAGAATTGACTGAAACTATGAAATAAATTATTGCCGACCCTAGTGCCGCCAGTAATGTTGTAACTATTATTTCCAGACACAGCAGTGCTGAGAGTACTATCGGGTGTGACTTGTGCCTGAACATGGCTGTTACCAATAGCCAAGATGTAGACTGCAACAATTAAACCTAAGTTAGCAAAAGTTACTTTCATCATCCAAACTTCTAATTTATGTACCTTGTGTCTAGTCTTCCCAAGGTGAAGTTTGCTATGGAGGTGGCTGTGTAATGTTATGGTGAGTTTTTTCAGCTTTTATGAACAGCAGCACAAGTTAATGGGGTTGAGTTAGGCATCACCATGCCAATTTTCCCGTTTTGGCACGGTGATACCACATTTCTTTAAAAGCACCGAAGGTAAAGCATTGAGCCACCGATTAGCCAAAGCGCGATCGCTTCTGGTGCGGGAAATAGAATTGGTAAAATTCCAATTAGCTTAACGATTTTTCTTCAAAAATTAGTATATGTTTATCAATTGGCAGATGGTGTACACATATTTCCGTAATTGGCGTTAACTAACTAGATGCGGATACTTTTAAGGAAATATTGCTAACTGGGTTTCCGGGTCAAAAAAGTGAATTTTCTCTGGAGTTAGAGATAACCATAGTTGCTCACCAGGTTGTACAAGACGATCTGGTGGGATTCGCACTTGTAGGGAATTGGCTGTAGTGGCAGGCTGAGAACCCGGTTCGGCAATCTTAACAGCGAGAAAGGAATCGTTGCCAAGATTCTCTACCAAATCTACTTGCACTGGTAGATTTTTGGTAGCAGGCATACTCAAGTTCAAGTGTTCTGGACGAATGCCTAAAATTAGAGTTTTCCCATCGTATTTTTGCAAAGCTTTTCCCCAAACTTCTGGCAGGGTGAAACGCAACTGGGAATGCGTAATCAACTGTGGGGCATGGAATTCTACAGGAATAAAATTCATCGGTGGTGAACCAATGAACTCTGCTACAAAAAGATTGGCAGGGCGGTTGTAAAGTTCTAAAGGAGAAGCAACTTGCTGAATTTTACCCTCAGACATAATCGCAATGCGATCGCCCATTGTCATCGCTTCTGTTTGATCGTGGGTAACGTAAATTGTCGTTGTCCCCAGTTGGCGCTGCAATTTCACAATTTGGGCGCGGGTTTCTGCCCGTAGTTTGGCATCTAAGTTAGAAAGCGGCTCATCCATTAAAAACACTTGGGGGTCACGCGCGATCGCTCTTCCCAATGCAACCCGTTGTCTTTGTCCCCCAGATAGCTGTTTGGGTAAGCGATTCAGCAATGTTTCAATTTGTAACAGTTGGGCAACACTACGCACCTGCTGATCAACCGCCCGTTCTTTCTCAGAAGTGTAGCGCAATCCTTTAGGTAACTTTCTTGTCGCCCCCACGAAGAGATTTTCTGCCCACTTCCGAAGATAGGGGGTATTTTCTCCTTTGCTCCCCTGCTCCTCGTCTCCCCTGCTTCCCCTACGGCGTAATCCAAAAGCGATGTTGTCATACACCGTCATGTGGGGATAGAGGGCGTAATTTTGAAACACCATTGCGATGTCGCGTTCCTTTGGTGGTAGATCATTGATCAAGCGATCACCTACCCAGATATTACCGCCAGTCATCGTTTCTAACCCAGCGATTAACCGTAGCAAGGTACTTTTCCCACAACCAGAAGGGGCCTACCAGCACCATAAACTCGCCATCTGCGATCGTTAAGTTAATCCGCCGCAAGACATTAACACTTCCCGCACGTTCTTGCGCTGCATCAGTTTTCTCCCCAAGCGTGGGGGAAGATTGGTTTTGTGAGGTAACACTTTCACCTTTACGTGAGGAAAAACTTTTATAAACGTTTTCTAAAATAACTTGGGACACAACTAATTATTTGATTGGGAATTGGGAATTGGAGGATAATTACGACTGACTAATGACAGTTTAGCGCCCATAATACACGTTCTCTGTAAATACGAAAAGTTAACAAAATAGTTTGCACCATCAAAAGCAAACTACGCTAGGTTTTAGGGCTGTCAGGAGGTGTTGTTATGACTACCGATCTACCTCAAAATCTTTCCTCAGATCCAAATATTAACCCTGTCCATGACATTGTAGACGTACAAACCACAGATTGTTGCATTGTGGGTGGGGGCCCAGCCGGAGCAGTTTTGGCGCTGTTGTTAGCGCGTCAAGGCATTTCGGTGATGCTGCTGGAAGCACACAAAGACTTCGATCGCGATTTTCGCGGTGATACGATTCATCCGTCGGTGATGGAAATTATGGAAGAATTGGGACTTAGCGATCGCTTGCTAGAACTTCCCCATGCCAAAATGCGCCAAATTAGGTTTAAAACACCTGAAGATACTATCACTTTGGCAGATTTTAGCCACCTAAAAACCCGCTACCCCTACATTACAATGCTTCCCCAGGTGAAATTTCTGGAGTTCATCACCCAAGAAGCACAAAAATATCCTAGTTTCCATCTGGTAATGGGTGCGAATGTGCAAGAATTAATTGCCGAAAATGGCGTAATTCAAGGTGTCCGCTATCGGGGAGGTGGTGGTTGGCATGAAGTCCGGGCAATACTGACAGTGGGTGCAGACGGTCGCCACTCACGTTTACGCCACCTGGGTGAGTTTGAATCCATCGAAACCTCGCCGCCAATGGATATTCTTTGGTTTCGCCTACCGCGCCAGCCAGAAGACCCAGAGGGGGGAATGGGGCGCTTTGGTCAAGGTAAAATCATCGCCATGCTTGACCGTGGTGATGAGTGGCAAGTTGCTTATGTCATCCCCAAGGGAGGCTATCAAAAATTGCGGGCTGAGGGTTTGGAGGAATTAAAAAAATCTGTTGTGGAAGTAGTGCCAGAATTTCAGCAACGCATCCAAAATTTACATGACTGGTCACAAATAGCTTTTCTTTCGGTCGAATCCAGCCGCGTCAAACGCTGGTATCATCCGGGACTGTTACTCATCGGTGATGCGGCTCATATAATGTCCCCTGTGGGTGGAGTTGGGATTAACTACGCGATTCAAGATGCTGTCGTCGCCGCGAATGTACTCAGCAAACCGCTCAAAAACGGACAAGTACAACTTAGCGACCTAGCAAAAGTACAGCGTCAACGCGAGTTGCCCACACGCATCATTCAGGCGTTTCAAACTTTTATCCAAAAGCGGGTATTTGCGCCAGTTCTCACCTCAAATAACACCTTTGTACCACCTGCGTTTTTGCGCTTACCTATCTTGCGCGACCTACCAGCCAGGTTGATCGCCTTTGGTGTTTTCCCCTCTCACGTCAAGACTTAATTTTTGCCAATAATTTTTTCTCTTTCTTAAATTAGTGGTACAATTATACTACTCAATGCAGAATTGAATGCTCAATTTAGTCAAGCGAGAGTGGCGGACGGCATACTTAATGCTGTTCAAAGCGATCGCTTGGCTTTTATGCTAGAAATGACTAAAAAGAATTCAGCACCCAGGAGTCAGGAGTCAGAATTGATAAAGAGTTTAGTATGATTGGTATATTCATTCATCAAGTGTTCTCCTGACTTCTGAATTCTGACTCCTGAATTCTGTTAGAAAATTTGTTCAAATATTATTAAAAAATGCAAACAATTAAACATATCTAGATATTAATTGGCACTACATAGAAAACCCCCACCTTCTCTTCTCAATCAGTACTTTTTGCAGTCAGGAGTAATTTTAATGAACAGCTGCGTTTTGATGGCGGAAATTATTAACGAACCACAACTCCGCTATACAGCCGATAATTTGGGAGTTACGGAAATGCTGGTGCAGTTTCCCAATTCCCTGAAACCAGAAGATCCGCCAGCCACCCTGAAAGTTGTCGGCTGGGGGAATTTAGCGACAGAAATTCAGCAAAACTACCACCAAGGCGATCGCGTCATCTTGGTAGGGCGTTTAGGCATGAATACTGTTCCGATGGAAGGTTTTAAAGAAAAACGCGCTGAATTGACAGTGCAACAAATTCAACCTGTTGGAGGTAGTTTTAATACCGATCCATTGCCTTCGGCAACCGCAACTCCATCATTCGCTGAAACTACTCCACGACAAACACCTTCAGTATCTCGTCCTCCCCAGAAAGAAGTTAACACTTACGAATCACCACGTCCAGCGCCTACTCCGGCTGCAAATCCTGTTGGCGTTGCTCCCCAAGCGACAAGTTACGAACCCGTACCCCAATCTACAAATTATGAGCGGACTACTTATCCAGCAGTGAAAGCGGAAGAACCAGATCCAGATGATATTCCTTTCTAAAGTTGGTAGTTGGGCGTGTATTCAATTTGTTAACCAACATCACAATTAGACAATTTCTACAAATAGCCATCCTTTAGGGTGTGCTATTTTTTTGTCTGTGTTGACGCTTTTTCGTCTTGTCGTGACACATGGCTTTAGCTATCGAACAGTTAGGAATGGATAATTTTAATCTCTAAATTCTAAGTTTCAGCCTCTATTTTGCATCTTAATAGACTTCATCATGGCTACTAATATCAATCAATAAAATAACCATTTCTAACAACTTCTCATCCTCCGAAAAATTAAAGATAATTCTACAATCATAAGCAACAGAACAAGACCACAAAACCGCTAAATTTCCTGTTAACTTATGAGACTTCAAAGAGGGTGTAAATGGATCATCTGCTAAAAGCCTTAATACATTAACAATTTGATTCTTTAATTGCGGGTTTTTCTTTGTAATCTTCCTAAAAGAGCGCTTAAATCCACTACTCCAGACAACTTCCATCATCATCTCCGAGTAAATCAGCGATCAAATCATCAACGCTTCCTCTCTTTGCTGTCCCATCCTTAAAAGACTGCATTACTTCCTGAGCATGAGCCAAAATTTCAACCCGCCGATTCTCAATTCGTTGCTGGCGAAGAAACTCAAATAAATACTCTTTATCTTCTGTGGGCAAACTTTCAATAGAATTAATAATTTCTTGTAAAGTCATCATAGAACCTCCTAATCAAGTAAATCCTACCTTTACTAACTCTATTTTAATCTCTATTTCCATTGCCTCAGCTTCTTAAATTTAGCCAATTTCGGCAAGAATTATGATATGATCCAACCACCGTAGGGGCAAATGTTTCTGGAAAGTAAAAGCAGGATTAGCGTAGGCGTAGGCATCGCCAGGGCAATCATCACTAAACATCATGAGCCGATCGCAATTTGCAGAAATCACAAGCAGTTCCATATCGCAGATGTATGTATATTGTGGAAGTATGTGAGAAACTGCCAAAAAGTGTAAAAATTAAATTTACTCACATATAAATCAAAACTATTGTTAAAATCAAATAATTTTAAGTTAATATTTCTACCCAACTCCTATGAGAGAAACTGTCCTAGAGGTTCGCAATCTCCAAGTTGAATTTCCCGGTGATGGCAACACAGTCAGAGCTTTGGATGGTATATCCTTTGGACTGCATCGAGGTGAAACTCTAGGAATAGTAGGAGAATCGGGGAGTGGTAAATCAGTGACAGCCCTAGCTGTGATGGGTTTGTTGCAAACTCCCGGTTTAGTGACTGGCGGTGAAATCTGGTTTCGTCCGCAGGAGAATGGCAACGCCATCGATTTGGTAAAATTGCCTCCTGAGCAAATGCAGTTACACCGGGGTGGCGACATCGCCATGATTTTTCAAGAACCGATGAGTTCGCTAAATCCGGTTTATAACATTGGGTTTCAGCTAACAGAAGCGATTATGCGGCATCAAAAGGTGTCAGCAGCCCAAGCACGACAAATTGCGATCGCAGGTCTGCAAGAGGTTAAACTTCTACCTAGCGATGAGGAAATACAGCAGCAGTATATCGAAACTTCACCGAAACCAGAGCCATCCAAGTTGGCACAGTTGGTTAAAGAACACAAAGAAGCCATGCTGGAACGATACCCTCATGAACTTTCTGGGGGTCAGTTGCAACGGGTAATGATTGCAATGGCAATTTCTTGCAACCCATTAATTTTAATTGCTGATGAACCAACCACAGCTTTGGATGTGACGGTGCAAGCGACTATTTTGGACTTGTTGCGAGAATTGCAGCAAAGTCGTGACATGGCAATGATTTTCATCACCCACGACTTGGGGCTAATTTCAGAAATTGCTGATGAAGTAGCGGTGATGTATAAAGGTAAAGTTGTCGAATCTGGTATTTCCGATCAAATTTTCAGCAGTCCTCAGCATCCATATACTAAAGGTTTGATCGCTTGTCGCCCCACACTCAACCGTCGTCCCCAAAAATTACTCACTGTTTCTGACTACATGAGTGCAGAAGAGACAGCAACGGGACAAGTAGTAATTCAGCCGAAAGAACCTGCGCTACCTATAGAAGTCACCACCGAAGAGATTGCTGCAAGATTAGCAAACTTCAATGAAAAAGAACCCCTGTTGCAAATCCGCAACCTGAAAGTTGGTTTTCCAGTGCGCGGGGTGTTTGGTGGGACAAAACGCTACAATATGGCAGTTAATGGCGTTTCTTTTGATGTCAAGCCAGGAGAAACACTAGGTTTGGTGGGAGAATCTGGTTGTGGTAAAACCACCCTTGGTAGAACCTTGCTGCGCTTAATTGAACCGATGAGTGGTCAGATTATCTTTGAGAAACAAGATATTACTAGCCTCAAAGGAGAACGGTTGCAAAAACTGCGGCGGGAAATGCAAATAGTCTTCCAAAATCCTTTTAGTTCCCTCGATCCACGGATGAAGGTTGGCGACGCGGTGATGGAACCTTTGTTAATTCACGCCGTTGGGAAGACAAAGCAACAAAGACGGCAACGGGTAGTTGAACTATTAGAACGGGTAGGGTTGAGTGCAGATGCGATGAACCGCTATCCTCATCAGTTTTCTGGCGGTCAACGTCAACGGATTTGCATAGCCCGTTCTTTGGCATTGAATCCTAAGTTTATCATCTGTGATGAATCAGTTTCAGCGTTGGATGTTTCAGTACAGGCGCAGGTATTAAATCTTCTCAAAGAATTACAGTCAGATTTTCAGCTTACTTATATCTTTATTTCTCATGATTTAAGTGTGGTGAAATTTATGAGCGATCGCATTTTAGTCATGAATCGCGGTCAAATTGTTGAAGAAGGCACAGCCGAAAGCATTTACCAAGAACCCAAAGAGGAATACACGCAAAAATTAATTGCTGCAATTCCTACTGGTAGTGCTGAACGAGTGCGAAGTCGTCATCTAAGGGCTTTATAGAAATAGAATTCAGGAGTCAGGGGTCAGGAGTCAGAATGGGCTAAACCTTAGCTATCCGCTAACAGCATGAATTCTGTACGAGTGGCGGATAGCAAGTTAACTAGCGTCTGAATAAACGGTATTTTTGCATCCGCACTAAATATGCAGGTTTAGTTGTCTTGATTCTGAATTCTGACTCCTGAATTCTTTTTCAACAAATATTTTTGCAAACAAAGTTAATTACATCTGCAAGTCCAGACTGAGTTTTTAAATTAGTAAAAATAAAAGGTTTATCGCCGCGCATTTTTTTAGCATCTCGTTCCATCACACTTAAATCTGCACCAACATAAGGCGCTAAATCAGTTTTGTTAATCACCAACAAATCAGACTTGGTAATGCCCGGCCCGCCTTTGCGGGGAATTTTATCACCAGCCGCAACATCAATGACGTAAATTGTTAAATCCACCAATTCTGGACTAAAAGTAGCAGCTAAGTTATCGCCACCACTTTCCAAAAATACCAAATCCAAATCGATAAAACGTTCTTCTAACTGTTCAATTGCCGCCAAATTCATCGAAGCATCTTCACGGATAGCAGTATGAGGACAACCACCAGTCTCTACACCCAAAATGCGATCGCTAGCCAACGCCTGAGAACGCACTAAAAACTGAGCATCCTCCTGAGTATAGATATCATTTGTCACCACCGCAATCTGATACTGCTCACGCAATCCCTTGCATAAAGCATCCAGCAAAGCCGTCTTCCCCGAACCCACCGGCCCAGCAATCCCTACTCGAAATGCGTTTATTGTCATTTGTCCTTTGTAATAATTACGAATTACGTTAGCGTAGCGGTAGCGAGTCCGCGAGCGTCATTACGAATTATTTTGACTAACTCCTAAACAACCTTGTATACTGCGTCTCATGCTGCATACTCGCCAGCGACAAACCCCAACTACAACAAGCGAGTTCATCATCTTCCAACGCGAGAATTTCTAACGCCGCAGTGCTAAATAATGGTTGCAAATCTAGCAACAACTTCTGTCCTGCTGTTTGTCCAAGGGGGATGAGTTTCACGCCAGCAGTAATCAAATTACTTGCCCAACTATGCAGATATCCGAGTAATGCGGCTTGGATGCTAATTTGCCAATGGGCAACGGCAATACCAAAAGCGATCGCATAATTGCAAGGATTACCCACAGCATTGGCAATAGGCATAATCTGCGGTTCTAGTTTACCAAGTAATTGGATCAGCGATCGCCCCATCTGCCAACTAGAGGCACGTAATTCTTCTGTTTCTCTAGCAGCCGATAACCACAGATTCCAACGGCAGAGGGACTCTACATCACCTATTTTTGCAGCTTGCTGCGATCGTACCATCACCGCCGCCTCTAACCGAATTGCCCCGTAGAGCAACTCTGCTTTTAACCAATCTTTGAGATTTGTCTGGTTAGCGATCGTACCATTTTCCACCAACATTTCTAAGCCTTCAGAATAGCTATATGCTCCCACAGGTAAAGCGGGGCTAGCCAACTGTAAAATACTCAAAAGATGACTATCAGTGAGCATGATGGTGTTGTCCATAAGCTCCTAATTCTGGCTGAAACGGTAAAATTTCTTCTTTAACTTCTAACCCCAGTTGTTCTAACATCAAGCGTAAAACCGAATCTGAGGACAAGCGTAAATAAGTTGGAGTAATTTCTACAGGTACATGGCGATTTCCCAGATGATATGCTGCGCGTAGTAATAAAAGTGGTGTTTGGGCAAAGGCAGTCAAAACTAGTTCTGGTTTAGCACTAATTCTGATTAAACTACTATGGATTTCTTCTTGCAGAATATCACCATCGTGTAAAACAGTTCCTCTGGGTAAATGTAAAACTACAACTTTACCATCTTCCGTTTCAAAACGATGACGACTGCGGGTGCGTTCTTCTGCTGTCAGCGCCAGAGTAAAAGTAACTACGGCATCGCCATTAGGTGGTTTAAGTTGGGTAAATGTCAGCATACAGAGTTTTGCCTGAACTTCCGCTTTTAATTATCGGTTCTAATTATTACCTTCCTATTTTCTGTCACCTGCAACCCTTTGATTGACCAAATAATTACTAATTCGTAATTTAAAAGAGTAATTGAATATAGGGATAGGAATTTCGCCATTAAAAATATGTTTTCGCCAGGTTCCAAAGGTTTTTATCTTTTTTGGTTTCTTCATTTCACCCTGCTAGTCTGTCTCAACTGCTGTACTACGATCAAACTCTGGACAAACAATGAATGCAAATCCTATGAATTGCCATAATTCCAAATAAAATAGGCCCTAAGCCACGGCATCTAAACTATATTTAGTAGCAGCATAAAAACTATTATTGGTGATTTTATCAGAAATTTGGTATTTGCTCTCTTCTAAAAAATCATCTTTAGTAGTACAACAGTTTTTCGATGCTGAAACCCTTTTTTCTAGTTAAGTAGTTGCTTGGCTCACTTGGATAATCACCAAGTAGCCAATCAAGAAAATCCTTACACGATAATATTTTTAAACTTAACCAGGTTTTTTGCCCCAATGATTATATACCCTAATTGAAGTGATTTCACTTCATCTTCGTCAAGTTAAGAGACTACTTTGCTGAAATTATTTTACTAATTTTTGCTGCATATTTGTTGTATATCTATTGTCACGACGAATATAGTACCGTTAATATGCTTTCCAGCTAGCTATTAGATTTTAAGAGTTTTTTAAAAGTCTTAATTTCCAAAATCCTCTTATGGAAAGTGGATAATTGAGTAGTTTGTTCAAACAAAGACGAGTAATTGTATCTCTCTCCAGATATACAAAGGTTGTCAAATCCCAAATTATAGTCCTATATAATGGCAAAAAATATGAGCATTAAAAAAAACAGCAATTCTTTGTTTACACAGATAAGACAAATATGTTTAATAACAAATGATTTTGAAAAAACTGTTTCTGGGCTTTCAAAAGAGCTTGGTGTTGGCCCATTTAAATGTTGGGATCATAAACCACCACGTCTTTTTGATATTAAACTTTATGGTAAAGAAGTGTATTTTACAATGAAGTTAGCTATTGCTTGGATTGGTAATACTCAGCTAGAGGTTATTCAACCTTTAGAAGGACAAAATATTTATAAGGAGTATTTTGACACTTATAAAGAAGGTGTTCAACACCTCTTACTTGAGACTGGTAATTTAAATCTAAATAAAGCTGTAAACCGATTGGCTACAGTTGATTATTCCGTAATCCAAGAAAGTAAGCTTAATATTCCTGTGCAAATTGGCTTTCTTAAACTCCCTTCTATTCCTCGTATTTTATCGGATTTATTTATTCCTAAATTTGTATATTTAAATACACAAGATTCTGCGAAAACAGTACTTGAAATACTACAGCTACCACCTTTCTTATCATCTAAGGCAGGTATTAGCATCGTTAAGCCAGACTACTGGATTCCAGCAGAAAATACTAATATTAATACTTCGTTGTCAAATAGTTTTATTGATCAAATTTACAAAATTGGTATTATCACTCATGACCTTGATAAAACAGTTCGTAATTATGTCGAACGTCTAGGAATTGCTCCTTGGAAGATGTACAATCTCCAATCTCCAAGACTATCAGAGACAAAAATACACGGCGAAAATGTGAATTTATCTATGCGAGTAGCAGTCACGTATGTTGGTAATACTTTATTAGAGATTGTGCAACCTTTAGATGGAATAAGCATATACCATGATCTACTTTATAAGCATGGTGAAGGCGTTCATTATATTGGGGTTGCTAGCGAAAAATTAAAATTTTCTGAATTGATAAAACATTTTAATAAATTAGGCTATTCCATTGCGATGGAAGGCAAGCTAGAGAATGCATATCATTTTGCCTATTTGGATACAAAATCTGTAGCTAAGATGATGATCGAAGTGATATCAATTCCAGCAAATCAAATTTCGGTAGCTCTTGAGAATCTTCAACCAGATGAAATTTATCCTAATTTGAATAAGAAATAATTCAGGAGTCATAATTAAAAATTGAATTCCTGCAACTAATCGATAAATAAACGGGTTGTTGAAATCAAGATTTAACTTAATTAATTTTATAAATTAAGTTAAATTTTAAGTTTTCTGAAAAGATTGCACATTAAAAGTAAGATACAAACCTAATCATGAAAAATCTTCCATCTGTTAAAGCTATATCTTTTAAGAATGCTGATGTACTGATTTCTCAACTTTCTAAGCATAAAAAAGCTTGGCTTCAGGTTGAAATTCCAGAACGGATTATCTATTTACGTTATTGCTTAGATGGAGTTCAGAAAGTAGCGGCTAAATGGATCGAGAGAGTCTGTTTAGAAAAGGGAATTGACCCTACTAAATCTTTGGCAGGCGAAGAATGGTTAGCTGGGCCAATGGTTATCGTCCGAAATTTACGGCTACTCATCGAAGCTTTAGAAGCTTTTGGTCAGCCCAAGCCTAAGCGTTGGATTACTCGCCCAGATGGACAAGTGGTAGCTCAAGTACTTCCGGGAAGCTTCATAGATAACATTTTCTGGATGGGTTTTACAGGTGAGGTCTGGATAGAACCCGGTAAACCGACTACTCAAGGATTGAACTATCGAAAAAAGCATGATAAAGGAAGCGTTGCATTGATTTTGGAGGCAGGAAATAATTTGTCTCTTAGCCTAACGGACACTTTATATAAGTTGTTTGTTGAAGATCAAGTTGTGATTATCAAGATAAGTCAGATTAATGAATATGATATTTCTTTCATAGAAGAAGCATTTCGGTCACTGATTGAGGATGGTTTCTTCAAGGTGGTTTATGGTGATGCTGAACTAGGAAGCTACCTTTGTCACCATCCGGAAATTGATACAGTACACATCACGGGATCAGACTGCACTCATGATGCAATTGTTTGGGGAAAGACATTCGAGGAACAATTGCAACGTAAGGCTAGTAATCAACCTTTGCTGAAGAAGCCCATAACTTCAGAACTAGGATGTGTCACTCCTGTTTTGGTAGTTCCCGGTGTCTGGTCTAAGTCCGACCTAATCTTTCAGGCTCGGCATGTGGCAAGTATGGTCACGCATAACGCCAGCTTTAATTGTGATGCAGCAAAAGTGTTAGTGACTGCCAAAGGGTGGAAGCAGCGTGATACTTTTCTGGAGATATTACACCAAGAGTTAGCAGCAATCCCTACTCGTAAAGCATACTACCCAGGAGCTAGAGAAAGATATGAAGCTTTTCTAGACCAATATCCTCAAGCTCAAGCACTTGTCTATGCTGATGAAGAAAGCATACCTTGGACAGTGATTCCTCAAGTACCTCCAAAGACAGGAGAATATGCCCTCAATCATGAAGCATTTTGTGGTTTATTAGCAGAGGTTACTCTAGATGCTGAAGATCCAGGAGAATTTTTAGCCAAAGCCGTAAATTTTGCCAATCAAAAAGTTAAGGGGACACTTTCTTGCGTACTATTAGTGCATCCTAAAACTGAAAAAGCTTATTCTGCCGAGATAGATCGAGCGATCGCCAACTTACGCTACGGTGGTATTGGGGTAAATGTTTGGACGGGAATTATCTATGCTCTAGGGTTAACAACCTGGGGAGCTTTTCCCGGCAACACTCTGACAGATATCGGCTCTGGTCGTGGAGTAGTTCATAATGCTTACATGTTTGATCATCCACAAAAATCTGTTGTTCGCTCCCCATTTCGGATTTATCCCACACCTGCTTGGTTTGTAACACATAAGAACTTACTACAACTTGGTCAACGAGTTACTGCTTTTGAGGCATATCCTACATGGGGTAAACTTTTGGATGTAGTTTTTGCGGCACTAAAGGGATAATAGAGGGATTTCCAAAAAGACAAGAGACAGCAGATATTAAATAATAATAATCGGCGTTGTATAAATGCGAGATGATCTTGCTCGTTTTGTGGGATGGGTCGAAAAGCCATTGGCGTCAAGTTAAGAAAAATAGAGTCTTGTCAAGAGGGGCCTAGTAATTGGCTAAACTCAACACAAGGGTGCTGAGTTTAGTCATGAGTAAACCACGGAAAAAACAAGGGAATCCAGACTTTCGTCATCGTGTAACGGCGCCAGCGCCTGAGAACTTTTCTTTGGGTTTTATTTCTGGGAGTGGTGACGAGCTACTTTTTTCTATCTTGCTCTTGATCACCTGTTCTATTTGAATCGGAAAGGAGTGTCTTTGTTCAACACTTACTAATGATAATGCAAAAAAAGATAGTCCTGATATTGGTTTATTTACTAGGCTAGAAAAAAATCTATCCAATCCATAAGTCTTTTTACCTGCCTTACTGACTACAACTTCATCTCCTGCAAATATACCTCATTTGCACGAAACAAATGCTTGCGAAAAAATAGCCAAAACAACGTAGCCCAAGGTATTACTGTATGAAAGAACCTCAACATTGAAGGGTAACTACCACCAACCCCTGCCCAACGTGATATTCCTAACATCGTGACTCGGCCGCTCATTGCTAACATAGCCAAGGTTATTTGGTTCAACTGCCGCATTGTTGTAGCGTTTATCTGCGGTAGCAGGCATTGTAAGAGTGATAGGATGTCAAACATGGGCGAATTGTAGCTTTTGAGTTGTCGTTTGGGAAGACAACAACTCTACTACAAAGCGCCCTCTCTCTTCATACTCTTGTTTTGGCGAAGGTATTGTTAATGGGACTTGTTAAAGCTGTTCGCAAACGGCATAGGGATAATGCCAAAAGGTCACTTGACATTTGGGAACCAGCCTTAACTTGACGCCAATGGTCGAAAAGCCCGTCCCTTGTATTTCGGAGCACTCATGCTGCCCACCCTACAAGAATCATCCCTTAATTCAGCAACGCCTAATAATCATTACAAGGGTGAGAAAAGAGCATTACTGTGTGATTTTGGGAAAATTGTAGGTTAAGGAATCGAGTGAGCCAAAGTCACGAAAGGAAGTTGCGTGGCAACTTTGCAGGCTTTAGGTACTAGCTAATAGGTAATGTAAACCAGAAGGTTGCCCCTGCATCTAATACACTGTTCACACCAATTTCGCCGCCGTGAGCATTGATGATTTGCTTACATAAATATAAGCCCAATCCCAAACTTACAGAATTGCGGATATTTGCACCCCGAAAGTAAAGGTCAAAAAGCCGATCGCTTTGTTGTTGACTAATGCCTACACCGTTATCACTAACAGTACAATAAATCATCTCACTTTCACGGGTAGCGTTAATTGTCAATAGCAATCCAGGAGGATTGTGTTTGAGAGAATTGACAATTAAATTAGAAAAAACTCGCCATAGTTGGGTGGAATCTGCATTCAATAATGGCAAATCTGCGGATACCAGATTGGTCAGCTTGGCTTGATTTTGTGCTAGTAATGGCTCTAAATCTGCGATCGCAGCTTCGACAACTGTCAGTAATTGTACAGGCTGACGTTGCAAAACCACACCTTGCACTTCGCTAATATGAGCTTCCATCAACGAATTAATTAAGTTTAGTTGGCGATCGCTACTTTGAATCATCCGCTCTAAAATTGAGCGGGAAATCGAAATATTTTCCTCTGGACTTGCAAGCAAGTTTCTCAGCACCATTAAAGTACCCAGTACTGGATTGCGTAAGTCGTGGGAAACTGCATGGAAAAATACTCGTAGTTCTTCTTCAGTTTGTTTGCGCTGGGTAATGTCTTCAATCAAACCTTCGTAATAAAGCAGTTTTCCCTGTTCGTCACGTACTGCGTAGGCTTTTTCCGAAATCCAGACAATACTCCCGTCTCGGCGATAAATTTGGGATTCAAACTCGGAAATGCTGCCATACTTTTCCATCAGGCGCACAAATTCGGCGCGGCGGTTCGGATCAACGTACAATTGCTGAATATCAGTGGAATGTGCTGTTACCTCCTCTGCCAAGGAGTAGCCATAAATATTTGCTAAAGCAGGATTTGCCGTAATATAACGTCCATCGGGACTGCTTTGAAAAATCCCTTCAACAGCGTTTTCAAAAATGGTGCGATATTTAGTTTCTGCAACCTTGAGTTTTTGATATGCAAATTCCAGTTCTTGACGAGCGTAAAACTCAGAACGTTGCAGGCGATCGTATAGATAAACACCAATGTCACATATAGCACAAAACCAAAAAATGTATAAAAGAAATGTCACACTATATATTTCTGGGTGTTCAGGGACTGGTGTCTTTAGCCCAAGCACCGTATTTACACCAAAATAGTAAACTAGTACACCCACTTGAGACAGCAAGTGAACAATCCAGCAGACTGGCATTAATATAGCTTGGCTCAAGAAGAGCAGTGACCAACCAATAGCATCGGGTAGTGCGAAACCTCTCAGGGTGGCAAATAACTGTGATGCGAGACTAATTGCCCAAGAAGACCCCAAAAATAATAAATCTGGACGATTACGACCTAATTTAGTTTTATGTAAGGCAAAGCAGATCAGTATACTCAGGAGCATTGCAATATTGATTACAAGGCGTTGAGTTCTAAGTATTTCTGGCAGACTTTCCAACTCTTTTAAAGAGAACAAAAAGCCGTAAATGTCTCGCAAAGTAAAAGACAACAAACAAATCAGCGCCAGCCATAACCATAAACGCAATCTCTGCCACAAAAAACGGTTACGCCAAGCTCTGTAAAGAGTAGTGGTTTCATCTGTTGTTGGTGCAGAAAAGGTTTTTCTCCACCAGCTTTGCACTGTTGTAAATGGAGTAGCTATTAGCATCCAAGCAACTTTGCCCATACCGTCGAGGGTGTTTCCTTTACTCAACATTGCTATAAATAACACCCTCTCATTTTTTGGTGATTTATGGGCGATTTGTTGCGGATGAAGTGAAGAGAGGTAATGTAAACCAGAAAGTTAACCCGCGCTTGCGGTTACTAATAACACCGATTTTGCCGCCATGTGCTTTAATAACTTTACGACAAAGATACATTTTTAAGCCAATGCTGGTAGAACAACAATCTTGGGGATCGCGGACATGGAGATCGAAAAGGCGATCGCACTCTAGTTTACTCATTATTACACCATCATCTTGAATCTGAGTGCGAATCATTCCTCCCTCAATGCTGGCACTAAGAATAAAATTTAATCCTGGTGGATTATTTTGCAAGCTATGGGTGATTAAAGTTACTAAAACTTTCTGCAACAGAGTCCCATCTGCCATTACTAACGGTAAATCTGCGGGAACCAAGTTCTTCAGAGTCGCTTGATTTTGTGTCAACACAGGTTCCAGGTGGGTAACTGTTCCTCCCAGCACGGTGCTAAGTTGCACAGGTTCATGTTTGATGTCAATACCCTGTTTTTCGCAGGAATTAATTTCTAGCAATGAGTTAATCATCGCTAGTTGGCGATCGTTGCCTTGAATCATCCGCTCGATTATTGAACGAGATACTGGGATTGGGGATTGGGCATGGGGCATTGGGCATGGGGCATTGGTTATTAATTCTTTTCCCCCACTCCCCACTTTTTGATTTAACAAATTCTTTAACACCATTAAGTTACCCATCACCGAAGTTCGTAAATCGTGGGCAACTGTATGCAAGACAACATCTTTTACCCGATCCAGTTTTTCAAATTCTTGCATTTTCTGCTGCAACTGTGCTGTTCGTTCTTCTACCTGTTGTTCTAAATTAGTGTTAAGTTCTGCGAGTTTTTGGTATATCTGGCTTTGCTGAATAGCGATCGCTACTTGTTCTGACATCTGTTGTAGCAAATCAATCTCTATTGGCTGCCAATGACGCGAACCTGAGCATTGATTAGCAATTAACGCACCAAATAATTCATTGCCTAGCATCAGTGGTACTGCCAAGCTAGCCTTTGTTTGAAATTTTTGATAGTGTGCTTTAACTTTGGGAGATACTGCTATTTGTGTAATATCTTCAACAACACGTACAAGATTATCTTTTAGTAAGTTTCTCAATTCTTGTAAATAAGCTTCATCATTAGTAGACCAACCTAAGACTGATGGATACTGAGGATCTACTGATTCGGCAAGGGTTCTGACTCCTAACTTGGCATTATTTAAACCAATAAAAACTCTATCTGCTTGCAGAAATTGTCTAACTTCCGTTACGGTGGTTTGCAGAATTTCTTCTAAGTTAAGGGAAGACCGAATTCGCACTAGAGTTTCTGCCAACAAGCGATCGCGTTGTGCTGCTAGGCGGAATTGCGCTTCTACTTGCTTGCGTTCTGTAATGTCGTGATGGACTGCTAGGATCGAAGGGATATTATCTAAATCAATGATTTCGGCTGAAAGCAGCGTTGTAATTATCTTGCCAGACTTTTGCCGAAATTCAAATTCTAAGTTGCGAACAACTCCTGTGCTTTGCAACTGATGTAACAAGTTTAGGCGATCGCGATCGTCTACCCACAGATTTAATTCAAAAGAAGTTTTACCAATCGCCTCCTCTCGCTCATAACCTGAGAGTTCGACAAAACTGTCGTTAACTTCGATAAACCGCCCTTCTTGCAGCGTACTAATGGTAATGGAATCAGGACTGCAACTAAAAGCTTTAGCAAATTTTTGAGCAAGATTTTGTAAGGTTACTTCTGCTTTTTTACGTTCTGTGATGTCTCGGACAATTGCTAGTACTTCATCTTCACCACTCACTACCAGCCGCGCCTCATAATCTCTGACTCCCAAAGGCGTTGCTAGTTGATATTCGCAAGTTTGCAAAGTTCCAGAATCTAAAGTTTTAGCGATCGCTTCCAGGCTAATTGCTGCAACATCACTAGGCAATAACTCTTGCACGCGTTTCCCAACTATTTCTTCTCTCGAAAGAGTGATATTTGCTCCCTCACTTTTCAAATCTAGATACTCGGCATCGCGGCTAATGCGAAACATCAAATCGGGAATAGCATCTAAAATTGCTTTATACCGAGCCTCGCTCTCTTGCAATTTTTCTTCGGCTTGTTTTCGGTCTGTAATGTCCATGACTAAGCCATTCCAAAGAAAATCGCCTGTTTCTTGTCGTTCGGGTTGCGAAGTACCTTGAATCCACTTCAATTGGCCACTAGGTGTAATGATGCGACCTTCCCAATGCCAAGGTTTAAAAGTGGTACTACAAACAGTAATAGATTCTGTAAAAGCTTTTATATCCTGTGGATGAATCAATTTGTATAGCACCTGAAAGTCTGCCTGTACAGCTTCTGGTTTTAATTCATACAAGTATTCACAACCAGAACTAATATAAGGGATAAACACAGAGCCATCCTGCCGTTGCAGAATTTGGAAAATCATCCCAGGTAAATTGGCAGCAATTGTTTCCAATAGAGCGATCTTCTCTGGCTGGAAATCTGGTGATTTGACAATTTCATCCACTCTTTGAACCTTTGATATATAAGCAATTGACATAATATTCAAGGCAATCATAGCCATTATGAGACTTTTTTGGCTGTTGGCGTTATCACTAACAGCATAAAAAGTTCCTCTACTTTCAGAGTAGTTCTGGATGCAGCGATCGCATTCACCCAATCGGGTGAACCAGTTGTCCAAAAACCATCAGTTCACAATTGCTGTACATGAATAGCGGGATGTTTAGTCCAGGCTGAGTGAAGTTGAGGTAAAAGTTTAAGTCCCAAGTTGAATCTCTTAATTTTAGTTGCTGTGTTCAGGAGGAATTTCAATCCTCTTCTGAAAAATAAGCTAATCATCAATCAAGTTGCATCATCGTGTCTTGGCGTAGAGTGGTTTGATTGCTCTAATTCCCTCCTTTTTAAGTAGGCTAAGGGAAGATCAAAGCCTTAACCCAAGGTATTGTTCTATATACAACTAAAAGCGTATCAGCTTGTCCCTATATTCTTGAAAAGCAAACCCTGATTTTGGGAATAATAACTATATATCTGCTAATAAAAGTCAAATTTTTGACAAGCAATCTTGATTATTGAGAGCATAACCATGACAACAGCAATTCCTGAAGTTTATAGAATTAGCGGCTATAAATTAATAGAAATCCTCTATCAAGGCTCCAAAACTAAAGTCTATAGAGCCATTAGAATGGTGGATCAACAACCTGTTGTCATTAAAATCTTGCAAGTAGAATCTCCTACTTTTAACGAACTATTACAGTTTCGTAACCAATACACTATTGCCAAAAATTTAAACATTTCTACTATCGTTCGTCCCCATAGTCTAGAAGCATATCGTAATGGTTATGCTCTGGTAATGGAAGATTTTGGCGGGATTTCTCTGAGAGAATATACTAAAAACCAATCACTAGAACTGGTGGAGTTTTTTACAATTGCTCTGCAACTTAGTAATATTCTCCATGAACTGCATCAAGAACGGGTAATTCACAAGGATATCAAACCTGCAAATATTCTGATTAACCCGCATACAAAACAAGTAAAAATCATCGATTTTAGTATTGCTTCTTTACTTCCCAGAGAAAACCAAACTTCGATTAATCCCAAGGTTTTAGAAGGAACCCTTGCTTATTTATCTCCCGAACAAACCGGACGCATGAACCGAGGCATAGACTACCGCAGTGACTTTTATTCTTTGGGTGTGACATTTTTTGAACTCCTGACCGGAAAATTGCCTTTTGAGTCAGATGATCCAATGGAGTTGGTACATTGTCATATTGCCAAGCAACCACCAATATTAGGAGGCAGGAGGAAAGAAGAGAAAGAAATACCGCAAGTCTTGAGCGATATTGTCATGAAATTGATGGCGAAAAATGCTGAAGATCGTTATCAAAGTGCTTTAGGGTTAAAACATGATTTAGAAAACTGTCTTTGCCAATTGAATAAAACGGGTAAGATTGAGCGCTTTAAAATTGGGCAACGGGATATTTGCGATCGCTTCATTATTCCAGAAAAATTATACGGTAGAGAAACAGCCGTCCAACAACTTCTAGAAGCTTTTGAGAGGGTTTCTCTAGGAAGCCATGAAATGATGTTAATTGCCGGGTTTGCTGGCATTGGGAAAACTGCGGTTGTGAATGAAGTTCATAAACCGATTATTCGGCAACGAGGTTATTTTATTAAAGGTAAATTTGACCAGTTTAACCGAAATATCCCCCTATCTGCCTTTGTGCAATCCTTGCGTGATTTGATGGTGCAGTTATTAACAGAAACCGATCAACAACTGCAACAATGGAGAAAAAATATTCTCGCAGTATTAAGAGACAATGGACAGATTCTCATTGAAGTTATTCCTGAATTAGAAAAAATTATTGGTCAACAACCACCGATACCAGAATTAACAGCAGAGGCAGCACAAAATCGATTTAATTTATTATTGAAAGTTTTCATTCAAACTTTTACAAAAAAAGAACATCCATTAGTTATTTTTATAGATGATTTACAATGGGCAGATTTGGCTTCATTAAAATTGCTCCAATTACTAATGAATGAGTCAGATGGATATTTGTTATTAATTGGTGCTTATAGAGATAATGAGGTATCACCGCCCCATCCGTTAATATCAACGTTAGACGACATTGGTAAAACAGGTACAATAATTAACTTGATAACTCTGCAAAATCTGAGTCAAGCTAAATTGAATCAATTAGTAGCTGATACATTAGGCTGCAAAGAAGAATTAGCATTTCCTCTTTCGCAATTGGTTTGTCAAAAGACTCAGGGAAATCCATTTTTTGCTACACAGTTTCTCAAAGTATTACACCAAGATGGGTTGATTACCTTCAATTTTGAAGAAGGCTGTTGGCAATGTGATATTGCCAAAATTAATCAACAAGCCATGACAGATGATGTTTTGGAATTCATGGCGTTTCAATTGCGGAGGCTGCCAGAATCAACTCAACAGGTTCTCAAGTTAGCGGCTTGTATCGGCAATCAATTTGATTTAGCAACATTGGCGCTCGTTTCTGAACAGTTAGAAATCGAAACGGCAGCTTGTTTGTGGAATGGGTTACAAGAAGGTTTGATTTTGCCTCAAAGTGAAGTTTATAAGTTTTCTATCGGGCAAGAAGAACAAATATTTACTCAACAAAGTTCTCAAAATACTGTATACAAATTCTTACACGATCGCGTGCAACAAGCTGCCTATTCCCTAATTCCAGACGACCAAAAGCAATCCACCCATTACAAAATTGGGATGTTATTGTTACGCAATTCCTCAGATTTGGAACGGGAAGAACGACTATTTGAAATTGTCACTCATTTAAATGCAGGTAGTTCCTTAATCACTCAACCTTCAGAGCAGCAAGAACTGGCAGAATTAAATCTGATTGCTGGACGGAGGGCTAAATCTGCAACTGCATACACAGTAGCAGTTGAGTATTTCACTGTGGGAATTAGCTTGTTGTCGCGTCATTCTTGGGAAAACGACTATGACTTGACTCTAGCGTTGTATATCGAGGTAACTGAAGCCACTTATCTCAATACCGATTTTGAGCAGATGGAGCAATGGGTAACAATTGTGTTGCAACATGCTAATACCTTGCTCGACAGCATTCCCATCTACGTAACCAGAATGATGGCAGCAAAATCGCAAGGTCTTCCATTGAAAACGCTGAACATTGGTTCGCAAGTCTTGCAGCTATTGGGTATTGAGTTTCCTCAACAACCAACTCCGGCAGATATTGGACAGGCAGCCCAAGCAACTATGCGGTTATGGGAAGGACGTTCCTCTCTCGATTTGCTCAATTTATCCACTATGAGCGATGCTCACTACTTGGCAGCTATGAGAATCATGAGCAAAATGGTTCCGGCTGCTTATCTGGCAACACCTGTTTTAATGCCCCTACTGATATTCAAGCAAGTAGAATTTTCGATTAAATATGGTAATTGTCCTGTTTCTGTCTATGCTTATGGCGACTACGGCATCATCCTCTGTGGTGTGTTTGGTAATCTGGAAGCTGGTTATGAGTTTGGACAATTGGCGTTAAACCTGCTGGAATTACAGTCCAAAACCTTTAAATGCAGAACCTACTTTATTGTCTACAACTTTATCCGTCATTGGAAAGACCCTTTGCGCGAACAACTTGTGTATCTGCAAGAGGGCTACCAGAATGGACTGGAAACTGGAGACATGGAGAGTACAGGATTGAATGGTCAAGCGTATTGTCAATATGCTTATTTTGCGGGGCGAGAATTAACTGGGTTAGCGAATGAGATGGCAGCCTATCGCCAAAGTATCCATTCAATCAAGCAAGAATCGCCGCTGCAATATCTGGAGATGTGCTATCAAGCTGTACTCAATTTACTCGGACATAACCAATCTCCCGATCGCTTGACGGGAACGATTTATAATGCTGAACAACGATTATCCCTTAATCAAGCAACTCAAGACCGAACGGGATTTTTTCATTGGCAAGTTAATCAAACGATTCTCTGGTATTTGTTTGGGCAATATCAAGAAGCTGCCCAGCAGTCTGCCCAGGCAAAGCAATACTTAGATGCTGGTATCGCCCAATTCGGTGTCGCTTTGTATTTTTTCTATGATTCTTTGATTCATCTGTCACTTTACAAAGCTGCAACTGAGTCAGAACAGCAACAGATTCTGGCCCAAGTTGAGGCTAATCAAGAGAAAATGCAAAGATGGGCAGCACTAGCTCCTTGTAATCATCAACACCGTTGGGATTTAGTAGAGGCCGAACGGTTTGCAATTCTGAGCGAGCGCACTATGGCAATTGAATTTTACGATCGCGCGATCGCTAAAGCCAAGGAAAACGGCTTCCTCCAAGATGAAGCCCTCGCTAACGAACTCGCCGCCAAATTTTACCTCAACTGGGACAAAGAAAAAGTCGCCCAAGCCTATATGCAGACAGCTTATTCTTGCTATGCCCGGTGGGGAGCCAAAGCCAAGACGGATGACTTAGAAAAACGCTACTTTGAATTGCTGCGTCCAATTTTGCAACAAGTAGTACAAACCCTAAATCCATTAGAAACCTTAGCAACAATTGCTAACCCAGTCCACGCATTGACTCATACCGCAACTTCTTCTGGTATTAGCATTAACAACATCCTTGACTTTAGTTCCATCCTTAGAGCGTCACAAACTCTTTCTGCAACAATTCAACTCGATGAATTTTTACAGCAACTTACCCAAATTATCCTCGAAAATGCTGGTGCTGATAAATGTGCGCTGCTTTTACCTGAAGATGATAAATGGCAAATCCGCGCAATTACTAGCTTTGATAGCACCAGCTTACAGTCAGAACCGCTCGAAAATAATCCTAATGTTCCCATTGCGCTAATTCAGTATGTAAAAAATACAGCTAGTGTGGTTGTGATTGACGATCTCAAAACTCATTTACCAATAATTGATGATTATTTAAGCCAACATCAACCCAAGAGTGTGCTGTGTTTACCTGTACTCAGCCAGGGGCGTTTAGTCGGAATTTTATACTTAGAAAATAATTTGACAAGTGGGGTATTTACCCGCGATCGCATTTTAGTGTTGAATTTTCTTTGTACTCAAGCGGCAATTTCTCTCGAAAATGCTCGACTATACGCAAATCTTCAGCAAAGCGAAGCCCGTTTCCAGAAAGTTACCGATAATGTTCCTGGAGCAATTTACCAACTCCATGTCACACCAGAACATTTGGTTTCTATGCCCTATATAAGTTCTGGCTGTTATAACCTTTATGAAGTGACAGCAGAGGAAATAATCAGCGGACAGCAAAATCCTCGTTTTCTTGAACATCCTGATGACATTGCAGGCATCAATCAGGCAATGAGGGAATCTGCTCAAAGCTTTACACCGTTTGTTCACGAATGGCGAATCATCACGCCATCAGGAACGATGAAATGGGTACAAGCGGCATCTCGTCCAGAGCAACAAGATGATGGTTCAATTGTTTGGGATGGTTTAATTTTAGACATTAGCGATCGCAAAGCTGCCGAAGCTGTCGTCCAGCAAAAATCCCAACAACTAGAACAAGCCATTGAAGATTTACAAAAAGCTCAATTACAAATTGTCCAAAGTGAAAAAATGTCTGCTCTGGGGAACTTAGTTGCAGGTGTCGCCCACGAAATCAATAACCCAATTGGGTTTATCGCAGGAAATGTCAACGAAGCAAGGCTAGGATTAGAAGATATCATTGAGCATTTGCAATTGTACCGTTCTGGGGTATCTCCAACAGAAATTGAACAACATGCCCAGGAGATTGAGATTGATTATCTCGTGGAAGATATACCTAAAATGATTGAGTCAATGGATGTCGGGTGCGATCGCATTAAAAATATTAGTACTAGTTTGCGAACTTTCTCGCGGGCAGATAAGGATTACAAAGTTCCCTTTAACATCCACGAAGGTATTGATAGCACTATTTTAATTTTGAAACATCGCCTCAAGGCTAACGAAAAACATCCGGCAATTGAAGTCATTACCAACTACGGAAATATTCCCGAAGTAGAATGCTTTCCTGGACAACTTAATCAGGTATTTATGAATTTGCTGGCAAATGCTATTGATGCGTTAGAAGAATCAAACCAAGGATATAGCTTTGAAGAAATTGCAGTTAATCCTAACTGTATCACTATTACAACATCAATACATAATGATACTCACGTCAAAATTCAAATCTCTGATAACGGTATTGGCATGAATGATGATGTCAAAAAGCGCATTTTTGAGCATTTATTTACAACTAAACTTGTAGGTAAAGGTACAGGATTAGGATTAGCGATCGCTCGACAAATTATAGTTGAAAAACATGAAGGTACTTTGAAAGTAAATTCTACTTTTGGACAAGGTTCTGAGTTTGAGATAACACTACCAATCGGGAATTGACATCACTATAGGCAGGAGGCAGAGGGCAGAGGGCAGGAGTGTGGGAGGTGTGGGAGGTGTGGGAGGTGTGGGAGGATGGGGAAGAAATGGAGGTGTGGGAGGATGAGGAGGTCTGGGAAGAAATCTTACCTCCCACACTTCCCACACTCCCCACACTCCCCTGCCTACAGTATCGTGAGAAATCCGGGAGTTTTCCTGCCTCCTGCCTGCTTCAATTACGCCTAGTTAATCATCTTCTCTAAAGCAATTTGCAAATCTTTTGTCAAATCGCTTACACCTTGTCTAGTTGCATAGCGATCGCCCTGAGAATTGCGAAAGCGTTCAGTAACTGAAATTGGCTCTCCCACAGTGATATGTGCCTTTCGCAAACCTAAGCGAGGTCGCCCTGGAAGTGTTGTATCTTGAATTCGAGAAAGCATATCGAATACAAGTAACGCTGTTTCTGCAAACCTTTCTGCTGTCGGTTTTTCTTGAATATAAGTAGCTGTGACTGCAACAAAACTTTCCACTATCCGCATGTGCCGCATTCGCAAGTCTGCTTCCTCAGCAATCCAGTCTGCCAAACCGCGTTTAAAGGGTGGTAAAGCATTGATATCTGGCAAATCTTCTCGGTAAATGTAATTCCAACCAGCCTCTTCCAAGCGGCGACAACGGTCAATAAAGTTACCCTGTGCCTGAACTCCAAAATATTGCTCAGTAACTTGTAAAGCCTTATCCAGCAAGCAATGAAGCCGGGCAATTAATACCTGATTTGGGCTAGCAGATTCATCAGTTGAGCTGGTTTTTGGGATGTCTTGATGATAGAAGCGACGATAAAATTCTTCCATCTCAGTAATAAGATATTCAGCCAACCTACAGAGGCGTTGATAGTAAATCTCTTCTTGAGTGCCCCGATCAATTTCCTTAACTGCCAAGCCGCTATCAGTTTCTAACTTACTCAACAGCCAATCCAGTTTAGACCAAGGTGGCTCGACGTAGCGATACTGGATAGCGATCGGCACAATAATCACAGTTTCAGTGCGACTGGCTTTTTGTAAATCTTCTACACACCAGAACCCCATTTGAGCAACGCCTGGTTCTAGTGGGCTAACAATACCACTATGACCATTAGTACCGCCTTCTGGTGCTACTGCGATCGGTAATTCGCCATTAGCAAACAACTCCCGTGCAGTTTGGATCGCTTGCCGATCTAGTCGTCTACCGCGATGAACCGGCACACCTCCCACCCGTGAAAATAACCAACCAAGCCAATTTCCAGCCCAAACCGTCATACCCCGGTCATAGAGAAAATAACTGTGAACAAGGGATTGCAGCAAAATACCTTCCTCACGGGCAACTCGTGGCACAATGCGAGAAAGCAAATACAGCATACACAGAGGATCTTCCACCTCTGGGTGACGGAATGCTAACAAAAAGCGAATTTTTCCAGCCTGGAATTGTTGATAAAGTTCAGCTAATACCTCAACATTTTGGGCTTCAATACCGACAATCCCAGCCGTTAGCCAAGGGCGAGTGCGAAACCGTAGTGCGATCGGCAGTAACCACCGAACAATCTGGAGTACCAACGGATTAAACCGTTGAGTAATAAATTTCAGTGGTGGTTGAGTAGACTGAATCGATCTAGGCAAGTCGCTCTCCAGATTGTGTTTTTAGCGATTGTACAACGTACTGAGTGAAAAGATTCACAAGTACTACTTCTTAATCAAGACTCAGCACTAAGAAACTCTTCAAAGATATTAGGACTTACGCAAAATATCTCTCAAACTCTTATTTCTCCGCGTCCTCTGCGCCTCTGTGGTTCGTTATTCCGTAACTCCTAAATATATATATCCTAAGTATCGAATAAAAAATTACTTTGAATGTTTAGGAAAATTTCGGAGTAAATATCCAAATACAGCTAGATTTAACAAAAAGATGAATATTTTTATAAGAGATATTCCCCGAATTAATTCATAAACTTCTGGTGGAATACTGATACCGACAAGCCCCAATACCAAGACATGGGCCCAACGCTTCTCGTACCATAAACCAAGGGCTTCAATAGTAGTAACAATAGCATAAACTCCTGCTCCAATGCCGCTAAATGCCAAAGTTCTAGGATTTAAGTTGATAACTTTCTTTAAAATCCAATCAATAATTATCGATTTACCTTCTAAAACATAATTTTCTGAGAAAGCCTCTAGAGTTTGATAATTTTTTAATGTCAATAATAAAGCAATAGAAGTAACCATAAGTAGCAAGGCAGCAAATGATTTGTAGACAACAATTGCCACTAACCCTAATGGACGCTTTTTCAAACAACCCCCTAAAAGTATAGATAAGTCAAACTTTGATTAACTGCCTCTGGATGATACCAACTAAGACGTTTATTGTAGCAACACTTTATCGTCCCATCTTTCCACATTTTGTAACCAGTAAATCAAGTGTTAATACTACCGATTAAAGTGTGGAATGTGGATTATAACTCCAAAACAAAAATATTATTGCGGAAGATTTAGTTAAGGCTGCTGTCATTGCTAACAAATTCAACCGCAAATTTTGAACCTCAAAATTACCTACGTTTTGTCAGGTAACAGTTGACTTCATGATATAGAGATTTTTCTAACTTAAGTACAGCTTTCAAAATAAGACGATTGGATGTAATACTAACTTACCTATCTCTTAACTTTTCGCCTAATAATTGCCAAACCCCATTCCGTACTAGATTAAGGGATTTTGATTGAGGTGTGTTTTATTTGGGTATTACTAGCGATCGTACTTGAGATAAATTATATCCAATGGAGGTTAGCGGACTCGAACCGCTGACATCCTGCTTGCAAAGCAGGCGCTCTACCAACTGAGCTAAACCCCCATAAAATTAAAATAGCAGGCAACTTCGTTTGACGTTGCTATTGTAACTTATATTATTTTGTTACTAAAGGGATGAATTCAGAAAACACTCAGATTATTGCAGCATTGTATAAATTTGTCAAGCTGCCAGATTTTGCCGAGAAACGAGATCCTCTGCTGTCTTACTGCCAAGCGCAAGGTGTCAAAGGGACAATTTTGTTGGCACAAGAAGGCATTAACGGTACAATTGCGGGTTCGCGTCAGGCGATTGATTCTGTTCTCTGGTTTCTGCGTAGTGACCCCCGTTTAGCAGACCTAGAATACAAAGAGTCCTATACTGAAACTCCACCTTTTGAGCGGATGAAGGTGCGGTTGAAGTCAGAAATTGTCACTTTGGGGTTGCCTGAAATTGATCCAACTGAGAAAGTTGGCACTTATGTCAGTCCCCAAGAATGGAATGATTTGATTTGCGATCCAGAAGTAACTGTGATTGACACTCGCAATGATTATGAGGTGAATATCGGTACTTTTCAAGGAGCAGAAAATCCCCAAACTAGCTCATTCCGAGAATTTCCCGATTATGTGGTACAGAACCTCGACCCAACTAAACACAAAAAGGTTGCCTTGTTTTGTACAGGTGGCATTCGCTGTGAAAAGGCTTCATCTTTCATGCTTGCCCAAGGTTTTGCAGAAGTTTATCATCTCAAAGGCGGCATTCTCAAGTATCTAGAAGAAGTTCCGGCACAAGAAAGTTTATGGCAAGGTGAATGTTTTGTCTTTGACGAACGGGTAGCTGTCAGTCATGGGTTGCAGGAAGGGAGTTATGAGTTGTGTTTCTGTTGTGGGTATCCAATTTCTGAAGAAGATAAAATATCTCCAAAATATGAGCAGGGTATCTCCTGTGCCTATTGTTTTGATAGCCTCACCGAGGAGAAAAGAGCGCGTCAACAGGAAAAATGGCGGCACTACCAAACCCAAGTTGCTAATTCCAAAAATCGGGATGTAAGCTAATGGATTTTAGGTTTGTGTAGAGGGGATCTAATACCATTTCTGTTTCAATACCGATTCTGTATGAAGATGCGCTAAACCATATTTAAGTATTAGAAAGAAAACGAACCGCCAAGGACGCAAAGGACACAAAGAAAGAAAGAAGAAGTTAAAAGGGTTTGGCGCAACCTCACAACGAAATGGTACAAAATGCGCTTATAAGAGTTATGCAAAACTACAGGCTGTAGGGGCAATTCATGAATTACCCCTACGTGAATCAAGCGTAGCCTCACATAGAATCTCTCTAGTCTTAACTTAATTTGTAGAAGTGCTAAAAGATAGTGCAGATGCCTCTAGCAAATGCGAAGGGTGGCGTTTCCAAAAACTCAAAATCTCTTCGCCAACCTGTTGAGGATAGAAGTAGTGAAAAAAATGATACCCTTGTGGGCATTCCCAGAGTTTATCTTCTGGCTTCAACCAATTGAACCAGTCATGCAATACAGTTGGGTTGACTACCGGATCGCTCTTGCTACCACATACCATCATTGGCATAGAAACTCCACCCTTGGGTAAATAAACCAACTTAAACAAAGAGTGTTGTGAGGGAGATTGTTCTAAATCTTTATCTAAGGCAGCTACTAACTTCTTAGTGGTATGAGTTGGTTGATTTCCAAAAAGACTACGAACGGTGCTTGCTAAAACTAGCTCACGGCTGATACTAAAAAGTTGTCGTTGAAAGTAATAGTGAGCTTGCCAATTGTTTGCAGGTTGAGCTGCTACAGCCAGGAGAGTTAGCGATCGCACTTTTTGGGGAAATCGCCGAGCAAAGGTTAAAGCGATCGCACCACTCATCCCATGTCCCGCTAAATGTACGGGGCGATCGCGCCATTCTAAAAAATCATACAGCAACTCCACAGCTTGATCTATAGAACTCGCTTCATCTTTGGTTTGTTGGTATTCCCACTGGGCAATTCTCATATACCCAGATAAGTAATCAAGTAACGGTTTATCAAAACGCTTCAAAATAGGACTTGCATTTAACCACAGAACATCAAATGAATCAGACATAAATTACCTATAATTTCTAAATTACCAATAGTAGGGGCTTACAGCTAGCTGTAAGCCCCTAATTTCTACAAACCAAATTCTGTTTTCAACTGAGCAACCCAAGTTTTAATTCGCTCGTCTGTAAGATCAGATTGACTACCTTCATCAAGTGCCAGACCAACAAACTTGCCATTTTTCAAAGCTCTAGAATTCTCAAATTCATAACCCTCTGTTGACCAGTAACCAACAGTTTTACCGCCGCGCTGGGAAATTTTTTCTTCTAGAATTCCCATTGCATCCTGGAAATTATCGGCATAGCCATATTGATCTCCATCACCAAAATAGGCAACTAACTTACCGCTAAAATCTATTTCATCCAGATCGGAATAAAAGCCTTCCCAATCGCTCTGAAGTTGACCAATATCCCAAGTTGGAGAGCCAATAATCAGCAATTCATACTCATCAAAAGTGGTAGTATCCGCCTCGTAGATGGGATGTAATGTCACAAGATCGCCACCAAACTCATCCCGAATTTTTTCAGCATCAGATTCAGTGTTGCCAGTTTGAGTACCGTAGAACAGACCGATTTTTTTTGACATATTGCCACCTGTATATGAATTTGGAACGCAATAATTTACGCAAGGATACTTATTGGCCTTGCTTGTTGAAATATATTTTTAGCTTAATGAATATCTATCTCAATAAGCTTGGAGATATCCTACCAAATTTATTGATAGTTTTTATCATTTATACTAAATTAAGTTTTGTAAAGGATTTCAGGGAATAAACCGGAAAAGCGGGCGGCGCTTCATTCCAACTCAATCAGGAGCGGGGCAATACGGTTCAAATGGCTACTGGCAAAAATTTTTGGTTTTCGAGACGGCGATAAATCGCCGTCTCTACAAGTGTTTTGGTCTTATCTAAACTGTATTGAGGAGTAGGCTACAAACCGACTTCTTGTAAATGGCTTACGATATCCTCACACAACATTCAAGATATTTACTGGTTTCAAAAGCTACATCGGTCAAAGAAGCTAGAGAGAGTAAATTTTGTGTGCATTTATGAAATTAATCCAAATAATAAAAGTAGCTGTAATTCCTGTTTTAACGGTATTGAGCTTGTTGTCTGCATCAAATAAAGCGCTAGCTGACTATTTAACTAGTCAGGGTTCAGGAGGTGATTACCGTTATGAATTATGGGCTACTGATAATAATGATTACTATTTGAAAGTTTGGTCATCTGAAGCAAGTCAAAACAGTGACGCTTACTCGACAACTAGAGCATTCACCTCTACTAGGGAAGCTCTAATTTATTTTGATTGCAAATATGTAGGCAAAAATTTACCCGAATGTCAGAATGTCCAATGATAATTTTGAACCCATCTCGGCATAATTCGTTATTTATTGTAATGAAGCTTGGGATTCGCTAACGTAATTCGTAATTGAATTATTTAATTACGAATTACGAATTACGAATTACACTTCTGCTGGTTGATATTCTTGTTGTCTTTCCACAAAACTCTGAACACGGGTACGGTAGTTTCTCACAGTCTCATCTACCCATTCGCGATCGTTGCTATTTGCATACAGATGCACCAGTGGTTCGCTAGCATCTGGTAAAACTAACAACCAACTATCATCATAAGGTTGACAAATTTTCACTCCATCAATGAGTTCTAGGTTTTGGGCTGGGTGAGTTTCCACCAAGTAACGCATCAAAGCACCCTTGGCTGTCCACGGACAACGGACTGTATAAGTTTTGTGAATTACACGGGGCAATTCTGACCGCGCAGCAGCAAGCGATCGCTCCTGTATAGTCAACATCTCAATGATCTTCGCAATGCAGAACATAGAATCAAATCCCGGATGCAGTTGCGGGAAAATAAAACCAGTCTCTCCACTACCTCCCAAAACCACATTCGGATTTTTTTGACAAGCTTCCATTAAAGCTGTAGGGTTGGCTTTGGTGCGAATTACCCTGCCATCATGACGACGGGCGACTTGTTCAATAGCACTAGAAGCATGAACCGGCACTACTACCGTTCCTCTGGGGTTAGCCGTCAGAATCATATCTACCATCAGTGCTGTTAAAGTTTCCCCACGAATTGGGTAGCCTGATTCATCAACTAAAATCAGCTGTTCTCCATTAGCTGAGACTTGCACGCCAAAGTTAGCTTTCAATGCTTCCACTACATGACCTAACTGAGTTAGCAGTCCTTCGCGATCGGTGATTGACATTGCCGATTTATTGACACTGGCATTCAGTACCACTGCATCAGCACCAAATTTATCCAACATTTGGGGTAAAACTGCCCCTGATACCGCATAAACATAGTCAATCACCACTTTTGCGCGACTGTTGCGAAGTGTATGAACATGCAAAAGTTTCTCAAAAGCAGTGCAGTAGCGCTCCATGACTTGGCTGGGGTAAGATACATCACCAATTTCATGAATTAGCGCCCGCCGCATATCTTCCTTAAAGTAAGCACCTTCGATTTTCTTTTCTAGGGCTTTGGAAATATTAATCCCCTTAGCATCCATGAATTCAATCAGAATGTAGTCAGGGCGATCGGGGTGGACTCGCACATGGATACCACCAGCTACCGACATTGTGGGTATAACCGTGCGGGCAATGGGGATAGCAGTAGCATCGAGGTTTTGAATATCAATACCTACTGACATTAAACCAGCAATGAGCGATCGCGTCACCATCCGAGAGACATTACGCTGGTCACGGGAAACCGTTACCTTAGAACCAGGTTTCAAGGTAGAACCGTAAGCAGATCCCAATTTCACGGCGAATTCTGGGGTGATGTCAATATTCGCTAATCCTTGCACACCACGTTGCCCAAATAAATTTCGTTGAGCGGTGTTGCCCCAAATCAAGTTAATGTTTAAAACTGCCCCTGACTCAATCTTTTTACTTGGCCAAACGCGCACACCTGGGCTAATTTGGGCTTCTTCTCCCACCGTGGAAAGCGAACCCACAACAGCAGCTTCTAATACATGGGCGCGGCGGTCTACACGAGCGCCACGGGAAATCACACAGGCAGAAAGATGTGCTTCATCGCCAATAAAAGCCCCATTCCACACTATCGGACGTTTGAGATTGGCATCAGCGCCAATAGTAACGTTATCGCCAATTACGGTTCCGGCTTCAATCTGCACTCTTGCACCGATACGGCAATTGTCACCAATCACAACCGGAGTTTCAATCACAGCCGTCTGGTCAATGTAAGTATTTTGACCTACCCATAACTCATGAGAAACTTCTTTGTAGGCGCAATCGAGATTTACCTTCCGATCTAATGCGTCATACTGAGCTTCCCGATAGGCATCTAAGTGACCAACATCGCACCAATAACCTTGAGCGATGTAACCATACATTGGCTCATCTTTTGCTAGCAGTAAGGGGAATAAGTCTTTGGAAAAGTCACATTCAACGTTTGCTGGTAGATATTCTAAAATTTCTGGTTCGAGAATGTAAGTACCAGTGTTGACGGTATCGGAAAAAATTTCACTACTAGAGGGTTTTTCTAAAAATCGGCTAATTCGTCCTTCCTGATCAGTAATCACCACTCCAAATTCAATTGGGTTGGGAACTCTGGTCAAAATCAAAGTAGCTTTTGACTTATTTTGTTTGTGAAATGCGATCGCAGCCGTGAGGTCAAAATCTGTTATGCTATCGCCGCTAATGACTAAAAAAGTTTCATCCAAAAGTTCGGCAATGTTTTTCACACAGCCTGCTGTACCCAAAGGCTGATCTTCTTCGACGGCATAAGTCATCTGAACACCAAAATCGCTGCCATCTTGAAAATAGTCTCGCAAGACATCAGGTAAATAATGCAATGTCGCAATAACTTCTGTAATTTGATGTCGTTTGAGAAGATTGATAATATGTTCGGCAATTGGTCGATTTAGGATTGGCACCATCGGTTTGGGCAGATCGCAAGTTAACGGGCGAAGCCGCGTTCCTGAACCCCCTGCCATTAGTACTGCACGCATAAATCCTCCTTAAAGTAGTTACAGCCTTCAGTGCTTGAAAACGTATCACATATATTTTGTTCTTCTTTCTCTAGTCTCCTATGGATATCGATTTTTGAGGAACTTCCACAAGATGCATCTACGTTGGGCATTGGGGATTGGGAATTGGGCATTGGGCATTGAACATGAAGAAGAGACAAGGGAGACAAGGAAGAGGAGAGAGACTTGTTCAATAATTCCTCCTTTTCCCCCTTGCCTCCCCTGCTTCCCCTGCCCCTCTGCTTCCCCTGCCTCTCTTCCCCCTGCCCCCTGCTTCTTATTGGCAATGATAAAGTTCGTATTCGTACCCGTCTACGCTTGGCAAAGATTTAGTATCAGCGACGCATGTTTTGACAGCTTCTGCTACTGGGGCATGAAAGTTTACCGACCACAAATCAAAAGGTCGTGGTAGCGTCTTTAAGGTATTTTCTAGAGCAATGGTGGAAGTATTCGGATCTTGATATTGATGGGCAAGGAGAAACAAAGAATTTTGGGGCGAATTGGCAAGTTTCAACTCCCTAGCTACTCCCATCATTTCCCCAGTGTGTATATAACTTTTGTGAGTAGTGGCAATCAGTACTGGTACTGGGGATATTTGTTGGATGAGTTGCACAAACAGGTCAGGGCGATAATATTTTTGATAGCCGAGATTGCAGATTACTGTGACTGCACTAAAAAATCCCATTAGCCAAATTAATATCACGGCTTTTTTACCGTTTATTCCCCATTTACCTATGCTTTTTATTTCCTTGGGGGGATGCCAACAAACTGCGAGACTTGCGCCTAGCAAGACAACGATCGCAGGATAGTAAACAAAGTTATATCTAGCGCCTCTGGTCAGGTCAATACCCAAAAAGTACGTAAAGATCAAAAATAAAGCGATCGCACTAACCGCAATTCCAATAAACACCTGAATCATAATCCGGTTTTCTGGATGCTGTAGTTGAATTTTGATCCCACGCAGCAAAATTGGTACTGCCCAAATAAAGAAAGTCAGCATCACTATTCCAGAAGGAATCACCACCAATAGCTGTGAAGATTCAACTGGTAATAGAGAAATCATTGCAATCAATGTTCCTAAAGCTTGAAAAATTGGGCTTAACCAATCTAGTCCAACGCGCGAACCTCGAATCCACTCGGTCAAAATCCCACGATTTTTGTTCTCTAATAAGATTGGTATCCAAATTAAACCCGCCACCAAAGTACCTACCGCAACGGCATAAATTCGCCGCCAGAGAGAAGAGAAGAGGAGAGAAAATTTGGTGCTAGTTTGCAATTGAAGCCAAGCCAGAGAAATCAAAACTACGGCTTCTGTGTAGAGGGTGAAGGTGAAAAAATAATGAGTAGCAATACCTAAAGCATTAACTGCTACCCAGGAAAGTGCTACCCATATAGGTAAAGGTGTGCGGTTTTGAATATGACGTGTGGCAATTACTAAGCAGGTGAGAGAACCAATCACCCATAACATTGCCAAAGTATAATGACGTGCTTCTTGTGCTAAAAATACGGCGTAGGGTGATACTGCGATCATGGCAGCAGCCAATTGTCCTACTAATCGCGAGCGAAATGCTACTTTACCTAATACGTAAACACACGGGATTGAGGCAGCACCGAATATCGCAGGTAGCGATCGCGCTGCAAATAGCGATACTAATCCTCCTTCACTAGGAAATAGTTTCATCCACAGGTGAGCCAGCACAAAATACAGAGGTGGATGACTATCTTGTGTAGCTAAGTTATGGATGACATCACCAATACTAGCTGCTGGGTTGGGTTGCAGTGGTTGTAATAAGATATCAGGTGCGATCGCCTGATCTAGGGGTACTGATAAAAAATTGTTACCCAAGCTAAACACTAAGGTGGAAAACTCATCAGTCCAAGGAGACTTTGTTGTCAAGTTAGTTAGGCGTAAGCTAATGCCGATGAGCAACCACATCAAAATCAGCAAAGGGTGAAGCCAGGAAGGTGGAAGGCGAGCTTGCCAATAATTATACCAGTGCTTTTGTTTTGAGGCAGAACTAGTATCTACAATCTGTACACAAGGGTCAGTAGATGTAGGTAGCAACGAGATAATTTTTTTGTAAAAATAAAATGCACCTTTGAAAATAACTCTCATTGCTAGACCTTATACAAATGGATTTGTAGATTTGACGTTTGAGATTTAAGTTCGTTCTAAAATCTAAGAACAAAAATCAAAATCTCAAATCCCTCGTTGTGATTATTTAACATTAGTGACGCGCTAGCTAAGTTTCATCCGATTTAGGAGGGGATTCAAACCCCTTCTAAATTAAGCCTTCTGCCTTCTTCAACTGAATTTTAAGTTTAACCACTATTTTGTGTTACGTATCAACGCTTACACAATTTTTTATCCCAAAAAATCATCAATACTGTACCATTAAGCCAGCGAAGTCAGCAAATATACAGTTGGTCGAGACTATGTAAAGACTTTTTTAGATTGTTATATTAGTTATACTAATCTAAAATCATTAGTTGGTTAATGACTATAAGTTAAAAAAATACTAGTTTACCAAATTTTAAAATTGGTGGTCAACAAAAAAGTAATGAGTACAGATTAAGAATTAATGGAATTCTGAATCTTGAGTTATTATTGAATACAGCTAAATTACCTTGATATTTAGCTATATAGTTAAATATTTTTAGGTCATAGTAATGCTGTGTCGCCATAAAAAATGTAGTTAAAATCAATGAAACCCTCTTGAAATGGCGATTCTCATATCAACCATAAGAGCTAGAAAGCAATTCAAAATCCAAAATGTTTGTGTAGTAGCCTCATAGATAAAAAGCACGATACTAGCAAGCTTTTTGGCATTCAGAATGTCCCAATCAGATACATATTAGCTTCTTAAAGTCAAGAGATTTGGACTTTTTCAAGAATTTATCGAGATATATAAAAATAAAATTAACAAAAATTAATATTCGTGTAAATTAAGTATACTATTTAGCAGCCATTGGATTGTAAATCTCTCAAAAGTAACAGCATAAAATCCCCCAAGAGGGCATTGCAAAAAAGGTGAAAATTTTGTTTGTTATTAATCTAATGCCTTTGTTTATTGCTGGTATTGAGTAAATAAACATCTAAAAAATACAGGGTAGATCATGCATATTCCTGATGGATTTGTTTCTGTTCCGGTGGCAGGGGCTACTGGTTTAGCCAGTGTAGCAGCACTTTTTATTGCCTTCGAGCGATCGCAAGAAGCTTTTGGTATCCGTCGTGCGCCCATACTGGGATTAACCACTGCCTTTATTTTTGCCGCCCAGATGATCAATTTTCCGGTAGCTGGAGGTACTAGTGGTCACTTACTAGGAGGAACCTTAGCTGCGATCGTTTTGGGTAGTCCGTGGGCAGGAACGTTGTGTATTGCCACAGTTTTAATTATTCAAGCTGTGCTATTTGCTGATGGTGGCATTACAGCCTTGGGAGCAAATATTTTCAATATGGCAGTAGTTGGTGTTTGGGTAGGCTGGATTTTAACCCAAACCTTGCAACGGCTGTTGGGGGGATTTAAAGGGCGTTTACCCCTAGCTGCTGGTATAGCTGCTGGCGTAAGTGTAGTGGTAGCTGCTATAGCTTGTGCTATTGAGTTAGCCCTTTCTGGTACTGCACCTGTAGCCATAGTTTTACCAGCTATGACTGGCGTGCATATTTTGATTGGCATTGGCGAAGGGATAATTACTGGGGGTGTACTGACTTATTTAGCTACAGCCCGACCAGATTTATTACCAGGGGAACAGCAGGAATTTCGTGGCTGGTCAGTGCCTATTGTCACCATTTTCTTGATTGCAGGAGTACTGTCACTCTTTGCCTCAGCCTGGCCTGATGGTTTGGAAAAAGTCGCTGAAAATACAGGTTTCATTGATTTAGCTGCGAAAGTCCGGGTAATTGTGCCGACTCCCTTAGCTGACTATAGTATTAAGGGTTTGGGGCCAATTGGTACTAGTATCGCTGGACTTATGGGAGCTACAGTTTGCTTTGCTGTAGCCTTTGGGATTGCCAAGGTGGTGAAACCGAAGAATGCTTAAACTTTCTTTGCCATTACGTTTGCAGCTGTCTCTAGTGATTGTGGTGGGAGCAGCGCTACTAAAATATCATGCTTGGTATTGCTTAGGTGTATATGCCGCGATCGCACTTTTGTGGGCTTGGCTGTTGCGCGTATCAATTCGCCACTTGGGAGGATTACTCGGTACAGAATTGATTTTTTTGTCATTGCTAGCCTTGCCTTTGGGATGGGAAAGAGCCAGCTTTTTACTGCTTCGTTCGCTGGTTTGTCTAGTTACTATGAATAGTTTTTTGTTAACCTTACCGCCCCACAGCTTTGGTATAGCCCTGAAAGGCTTACCCGTACCAGCACCTTTAAAGGAAAACTTGTTGTTAGCTGGGCAATATATGGAAATTTTGCTCTCAGAAGTAACCCGGATGCAGCGCAGCGCTCAATTACGTGGTCTGAATGGAACGGCGGGATGGTTGCGCTACGCCAGTGCTGCCATGATTGGAGCCTTGTATCTCCGCAGTCTGGATAGGGCAGAACGAGTCTATGGGGCAATGGTAATTCGCGGTTACAACGGGCAATTGCCCATCGATTCTCCTCTCAGACCGAAAGAGCGTTTTGCCGTATTACTAGCTTGTGCGATCGCTGCTACTGTAACCCTAACTTCTTACAAAATTTAACCCAATCCTCACTCCGCAATATTGAGTTTGTGAATCTTGAAATCTTTAACATCTAATCCCCAACCACCAACCCATAACCCCCACGCAACTGTCGTTGAAGTTGAGAACTTGGTCTATGCCTATTCTCGCCAGGAGCCAGTATTACAAGAAATTTCTTTTACTTTGAATAAAGGCGATCGCGTCGCCTTGATGGGAGCAACTGGTTCTGGAAAAAGCACCTTGCTAGAGAACTTAATCGGCTTAAAACAACCCCAAACGGGGAAAATTATCATTAATGGCATCCCGTTAGAGCCTAAAACTCTACCCCAAATACGTCGTCAAATTGGCTTTAGCTTTCAAGATGCCAACGACCAACTATTTATGCCCACCATCTTAGAAGATATTACCTTTGGCCCACGCAACTACGGAATGTCACCAGCCGAGGCTAGCGATCGCGCCCGGCAGTTATTAGCTGATTTCGGACTAGAAGCCTACGCTAATCGTTCTGCCCACGAACTTTCTGGTGGGCAAAAACGCCTTGCTGCCCTAGCCTCAATTTTAGCCCTAGACCCGACAATTCTAATTTTGGATGAGCCGACTAACGGTCTCGATCCAGCATGGCGACGACATTTAGCGCAAGTTTTGTTAAAGTTACCAGTCCAGGTGATGTTAATTGCCTCCCACGATCTACATTGGTTAGGTAGAGTTACGCAACGCGCTTTGGTGCTTTCTGGTGGTCGAATTCAAATAGATAGCAATATTCAGCCACTTTTGCAAGATGGTGCTACTTTAGACCAGTTAGGTTTGCCCATAGATTGGTAATTTGAGATTGGGGCATGGGCCAATGGCACTAGGAAAACGTGAAACCTTTGTCTGAGGTAGGTGTGGGAGGTGTGGGATGTGTGGGAGGTGTGGGAGGATGGGGAAGAAATCTGACCCCCCACACTCCCCTCTCTCCCCTCTCTCCCCCCTCTCCCTTCTCTCCCCACACTCCCCACACTCAAAAGCCAGTTAATAAGGGGTTTGCGCTTATCTTAGTGTCATTCGGGCATGGGCACAGAAGTGGAGTTTAAAGAATCATCCACTATTCTCTCTGCCCATTGCCCGTAATATTAGATACTATATTTTGGGTTTTATTGCTGTTGGGGTGTTAATGTCTGTTTTACATAAATATACTGTTATTGCTCCTGTTAGCCTGAGCATCGCTTTGTTCGTTACCAGTTGCAGCGAAAATAAAGTTTCTCAGTGCCAGCGACTGATTCGAGTTGTAAATGCCGGAACTTCTCTGATTGATAACAATAAAGGAAGGCAAGTCATCACCAGCATACAACTGTCTAAAGATTTAGAATTTGTGACTAAATCGATTAAGGAACTGAATTTAAAAGATCCCAAGCTAAAAGAATATCAAAGCGGTTTTGTCAATATTTTTCAGAATCTTAGTCAAGCGATCGCCAAAGCCGGTAGAGCGCTTGGTGCAACCAAGACAGCAGAAGCTTCAGAATCGGGTAGAGAAAAAATCCAAAAGGCTAGAACCGAAATTGACTCAGCACTGACAACAGCTACAACTCTTGGCAAGCAGTCAGATACGTTAGTCAATCAGATGAATAAGTATTGTAGCCAGCCAGAATAATTTATCTGGGAATTGGGAATTGGGAAGAGGACTTGGGGACAAGGAGAATTGGGGACAAGGGGAAAGACTTATTTCAAGTTCTCACCTCTTGTCCCGAATGGCACGCTTGTTAATCGCAAAGCCCTGATATAACTTGCTTTTTGAGTGTGGGGAGTGTGGGGAGAAAGAGGAGAAATTGAATAACTGCATATCAACAAATGCTGCATTGCCTCCCACACCTCCCACACCTCCCACACCTCCCACACCTCCCACACCATTCCAGCAAGGAGGTTTCAGCTTTTCTTACTGCCATTCCCCCTTGTCCCCCTGCTCCCCTGCCTCCACCCCAGTCATAGTAATTTTTATCACTCTTTTTTCATAAATTTTCCTGATATACACCAACTTTGTCTGTCAAAAGAAATATTGGTGCAAGTCAAATGAAATACCATGAGTGATATTAGTCTACTGATGGCGGGTGTGCTAGCAACAGGGCCAATCTCTGCCCTTAATTTACCAGAACAGCCTGTAATCACGCCAGATAATCTGGTGCAGCAGTCAACACAAGAAAATTTATCTCAAGTTCTATCGCCTGCTGAAATTACACCACCTGAATTTGTGCAGCCAGATATAACTACTTCATCAGCTATAAAGTATAAGTACGAAAATATACTTAAAAAAAGCAGAGAAAAAATTCAATTTATAAATTCCCCTAATTTACCTGAGTTAAAAAATACTCAAGCTGTCACAGAAGTTGCACAGAACCAGGAAAATACAGAAGAATTCTCTCTATCTTCTCAGCCTCCTGACTCAGACAACCAAATGTCTCAAGTCACATCGGTGTCACAACTTAAAGACGTACAACCTTCCGACTGGGCTTTTGATGCTTTGGAATCTCTAGTAGAACGCTATGGCTGCATTGCGGGATACCACGATGGGAATTATCTGGGAAACCGCACTATCAGTCGTTATGAATTTGCGGTTGGTTTAAATGCTTGTTTAGAGAAGATTAACGAAGCGATGCCTGCGGTGGTCACTGAGCGCAGCCGTTCGCGGAGCGTCTCGCAGAGAAGTGCGGGCTACGCCTACGCTAATAATAAAATTAATACTGTTAATAGTGAAGATTTAATCCTGCTGCAAAGGTTGCAAAGCGAATTTAAAGCAGAGTTGCAGCAATTACAGCAGCGTGTTGAGGCTGTAGAAAACCGGACTACTGAATTACAAGCCAATCAGTTTTCCACAACTACCAGATTATTTGGTCAAGCCGTTTTTAGCGTTCAGGGAACCAATAGCCCCGATGTGGATTTGTTTCCTAGAGATGGAGTCCCTGAACGTCAGGGAAAAACCAATCTGACTTTTACAAGTAGCACCCAACTAACCTTAGCAACTTCATTTACAGGACGAGATTTGCTCTTAACAGGCTTGTCTGCGGGTAATTTGGGTTCTAATGCAGCGTTGCTATCTACCAATATGGGGCGGTTGGGTTTCGAGTCAAATACAGACAACAATCTAGTTATTAGTGACTTATCTTATCGATTTGTCGTCTCGGATAACTTGGGAATTGTCGTAGGTACGGCGGGAGTCAACCCCATTAACACCTTTCGAGGTATTAGTCCTTTAGAAGGTTCTAGCGACGGTGCAATTTCTCTATTTGGTCAGCGTAACCCGATTTTAAGTATTGGCAACGGCACTGGCGGTATAGGCTTTGATTGGCAAATTAGCGATCGCATCAGTTTACAAGGCGTTTATAGTGCAGAAATTCCTAGTTTTTCTGGCAATATCAACCAGGGCGGACTATTCGGCGGTAGATTAACTGCTGGCGCTCAGTTAAGTTTAGCACCCACCGATAACATCGATATCGGCGTACATTATCTTTATTCCCACTCCCCAGATGGCTTATTAGGAGGTGGTATCGGCGATTCTCAACTGATTTCGCCTTTTGCAGATGCAACAGCTTTTGATACTCAAGCCATTGGCGCGACGGTTGCTTGGCGAATTAACCCTAACTTGCAATTGGGCGGTTGGGGTGGCTTTACTTCTTCTAAACCATTCAACCTTCCTGGAAGTGTAGAAACTACAAACTGGATGGTGTTCGCGGCCTTTCCCAATTTGCTGCGTCCTGGAAATTTAGGGGGCGTTCTCGTCGGACAACCGCCCAAAATTACTTCGAGTACTTTACCCGATGGCTTCAATTTCCCCAACTTTTCTGATGGGGGAACAGCAGGTGGACGTAGTGACACATCAATTCACGTAGAACTTTTTTACCGCGCCCAGTTGAGCGACAATATTGCCCTGACTCCAGGCTTATTCGTCATTTTCAATCCCGATCACAATGCTGCTAACGATACTTTAGTCGTTGGAGCATTAAGAGCAACTTTCCGGTTTTAACTTTATACTGATGAAAATGTAATAAAAAGCGCTATTTTCGTACTGACCAATTCAGTATGAAATGCTTGCATTGCCTAATAAAAGGAACGAAAAGCTGCGCGTATTTTTTTTATATGTGATTAAAGGAGCAAATTTTTCATGAAATTAGATTCATTAACTAAATTGGGTTGTGCAGTTGTTAGCAGCAGCAGTTTAGCCGCAGTTATCATTGCCTCATCTGGAACAAGTGCTTTTGCTCAAATCACCATTCAAAGCACTGGTACATTATCAGGTACTATCCAGCTTCCCAGCATTAATCCTAATTTCAATGGCAGTACGACTCGTGTTGATACAGATGACGCGGGAACTTACTCACGGAATTTAGGTACTAAGAACAATCCTAATTACGTTCCTGTATACAAGTCAGACTATGTGAAGGTACAAACACGCTCTGATGGTAGTTTGCATTACTTTGTTGACTTTAAAGGCATTCCGATTGTCTCCTTTAATGGCGTTCTGAATTCGCCAATTCTCTCTGGCGGTGAGTTAACACCCTATAAATATCAGGGAAGATTAGCAGGAACCACATTTCAAGGAGTAGTTCAGGATGAATTTAATCTCACAAAAGCCTTATACACTGGTACTGTCACCGATCCAAAAACCGGAAATCAATATCAGGGAACCTTTGAAGTGAGTGGATATGGAGTCAGATATAGTGATCGCAATGGTGGCGCAACCCCCACTGTCTTTGATTTCAAGTCCGATATCCCAGGTTCGCCAAAGGTTACTTCTTTGGAAATGACTAACTCCCCCCTGGCGAGGATAACCATCAAAGTACCTGCAAATGCAACCCTCATAACTCCTACACCCGTTGGTGGTAACACGCCTACTCCAGCACCCGTAGTTAGTGGTGATAGTACACCTACTCCCCCGCCAGTAATTAGCGGTGGTAGTACATCTACTCTGCCAACGATAGTTGATGGTGGAAGTGAATTCACTGTTACACCAATAGTTGATAGTGGAAGCGAATTTACTGTTACACCAATAGTTGATGGTGGAAATGAATTCACTGTTACACCAGTAGTTGATAATGGAAGTGTGATCGCTTCCCCGACAGCTACAAGGAGTAATTCTCCGTCACTTTCTACTACACCGAATATGGAATTCAGTAACGGTAATTCCTTAGAGGGTAATCAAGTAATGGTTAACCCTGCAACCCTTGCTCAAGCTGCTTGTTCACAGGATTCTACCAATAGCTGCACAATACCCGCTTCACCCAAACAAGCGATCGGCCCCCGTAGTCGAGTGCTAGTACGTTAGTGATTTGAGAGCTTCTTTTGCCCCCCTTTTTTAGCTACGGTGTACACATCTCTCTAGAAAACCAAAATGTTGTAGCTCCTCCTAAATCCTCCGATAAATTGGAGGACTTTGAGAGGTTTTTGCCCCCTTTTTTAAGGAGGGTTGGGGAGATCAAAAGCTTGTGGGGCAACTTTTAAAGACTTGTGTGTACACCGTAGCCTTTTTTAGGGTGGTTTTATACAAGTAGAGAAAAACTAAAACGGTGTTTCAAAGCCTCTCTCCGCTTGCCTAACGGCAGGCTAACGCCAACGGGGAGAGGTTTGGAGAGGGGGAAAAGCCGTGCCACAAAATTAAAAATCTAGACTTATATATTTTTCTTTCTTCGTATGAAACCACCCCTTTTTTTAAGGGAATCAAAAGTCTGTGAAACGACTCTAGAAGACTTGTATGTACAGCATAGCCAAGAGTTTGGGGATATGGGTCTTGGCAAAAGTTTTAAGGTGCTTCTGGAACTCTCGCAGGACAAAATGGAATAAATATGTATGATACCCAGGACAGGGGCAACATTGCAATTAAAAAAGTCCACTAGAAGTTATTCGTGGCGTTTTAGTTGCTCAGGCTTCGTCTCAGTGGTAGATTTTACCCTGATGATTTTCTGGCTATACTAGTGATTTAAGCTGATTGATTGATAAATTTCATCCCCCAGTATGAAACACATAAAAACTAGAAATTTCAGACATAATATTAAGTGTGCATTTCCTTTTAAGCGACACAAAAGCCTTGTCTGATCTTAGAGTAAAGAAATTTCCTTGGGGGTAAAAATTTCATCAGTCAATCACTGAGGTTATTAACACTAACATTACAGAGTCAATCTAAAACAATCAAACATCTTCTGAGTTAGCACCTATGAAAGAAGAATTGATAGCCAGAATTATACAAGTATTGCAAATTAATATGAGTTGGATGACTTGGAATTTATTTCTGGCTTTTATACCTTTGGCTTTGAGTGTGTGGCTATTTCGCATGAGGCGCGGTGGCACTTGGCTTTGGTGGCTAGGATTCTTAGTTTTCTATGCTTTCTTACCAAATGCACCGTATTTGTTGACCGATGTAATCCACTTGATAGATGATATCCGCACAATTCAATCTGTGTGGATGATTACTTTAATACTCATACCTCTGTATTTACTAGTAATTCTCGGTGGATTTGAAGCTTACGTAATATCGTTAATTAATTGGGGTTACTACCTACATCGCATCGGTAAGAGTCAATGGATTTGGCGCGTTGAGTTAATTACACATTTTCTCTGCGCTGTTGGTGTTTATTGGGGGCGATTTTTACGTTTCAACAGTTGGGATTTTATTACTCAACCCGATGCCTTACTTACTAAAGGGGTAGAAGAAATTTTGGGAAAACAACCCTTAGTAATTATTGCCATCACCTTTGTGGTACTTGCAGGTTTGTACTGGATTATGAAACGAGTAACTTTAGGTCTTAGCAAGCCAGGTAGTAGAATCGGGATCAAGTCAGAAAGCACTAACTCTAACACGCCAAACATTTGATATTCCTAGCGATTTCAGATTTTAAATTTGGGGTTTTCATTAGTAATTCCATTGATGAATATTGCCTATCAAAAGAAAGATGCAATTAAACCCTCCTTAAGGTGAAATAAACTCAGAAGCAAACGGTCGGACTTTGACCACCACCATCTGAGAATAGCGTCCTATCAGATCGTTGAATATCGATGGTCTGATCTGATGTTTTTGATCCGTTTATAGGAGGGGTATCTTATGGAGTTAATTTCTAGAGAAGAAATAAAGACATTAATAGAACAGCCAAAAGGGAATTGTGTTTCAATTTATATGCCAACGCACCCAGCCGGGCCAGAAGTGCGACAAAACCCAATTCGGTTTAAAAATTTGGTCAAGGAAGCAGAGACTCGTTTAGTTGATGCGGGTTTGGAGGAGAAAGATGCGATCGCATTATTGGAAAAATCCCATGAAATTGATACCCAAGAGTTTTGGGAGCAAAAGGGAGAACCAGGGTTAGCGATTTTTATTTCTGAAAATATTTTTCGCTATTATCCTCTGCCAATTGATTTTCAAGAGTTGGTTGTGGTTACAGACCGATTTCACATCAAGCCACTGCTGCCAATTTTAAATGGCAATGGTCGCTTTTATATGCTGGCGTTGAGCCAAAAAGATGTCAGATTCTTTGAAGGAACACGCTACAGTGTTAATGAGGTGGAAGTAGAAAATCTCCCTAAAAGTCGAGATGAAGCTCTGCAAATAGACGAGACTGCCCAAGAAGGTGAGTTCCACCTCGCACCATCAAAAGGAGGAACCACTAATCCTTTTTCGCAGTCAGGCACATTTCACGGTCAGGGAAGTCCAGACAGAGATAAACAACAAGAATACATACTACAATTCTTTCAGATTATCGATCACGCATTACACGAGAAACTGCGATCGCAAAAAGCGCCTTTGGTACTGGCTGGGGTCGAGTATCTCTTGCCTTTATATAGACAGGCAAATAGTTACCAACATTTGATGGATGAAGCTATTACTGGTAATCCAGAAATTCTCAGTGCCCAAGAGTTGCATGACCAAGCTTGGCCGATTGTCGAGGCTGATTTCCAGAAGTCTCAAGAAGAGTTTTTAGAGCAATTTCACGAATTGTTTGGTGGTGATACTGGTAAAGCATCTAACAACCTGAAAGAAATTGTCTCAGCAGCTTATTACCAACGAGTGGATTCATTATTAGTTGCAGTTGGTCAACAACAGTGGGGTTTATTCGATCCAACCTCAGAAACGGTTTATTTGCACCCAGAAAAAGAAACTGGTGATGAAGATTTGTTGGATTTTGTTGCTGCTCATACTTTATTAAATGGTGGCACGGTTTACGCTGTTCCTCCAGAACAGGTTCCATATAGCACACCTGTTGTAGCAATTTATCGATATTGAACAAACATTTTGACGGTGTTGTATAAAGCTGAATGTGCTATGTACAACACCAACGATGATTACTATTCGCTGCTTTAGGGACGTTTGAAAAGTATTTCGTCTGGAAGTCGCTTATGGATTTAATTTAATTGGGAAACTAGGATTAATCGGTAAATTAGGATTAATCGTGATACTAGGAACTACTTTAATCAGGCGAGAAACAGTGATATCAATCAGCTTATCTTGATTTGAGGCACTATGTCCTCCTTGGGATTGTCCAACGGAACATAAGTCATTTTTGTTCGGTACGAATAACCAGCTAGAAGGAGAGCAACCTATCCAAAAGTGTCTGATCATTTGAATTCTTGCTGTTGCCACAAACTCTCCCAGATTATTATAAGTTATGGGGCCACTAGCAATTAAGTATTGAGCAGAAGCAGGGGAAGGAGGCTCATCCGTTGGGCCTGCGTGTGAAAATTGTTTTACTACTGTTTGCGGATTTGATGAAATGCCGGAGTTAAATGTCACCTTATTATTCGTAAAAGTTGTTGAGCTAGGATATAAAATTGGCCATGTGGTACCAGCACCAACATGAGGAACATACTTTGTACCATTTTCTTGATAGGATGCAGGTAAGAAGTATTGAGGGCCAATAAAAAAGTTTACCGATTCTCCTGATTTAATAACTAATGGATTGGGAGGAGAAGAAGTTCCACCGTATTGAGCTCCAAGACTTGGGTTTAATAATGGTCTATTTTCTCTTGGCATGATATTTAGAGCTTCATAAACATCAATATCCAAGCACGTCTTTGTTGAAGCACCAGGGCAACTATTAGTTTTTTGAGCTACAGCTTTTGAAGTTTGTGAATCTGTCCACGAATCCCAAGTTACAATTGTTGCTGTCAGACTAGCAATGGAAATACAAGCCACAATTGCTGTTGTAATAAATACGAGAATTTTTTTATTCATAAATTCAACTCCAAATCAATCAAAACTTATTAAAAATATCTCTGTTTTGCCAAAGTAAATCTAAACTATGAATAGGATCTCCAAAGATTTTGACTAGTTTCCGCCCTAGCGCATAAAAATAAAATCTATATAGACTACAGAGAAAATACCTTGCCTTTCGGAAAATATTTCAAAATAATTTCGTCAGCTTTTAGTGCGAGCTAACCTAGAAAAATCATTGTTCGCAATTACAGAACATATTATATTTAGTCACGCCCATCTACTTAAATCGCTTTTCTTGTGTAAAAGACTGTAATTCATTGTGTGACAAAGTATTTTGAGAGATAATACTTCTTAATAAATTTATTCATCAGGCGTTTCTTATACCCTTGCGCCTATTGTTGACGACGCGCTGCTGCTAAAATTAGGCGTTGTTCAGCACGAGCGATCGCCTGATATGTTCGCTCAACTGCTTCCGGTTCAACAGAAATGGAAGTTATGCCCCATTCCACTAATTTATCGATGATTTCTGGATAGAGGGCTGGTGCTTGACCGCAGATTGAACAAGGTATACCGGCACTTTTAGCCATTTGGATCAGTTGAGCGATCGCACCCATAACTGCGGGATGACGTTCATTAAATACTTTTGCTAGCTGTCCTTGTTCTCGATCCACTCCGAGCAATAATTGGGTTAGGTCGTTTGTACCAATGGAAATTCCGGCTGCACCTGCTTTCACATATTCCGGCAGCAAAAATAGTACGCTTGGCACTTCCGCCATCATCCACAATTGAAACTGCGACACCTGGGTTAAAAAAGCTTGCTCAACTTTGCGACGGCAAAAAACAAATTCTTCTACAGTCCGCACAAAAGGTAATAGTAGGTTGACATTGCTGTAACCAGCCTGCTGTACCCTCGCTAAAGCTTGCAGTTCTAACTCAAACACTGCGGGATTTCGTAAATAGCTGAAAGTGCCGCGTTCACCCAACATCGACTGGGGTGAATATTCTAAATTATCACTCAATGATGGTAAATCCTGCGATCGCCAATCTAAAGAACGATAAAAAACTGGTCTTGGTGCAAAAGCACGAGCAAATTGCCTAATCTGCTCAGACCATAACTCTAATAATTCTGCCTGACGACCGCCTAAAATCCAACTATTGGGATGTTGTCCGTCCAATATATTTAATACCATCAATTCTGAGCGCAATAATCCCACGCCATCTACAGGGAAGCTTTGCACTTGTTCTATTAAACTGGACTGACTCAAGTTAACCAGTAGTTGGGTAGCAATCATGGGTAGATGAGAAGTAAAAGTAGGATAGGGCGCTTTCGGGTTGGGGTGATATGGGGAAAGAAGTTTTTCTTCTCTCTCTTTCTCCATCTCCTCCTTTGAGTCTCCTTTGATGCGATAAACTTCTCCTCTGTCGCCATCAAGCAGTAGTCGTTCGCCCGTTTGGATTAAGGTTGTGGCAGATGTTGCGTTTACTACTGCTGTGATCCTTAATTCTCTCGCCAGAATTGCGGCATGGCTGGTTAATCCACCTTGTTCTGTGATAATACCAGCAACTTGGTGTAGTAATGGTAGCCAATCAGGAGTGATTGTTGGTACTACTAAAATCACATCCTTGGGTAGTTGTTCGGGTTTCTGTTGTGAATTATTAATTACTAAGGCATTGGCCACAACACGTCCCCCTGCTGCTCCTAGTCCCCTGATGAATTGTCCGTGGGGAATTACAGATTGGGGAGAACTAACTTGTGTGATGTAGAGTTTGTTAGATGTGGTTTGTTGAGCAATAGTCCATTTAATAGTGAAAGTTTTGCCTAGTTCACTTACTAGTTGAGTTCCCAGAGCAATTATTTGCTGTAAATATTCTTCTTGTAAAGCGTACTGTTCTTGTTGGGCTTTTTGAAGTACGTAGGTATTTAGAGAAATATGATCTGGTGTTAGCACTGAGTTAGGTGTGGGTTGCGAAAAAGCTTCAGATGCTGCATCATTCACACCATAAGCCAGCATTTTATTGCCTAACTGTTGCTCAAGCACAACCCCCGTTGCCTGTTGAATGTAGTAAATATCTGGCTGGACTTCGCCAAGAGTGATCGCAATTCCTAATCCCCTAGTAGCTTCAATTTCCCAGCCAGAGGAGTTGGCTTTGAGCAAACCACTGGCGATCGCATTCTCAACAGGTTGCACCAAAACTGCTAGATTTATTTGTTGTAGATTAATTCCTGCTCGTTGCCAATATAGGAGACTTCTGGCACGAAATATCTGACTCCAAGTGCGCTTTAACGCCCAAGTGATCGCTTCAGGTTCGCACTGGCAAAACACCGACTCCAGCAAACCAGATATATTCTTTATACCTGGAGTCGTATTTGATATTGATAAGGTAGGTCGAAGAATCAGACAGCTAGTTTGCCATTCCTTAGCTGCTTGGAAAATTGTACTCACCCACTGCTGCGGCACAGTCGCAGTGAGAATTTCTTGGCGCAAGCGACCAGCTACCTGCTGAAGTTGCCGCCAATTAGTAACATCTAGATGTAACGAAGAATGGGGTAAGTCAGCTACTAATGACTCTGAACTATTGAGATTTTCAAGAAATTGCCGCAAAATTTCTGCCGAAACGACAAAACCAGGCACCACCGGATAGCCACGCTGCATGATTCTGCTCAAGTAAAATGCTTTGTCACCTACTTTGGCGCGGTCTTGTAATTTAATTTGGTCTAGCCAGTAGAGTTTGTCCACTCAATTTGTTAGTTGTCTATTTGTAGCCAGAGTTGTAGATGTCAGTATCACATTTAATTATTTAGTGTATGGGTTAAATCTAGCAATTTAAGGTAAAATTTTATAGTTCATTCATTTAAAATAGTTGAGATAACTATTTAATCAAGCTCATATTCATGTCGTTTACCCAGATTGCGATCGCTGTCATAATTTAATAACGGAAACTTTATTTAGTTTTGATAACAAAATATCTTAAGTGGAAAATAATCTTAAGAATGGAAGATGTTAATTTACATCTAAAAAAGTATCACTGAATTGAAAGAATCTCAACTTAGTACTTATATTTGATTTTTTACAAAACCCTTATTGCCTATTAAGCCAAGATTAAGTTCAAAAAACAAAGCAGATGACTAGATGATATAAACTTTCAATTACAACCGTTGAATTAGACTCCACCAATATAAAGAGTAAAATATTTTTGCACTATTTTGTAAAAATATTAATAATTAACCTAGTACACTCTAGCGGAAATTTGCCAACCTTTAACAAAGGTATTTTTCCCAAGTCTTGTTAATTGAGATGGCAACTGGATTTCCCCGTGCTGTACTATGTAAATAAGTTGGCGCAATAGAATCAAACTATGTAAAGAAAAATGAACTAGGCTAAAACCCTTATACCTATTGACTGTAGCAAGATTGCCTATTGCCTGATCCCAACGACAATTATTTACGCCCACTTAGCTTATATAAAATTATTTACACCAGACTAAACATTGCCAAACACTTACTACATTGCAACTAATGATTGGCTAAATATCAGCTTCAGATTATGCTTTGCGTTATTTATAGGAGCGATTATCGGCTTAGAACGCCAAATTAGCCGCAAACCAGCCGGTTTAAGAACTCACATGCTGGTGAGTCTAGGTTCAGCTGTGTTTACCTTGATAATTATGCAAACAGCAGGGTTGCAAAATAGTCCTGATGCACTTAGCCGTGTCATTCAAGGAATTGCAGCCGGTGTAGGATTTCTCGGCGCTGGAGAAATTGTGCGCCAATCTTCTCAAGAATCACAGCAACTTGAAATTCACGGACTCACATCAGCAGCAGCTATCTGGGTTTCGGCTGCATTGGGAATTGCTTCCGGTTGTGGTTTGTGGCAGTTAGGATTGATTGGTACTCTGCTGACTTTTCTGATTCTCAACGTTTTTAAAAGGTTAGAAAAACATCAATAACTAATAGAAAAAAATTAGGGTTTAAGCCTGGTACATAAATAATAATTATTGTCAATCAGACCATTTTTAAGGAATTAAACGGTTAACAAATCCCTTTTCATCTATGTGTTTTATAGTTGTTAGATAGTTAAATAAATTACTTTTAAACCTCAGAGGTGCAAAGAAGCCATTACGTTGCAGGGGTTCTCACCGTTGTAGCGACTGGCCCAACACAGAGAAAAAAAGAGATTTTAGAGTCATCTTGAAAGGGCTAATCCTAAATCATTATTAATTTGCGATTATTTCTCCTGCTTTCACAAAAAGAATTTGGGAAGACTTTAACCACTGGGAATCAAAAGAACCCAAGTGAGTGGTAGTAATCAGGGTTTGAAAGCGGTCTTGAATAGCATCAAGCAATTGATTTTGGCGGGATAAATCTAGTTCGGCAAGAACATCATCAAGTAATAGTAATGGTGGCTCTTTGACAACTTCTTCAATTAATTGTAATTCGGCTAATTTTAAGGCTAGAACCAGGGTTCGTTGTTGACCTTGAGAACCGTATTGACGAGCGGGTGTCTGGTTAATAGTTAATTCTATTTCGTCTCGATGGGGGCCGACAAGAGTAGTACCTTGGTGCATTTCAGCAACGGCTCGCTGCTGGATTTTTGCTAAAAAAGCTTGCTGTACTTCTTCTGGATGGTTATCCTCTGAAGGAATATTAGGCACGTAATTGATTTGCAGAATTTCTGTACTGCCGCTAATACTGGCGTGCCAAGCACTAGCAATAGGAGCTAATCTTTCTATGGCGCGATCGCGTCTTCTAATTACCCTAGTTCCTGTGGTAGCTAACTGTGCATCCCACACTGCTAGTTCTGAGTGTAGAGACGTTGCATCCAAAGTCTCTACATGGCGTTTTAAAAAGGCATTGCGCTGGCGTAATACATGATTATACTGCTGCAAAATGTGAGCATAAACTGGTTCGAGTTGAATTAAGAGTGTATCCAACCAGTTGCGGCGACCCTCCGGGCCGCCGCGTACTAGGTCTAAATCCAGGCTGGAAAACTGCACTGCGTTGAGAACGCCAAGAAAATCCATTTGACGGCGGATAGACTCACCATTGAGAGCAACGCTCCGACGACCATTGCGCCGGAGGGTTAAAGTCAGGTCACTAACGCCTGTTTGTCGCTCAAGGGTGGCATTAATTTGGGCTATAGCTTCCCCTTCTTGAACCAAATCGCGATCGCGGGTCATGCGGTGCGATCGCAATGTCGCTAGCAACTCCACCGCCTCCAACAAATTCGATTTTCCCTGAGCGTTATTACCTACCAAAATTGTTTTGGCAGCAGTAAATTCAACCTTTTGGTCTTGATAATTGCGAAATTGTCGGAGGTTTAGAGTTTTCAGGTACATAGCAGGGATTGGGAATTGGGAATTGGGAATTGAGCATTAGGAAGGATGGAGAAAAATAAGAAGTAAAAGACTTAGAGGGGTAGAAGAGAATAACCAATGCCCCATTTCCCATTCCCAATTCCCCATGCCCAATTTACACAGCCTTCTTGCCCATAATCCGCAGAAATATCTTCTCAGCTTCAATCCAGACAAACATTAAAGCACTGAAACCAATACAAACGCCCAATTCCTGCATATTCAGGTAGTGAGTACCAAAGAAATCTCGCAGGGGTGGGACATAAACTAGCATCAACTGCAAAATCGTGGTGACGACAACAGCCGCTAGTACAAATATATTAGAGAAGGGATTCATCTCAATGGCCAGTCGGTTATTGGAGCGAATAGCGATCGCATGTCCCATTTGGGCAATACACAAGGTAGTAAATACCATTGTTTTCCAAGCTTCGGGATCGCCCTGATACCCAGCAGCATGGGTATGTTGATAAGCCCACCACATTAAGGCAATGCTGATAATGGCAAAAATGATCCCAATGCGAATCATGTAAGAACCCAACCCCCTAGCAAAAATACTTTCGCGGGGGCTAAAAGGCGGACGTTGCATGACATCCGGTTCTGGAGGTTCCACAGCTAATGCCAAGGCTGGTAAACCGTCTGTCACCAAGTTCATCCACAAAATTTGTAAGGGAGTCAGGGGAACGCCTCCCAAACCAATTAAGGGTGCAGCGGCAATTGTCAGAACTTCACCAATATTACTGCCCAAGATGTATTTAATAAAGCGGCGGATGTTGGTATAAACAACTCTACCTTCCTTGGTGGCGCTGACAATTGTAGCGAAGTTGTCATCAAGTAACACCATATCGCTGGCTTCTTTACTGACATCAGTGCCAGTAATGCCCATTGCAATACCGATGTCGGCTTGTTTGAGGGCTGGGGCATCGTTAACACCATCGCCGGTCATCGCTACAAATCGTCCCCGACGTTGCAAAGCTTGGACAATTCGCAGTTTGTGTTCTGGGGAAACCCTAGCATAAATGCTCACTAGGTCAACGTTTTGCTCTAGTTCCTCATCACTCATCCGTTGCAATTCTTGACCGGTGAGAACGCGATCGCCTTCTTGGGCAATTCCCAAATCGGTAGCGATCGCTCGTGCTGTTAATTGGTGGTCGCCAGTAATCATCACTGGGCGAATACCTGCATCTCGACATTCTTGGACTGCTGCCCTCACCTCTGGGCGTGGCGCATCCAGCATTCCCACCAATCCCAGCCACACTAATTCTTGCTCAGATGCCTCGCTTGAACCGTCCGGTGGAATTTCCGCGAGAGATTTGTAGGCAAAACCTAGTACCCGTAAACCTTTACTCGCCATCAGGTCATTTTCTGCCAAAATTTTCTGGCGTTGTTCTTCGGTTAAGGGGGCTGAGTGATTGCCCAAATGAATCTGAGTGGATCGTGCCAAGGTTAACTCTGGAGAACCTTTGGTAAACATTAAGTAAGGTTCAGATTGGAGAAAACCGGCGATCGCTGGGTCAACGCCTCTCGAAGATGCTTCACCTGTGGCGACTCCCTCCACTTGAGAAATCACGCTCATCCGCTTCCGTTCTGAGGAAAAGGGAAACTCGGCAACACGAGGTAACTTACTGTTCCACTGGTCTTTTTCGATTCCGGCTTTTCCCGCCAGGGTAACTAATGCCCCCTCTGTCGGATCTCCCAAAATTGCCCATTCACCTTGTTCTTTTTGCAACACTGAATCATTACAAACAGCACAGGCGACTGATAATGCGGAAATTTCTGGAGACTCCTCTAAGGAAACTTTTTGACCATTTAACTGAAAGTCCCCTGTAGGAGCATAACCTTCGCCGGTGACGCGAAAAGTTTTGTCATTGGTATAAACCGATTGCACGACCATTTTATTTTGAGTCAGGGTGCCGGTTTTATCAGAACAGATGGTGGTTACAGAACCTAATGTTTCTACTGCTGGCAGTTTGCGAATCAAGGCATTTTGGCGCACCATTCGCTGGGTTCCCAGTGCCAATGTAACGGTAATTACAGCTGGTAAACCTTCTGGTACCACAGCAACCGCCATACTCAAGGAAACTTCCAAAAGTTCTTGGATGTTTTTAAAACCTCCGTCCTTGATGACACCACCAACGACGACGATCGCCACGAGAATTAAAGAACCCGTAACCAGGACATTACCCAGTTGAGTCATGCGTTGCTGTAACGGCGTAGGTTCACTTTCCACCGCCTGCAACATCGCAGCAATTTTGCCTAATTCTGTTGTCATGCCGGTGTTAGTCACCAGAACCTTACCGCGTCCTTGGACTACTTCGGTTCCTTGATACACGACATTAAGGCGATCGCCTAATGATGTTTCTTCCGGCAATTTTAGTGATGCCTGTTTATTCACCGCTTCGGCTTCACCAGTCAATGCCGACTCACGCACTTGTAAATTAGACTGTTCTATTAAACGCCCATCCGCAGCTATCTGCATTCCAGCTTCCAGCAGCATTACATCCCCTGGAACTAGTTCCTTGGCTGCTATCTCCACCAGTCTGGTGTCGCGGATGACCCGTACTAAGGGAGAAGTCATTTTTTTTAGGGCTGCCAAGGCTTTTTCGGCACGGCTTTCTTGGACATAGCCGAGTATGCCATTGAGAATCACAATTGCTAAGATAGCGATCGTATCTTTAAATGGCACTTCACCGGGCTTCAAATCGCCCGCCCGCAAAGCCATCAGGTCTAAAAACCCAGAAATCAGAGCTACGCCAATCAGCATCAACAACATAATGTTCTTGAACTGATCTAGCAGAATTTCCCAAGCACTACGGCCAGCAGTTTCTTCAAGTTCGTTGGGGCCGTATTTTTGCAACCTCTGTTGAATTTCTTGGGGTGTTAAGCCACTGTCTGCATTACTATCGAGCAGGTCTAGCGCTTTATCAACTTCTAAACTATGCCAAACGGCGGCACCTTCGGGCAGAGAATTAGCAGACATCGTGTAGGTCACAGCAAATGGTTACAAAATTCGATCATAATTTAGTGATGGCAGGAATTCCATCTTCTAAAGTTACATTAAGGCGATCGCCTAGATATGTGAAGCAGGCGAAGGAACTTTTCTGTTGGGGATTAGACCCCGAATGAATTTAAGTCATTGAAGTCACTGAACTATCCTTAACCTGGATTTCTCACAAGTGAGAAATCCAAGGGGTGTGGGAGGTGTGGGAGGATGGGGAAGAAGTTTTACTCCCCACACTCCCCACACTCCCCACACTCCCCACACCTCCCACACCCCTCTGACTACACTATGCGTGAGAAATCCGGGTTAAGTGGGGTCTTAAACCCACGCTTGCTCTGGTGGCAGCAGTTCAAGAGTGAGAAGTTTTTTTCCGCTGCTTTTCTTGATAAATATATATGTAATTCTTAACATTTGTAAATCCTCCAATTTTGACATAGTATTATTTCTCACGAAAGAGTTAATCGGAACACATTTTACCGATAATTATGAGTAATAGAGCTTTGAAGCTTTGTTACAGAGGATATGTCACAATTAATTTTAGGCTGCCATTCCTTTCATTTCATCCCGTAGTCAATAGCCAGGATGTATGGCACGATTGCATTTCTTCATTTTTAATTTTGCGGAAAGTTGAGCCAGTCCCTTGCGTATTTCGCTGCTCAAGTAAACTGGAGTGCCATTAGGGTTTCCAAATCTAGCAAACTTTTCCAGCTGAATTTTGAATTTTGAATTACCCAGGCGTGCTAAACCATTCAATAAATATGCTTAATATGAGTTTTGCACTCCCCACTTTGACCGTTAGCCAGATGTTTGGGCAAAAAACAATTCGACCGCTTACTGCTGCTACCCTGTGTGGCATTACTTTCATTAAAGATAGACTCATTGCCATTGACAGTATTAAAGGGCATCTACTGGAGATTGATCCCACCTCTGACAACAGCAAAATTCTCAATCCCCATCAAGTTAAAGAATTTACCGATGTCACTGGTTTAGCGGTATGGGAAGATTCCCTGTGGGTGAGCCGAGAAAATAGTGTTTACTTGTGCAAGCTCAATGCTTTGGGTCTGGAACATTTTGTGACATTGCCTTATCCGGCTGACGGCGTTGCTGTTTGGGAAACAACAGTTTATGTCAGCTGCCAAAGGCTGGGCTACATTTTGGTTTATGACCGCGAAACACGAAAAGAGATTACCAGATTTTATGCCCCTGGAGTTGGGATAGAGAATTTAGCAGTCACCCAAGAAATGCTATGGATTTGCGATCGCACCGAACAATCAGTGTACGCAATGGACAGGGCAACAGGAGAACTTCAATTTAGTGTCCTGACACCGTTTGAATGTCCTACAGGCATAGCAATACATAAAAATTGCGAAACAGGTAAGGAAAGTATTTATGTTGCCTACGCCTCAGAAGAGCCTTATATCCGGGATAACCCCAATGCCGATCCGAGTCATGAGCTAACATTCCGCGATCGCACTTTTATTCATCCCCTGTATTATCATTACCAGCCAGATAAGCGCTACGCCCTCTCTAATGGCTATCTCATTGAAATGTCTTACGCAGAGGAAATTGCACCCTTAGACGAGGTTTATATCCCTGATGTAGAATGGCGCATCGCCCTACCATCGGAAACAGAGCGTCAAAAGGTGAAACACGTTGAAGCAATTGGTATACCCTTTACCGAAGAAGTGATAGAAGGGCAACGTGTAGCAGTCTTTAAATTTGATTCTCTTGCTCCAGGTGAACGACATATATTTGGCTGGAAAGCACTTGTGGAAGTTCGAGGAATTAAGTATCGCATCACACCTAGAGATGTTGAAGATATACCTGAACTATCTCCCGAATTACAAACACGCTACTTAGTAGATGACGACGATTTAGCAATGGATACTACCATTGTTCGCCGTGCTGCCAGAGAAGCAATTGGTTCTGAAACCAATGTACTGCGAAAAATGCACAGCATCCGCAACTACGTATACGACCAGTTATCTTACGGTATTAAACCTTACATCGACACGCCAGATATAGTTTTAGAACGGGGCGTTGGTTCCTGTGGCGAATATGTCGGCGTATTGCTTGCCCTATCTCGTTTAAATGGCATCCCCTGCCGCACCGTAGGTAGGTACAAATGTCCTCCCCATAGTGACTTACTAGGAGTACCACTACAACCAGACTTTAATCATGTTTGGCTGGAGTTCTACGTCCCGAATTTTGGTTGGTTGCCAATGGAATCAAATCCTGACGATATAGGTGAAGGTGGGCCTTATCCGACGCGTTTCTTTATGGGCTTATGCTGGTATCACATTGAAATTGGCAAAGGTATCACTTTTGAAACTGTGACAAGTCAAGGTGCGCGGCTAACCAAAGAAGATATCCCCATCGGTGATTTGGCGATAAATCATATTCGCTTCACAATTCTTAAAGAATTGCCGCCCTTTTGAATTTCTTCGATTTATTTACCCAAATTATGCTTTTTAATTAGCTCCTGTTTTTCAGGATTATTGAGCCAGTCTTTTAGAGCCTCACCGATCATATCGCTGAGGTTTTTATCTGCTTTTTAGGCTATGTTGATTTAGTGGTTTTTCCTATTCATCAACCATGAAAACAACATTTTAGATTCATACTAAGGGCATGAATGATTGGAAATCTCTGAATGACTCCTCTGACAAACAATATACGCAGCAGCAAAACTTCTCGCTGGCTTTTCTGCTGCGGATGATCAATGGTATATCTGACCCCATTTTTCTTAAAAACGACCAACATCAGTGGATACTACTTAACGATGCCTTTTGTAATTTCATCGGGTATAGCCGAGAAGAATTAATTGGGAAGTCTGACTATGATGTTTTTTCCAAAGCGGAAGCTAATGTGTTTTGGGAAAAAGATGAACTGGTTTTCACTACAGGGATAACTCATGAAAACGAGGAATTATTTACAGATTCCAATGGCGCAACACACTGTATCCTGACCAAAAAATATTTGTTTAAGGATGATTTAGGTAATCGTTTCTTAGTTGGGATTATTCGTGATTTAACAGAGCAAAAGCAGGTAGAAGCTGCCCTGCGCCATAGTAATGCTGTGCTTAAACAAGCGGAAGCAGACCTACGACAGCAAACACAAGAACTAGAAACAGCATTATCCAAACTACAAAATACCCAAACTCAGTTAATTCAAAGCGAAAAAATGTCCAGTTTGGGTCAACTAGTTGCAGGTGTGGCACATGAAATCAACAACCCAGTTAGCTTTATTTACGGCAATATTAGCCCAGCTGATGAATACACCAAAAATTTATTTTCACTGTTAGACCTCTACCAAAGACATTATCCCCAATCAGTCAAAGAAATTCAGGAGTTTGCAGATTTAATTGAACTAGACTTCTTAAGGTCAGACTTACCCAAATTATTCCAATCGATGATGATGGGAGCAGAGCGGATTCGAGAGATTGTGCTTTCCCTGCGGACTTTCTCGCGCTTAGATGAAGCTGGAATGAAACGGGTTGATATTCATGAGGGAATTGATAGTACGATGATGATTATCCAAAGCCGTCTCAAGGCTACTGACCAGCGCCCAAAAATTGAGGTGATCAAAGAATATGGCAATCTCCCCTTGGTTGAATGTTATGCTGGGCAGTTAAACCAAGTATTTATGAATATTTTAGTGAATGCGATCGATGCTTTAGAAGATTCATTGATTATATCTCGGTGGACAACAAAAAAACGACTAAAAACGGATAATCCTCGAATTTATATTCGCACCAAATTACTAACACCAAATCAAGTCACAATTGGCATTGCCGACAACGGACTTGGAATACCAGAAGATGCTAAAAAGCAACTATTTAATCCCTTTTTTACGACCAAGCCCGTTGGACAAGGTACGGGTATGGGGCTGGCTATTAGTCACCAAATTATCACAGAAAGACATGGCGGCTCTTTAGAATGCATTTCGCAACCAGGAGTTGGTACTGAGTTTATCATTCGCATTCCCCTCATTCAACAACGTCAAATTTCTAACCTCTGATATTAACTCTTAAACTGGGCAGTGGATACGACTGATGTTGCTTAAAATCGGCAAATTCGCAGATTGAGTTAAATGGACAAAAGCGGCAGTGAGAACCAGGATTAGGAGGAAAAATTTTACTAAAATTAGTAGTTTTTTCCTGATATTTTTGCAAATCGTGCTGGTGCTTGTGGGCAATATTAGCTAACTCAAATTTTAAAGATTCTAACTCGTAATTATTGATGCTAATTAACTCAGACTTTTTACATATTTCTAAATTATAAAATGATGCAACAGCTTCGTGTCCAGGGTAAAGATAACGAGCAGCTAATAAGTAAACTAATGCCTGTCGTTTGTCAAAAGCTGACTTACCAGTTTTGAAATCTAAAATATGTAAAGTGCTATCAGATTCAATGAAAACGCAGTCCATAGCCGCATATAACCGAAAGCAATAATCCTCTTGCTCAACTACTATTGGCTTAGGAAAGCCTTCATCACCCGGAGTTAATTGGATAATATCTTTATCCAAAAGCAACGGCGCATCATGATATTTTTGCAAAATTTGCAGCACGCGTTGCTGGACTTGAACGCTTGAATTGCCTAATTTAAGTAGCTGTGCAACTCTTTCTACACCATCTGATTGCTTCAGCAAATGCCTATGATGATGAAACTCATAAACACCTTTTTGGGCGAGTATGCCAATGCGCTGGGGTGCAGTGGCTTGCGCTAGCAGTGCTTTGACTTGTGGTTCGTGTTGCCGTGCTTTGATAAACCCCCGTCTCATCTGGCAATGCCAGCGTTCTTGCCCGGTCGCTGGGGCAACTAGAGACCAAAGGTGATAACTGGCAAAAGGTCGATCGGGGGTTGACATTGCTCAGAAACAGTAAGAGAAAATACGGTGGTGAGAAGTTTAAACTAAGGCTTACTTAGAAAAGAACTTCGGAGGATAGTTGCTGCTACACAGGCTTTGCGGGAAGCTTTTATAGTACTGATAATGTACGGGAGCAAGTGGCAAGAATGTCTAGCAAGATAAAATTTGGTACCGATGGATGGCGAGGGATTATTGCCGATGACTTTACTTTCCCCAACGTGCGAAAAGTAACAAGGGCAATTGCCACTTACTTGCAAACAGCCTACACAAAAGATAGACCAGTACTTATTGCCTACGATACTCGCTTTTTAGCTGACCAGTTTGCCAAAACTGCGGCCCAAGTACTGGCAGACTTGGGTTGGACTGTGAAAATTACTGATCGGGATTGTCCCACACCAGTAATTGCCTACAACGCCCGTCACCTAAATTCCGCAGGGGCGTTAATGTTTACTGCTAGTCATAATCCAGCACCTTACTGTGGAATTAAATATATACCCGATTATGCTGGGCCTGCCACTCCAGAGATTACTGATACTATTGTGGCAAATATAGAAAGTGCATCGGATGAGTTACCTGGAAGTAACCCATCAGGTTCAATTTCAATTTTCGATCCGAAACCTGATTACCTGCAATTTATCTACACTCTACTTGATATAGAAAAGATCAAAAGGGCTAATTTAAAGGTAAAGTACGATGCTTTGTATTCTACCTCCCGTGGCTATTTAGATGAAGTTTTGCAGCATAGTGGTGTTCAGTTAGAAAGTTTCCACGATTGGAGGGATGTTTTATTTGGCGGTGGAATGCCAGAACCCAAAGGAGAACAATTAGTTGAGTTAGTGGAAGCTGTAGTCCGCGATCAAGCTGATTTGGGCTTGGCGACGGATGGAGATAGCGATCGCTTTGGTATTGTTGATGAACAAGGAACTGTCCTCACTCCGAATACTGTGTTGTTAGTTCTAGCACGTCATTTAATTAAAAACAAAGGTAAAACCGGCGCGATAGTCCGCACTGTGGCTACAACCCACCTGCTGGATAATTTCGCTGCTAAAAATGGGCTGCAAATTTACGAAACAGCAGTTGGTTTTAAATACATCGGTGAAAAAATGCGGGAAACTGCCGTATTAATTGGTGGAGAAGAATCAGGCGGTTTGAGTATTATCGGGCATATTCCCGAAAAAGACGGGATTTTAGCCGATATGCTTGTGGCAGAAGCGATCGCTTATGAAGGTAAACCTTTAAGTCAGATGGTTAAGGAAGCGATCGCTGAAGCCGATGGGCCACTTTACAATAACCGCCTAGACTTGCACCTCACAGAGGCGCACAAAACCGCCGTTATCGACTCCTTTACTAAAAATCCACCTACAGAAGTAACAGGAATTAAAGTCAAGGAAGTGGGGCGTAAAGACGGTATTAAGCTGTATTTAGAAGAAGGTAGCTGGATTTTACTGCGTCCCTCCGGTACAGAACCACTGGTGCGCGTCTACCTAGAAACCAACACTCCCGAAAAACTCACCCAAATTGCCCAAGAGTTAGAGAGTGTCATTGCTAAATTAGAGGGATAAGAATTAGCAGTTAAAAGTTAAGATTTGTAAATTAATAATTCTTAACTCCTATTAACAGTTATCTCACTCCTAACTTTGCTCAAAGTATGAAAATCGCTCCTTTTTTGACATCCCTAGTTGTAGCGGTTTGGGTAATCGCGATCGCAGTTATTTCAGTTCAAAATGCCACACCCGTATCGTTAAAATTCTTAACATTCCAATCGATTCAGATACCACTGGGTTTAGTGTTAGCTTTTAGTGCTTGTTTAGGGTTAATTGGCATGGCACTGCTGCAACCTCTGTGGGGACTTGCTGGTATTGGACAGCGCAATTCTCGATTAGAAGACGATGCGGAATTTTTTGTTGATGATGAAGATTTTTGAGGTTTGAAAAAAACACATAGAATTACACCAGTTAAGTAATCTTCATCTGGTTGTATGCACAAATGTGCATACAATAGATTTAGATGGCGTATCAGTGGGATAGGGATAAGGCAGCAGCCTTCGCAAACATGGCGTTGATTTTGCTGATGCAGTAACTGTGTTTTCTGACGATTTAGCAATTACCATCACAGATGAACGTTTTGATGAAGAGAGATTTATCACTATTGGGATAGATGGTTTCAATCGAGTTTTAGTAGTTGTGTATACATGGCGTAATGATGATATTTGATTGATTTCTGCCCGCAAAGCTACGCGCTATGAACAAAAGCAGTATGAGGATGGATAAGTGATGGAAGCTGAGTATGATTTTAGCGAGGGCAAGCGGGGAGCGATTGAATCAACACCAACAGGCAAAACTCGAATTACAATTCGCCTAGATGATGAAGTACTAGCATGGTTTCGTGACCAAGTTCACGCAGCAGGTGGGGGAAATTACCAAACTTTGATTAACGATGCCTTGCGTGAGTACATTCAGCAGCGCCGTGAACCGTTAGAAGAGACATTACGGCGAGTATTGCGAGAGGAACTTGAGCGCTTCGGAAAATGAGAATATTTTGGCTTGCCTAAGATCGATAAAGGTTATGAACGTAACTTATAAAACAGATTTTAATTTGTGGATTGAGCAGACAGCCCAACTATTGCGATCACATCGCTGGCATGAAGTTGATGTAGAACATCTGATTGAAGAGGTTGAAGGCTTGGGCAAAAGTGAAAGGCGGGCTATTGCCAGTCAACTAACTCGCTTACTCTTGCATCTGCTGAAGTGGCAATATCAACCCCAGCGTCGCTCAGATAGTTGGCTCGATTCCATCACTGATTCTCGCACCCAAATTGAGTTAGCGATAGAAGATAGTCCTAGTCTTAAGAACTATCCTACAGAGCAACTTGAGGAAAGTTATCAAAGGGCGCGTCGGCAAGCAGCCAAGCAAACGGGGATACAAATTTCCGTGTTTCCAGAAGAGTGCCCATATTTTTTAGAGTTAGTGTTGGATGAAGACTGGCTACCGGAAGCAAGCGATATTTGATAACTGTAATTGTGACTGTGTGGAATGAAGCGCACTACGCAGCCACTTAATATGCATTGGTGAGTCTTGCAAAAGTTGCTTTTACTTCTTCATCGCTGGCAAATTCTCCAGCATCGGCTTCAGCAATCCCCTTTTGAATTTCCTCGATTTGCCACTGATACATTTCTAGATAAGCGGCTACCGCCTCATTAAGTATGTGGCTGCGATCGCAGTTGCAATGAATCGCGATCGCATCAAGTGCAGCTTTGCGATCGCTATCTATCCGAAACGTAATATTTTCTTTGCTCATCGTCTCGTCAAGTCAAGCTATATTGCATAATCTTATTATTGCAATACAACAGTAGTTGCGATCGCTATTTTCTAAGTTCAAAATGCCACACCAGTATCCTTAAAATTCTTAACATTCCAATTGGTTCAGATACAAGCAGATTTAGTCTTAACTATCCAGGGTGTGAGGTGAAGTCAGCCTAATCATACAATACACTTTGATAACTAGGCTGATAGTTATACTGTTAGCTGTTATTGAGGGTTACAGTATCATCTAAATATCATTATATTTCAAATCATACTATTGAGTAATTCTCGCTCTAATTTAATGTTGATTATTTCATCTAATCCTAATAAAAAGCTGCGATCATCGAATTTATGTGTCACTTAGTATTCAGACTACTTGCGCGATCGCACTCGGCTTGACGCTAGAATATTAGTCGCAATCTTGTGGAGATGATTGGTAATGAAAATTAAAGCAGTTATCTGGCAAGAAGACGGTGTGTGGTGTGCTTCTATACCTGCCCTACCAGGATGCCACACTTGGGGAGACAGCTACGAACATCTATTAGAAATGCTGCAAGATGCAATTCAAGGTTGCTTGGAAGTTGCTAGTCAACGGGAAAAAATTCACAGAATCTAAGTTTAGCAATTTTGGGTTAGTTGTAGCTTCAGGTAATCAATGAAATCCAAAATTTCTACATTAGTGAGTTGTAGACGCGATCGCTTGCCATATTTTTGCTGCAAATACTCTCTTCCCTGCTCTGGAGTCCAATTTAATTGAGCTAAATATGTGTCAGTTTTAGCTATAAAAACATCACGCGGTTCAGGCGTTTTTATATTGTCACTTGCTTCTGATTGAGATTGATTCTTATCTGGATTCAAATTGTGAATCTTATTAATTTTTAAACTTACTTTTTGCCCTACAGCTTGCCAGTATAATTCCTTATGTCCATCCCAACTAACACCTACAGAACGATAAGTTATTGGATCGTAAATTTTACAAAAAACTACATTACTATCTCCAGGACTAACGGCGATCGTTAGTGGATTACACAATTCTTTATAAGTAAGGGTATCTAAAGATAACAATAAACTTTTAGAAAAGAAAGAGTCGCTACCTGAACGGATAATATAAGGTTTATCTGCCAAAATATATAAATCGTTTTTTTCAACTGGCCCGAATTTAGTTTCAACCTTTTTATTAACTTCTATCCCTGTAATTACCCCAGTCAAAGCTCTATCATAAATTGGGATGCGTTTTTCATCTTCAGCAAGCATATACCAGCAGTGATCCGATTCTTTGCTGACAAAGACATATTGAGGTTTTGGGACTGCTCCAAATCCTAATTTAACTTCCATATTTTGATGAAGGTTTTGATAAATATATTTATTTCGCAACAAGTCATTACGATTTGTACCGTTATAGCTATTAGTTGCTTATAGATATAATTCCCTACCCAGGAAGCTAATTAACATGGTTCTTCAGTACCTGTTATGCCAAATTATTAATTAAACATCAAAAGTAGACTTTAAAATGCAAGTTTAGAACGCTTCAGTCCCAAGAATGTCCTAAAGTGTTAAAAACAATGCCTGCCTTTGTTGTGCAGCAATGGTTTCAGCTTTTTAGCATATTAATTTAGCATACTAAGTACTGAAGAGCCATTAACATTAAGGCAGCGAAAACTACGAAATTTGGTGAATCTATAACAAAGTTTCTGGATCAACACCAAGCGCATTCAACCTTTCAATTAACATTTTCACTTTTTGTTCTGCTTCCACACGTCGCTCTTCTTCAAAAGCTGCGCGTTCTTCCGCTTCTCTAATGCGTTCTTCGGGTGTGAACAATTTTTGCCCTTCTTCGTCATACCAGTACAGCCATTCCCGGACTATACCTTGATAAATTCCCCGTTCTCGCCCAATTCCTAAACCAATTTCTGGTAGCCAAACGGGATTTCCTGACATTAAGATGTATTCCCCATCAACTAAGTGATACACCTCCAAAGGTGTCTTTTTCCGGCGAAGGGGACTATACACAACATAGTACAAAATTCCTAATTCTTTGGCATAGAGTTCTTTCTTGCTGCTATGTTCTTCCCGATATATTTGAGAAACAACTTCTAGTGCTAAAATTGGCAGCTTTTTTTCTTCCCATAGCACATAACTTAAGCGTAAGTCCTCATCAATTACACGTTTAACTCCTAAGCTGAGAAACCCATCAGGGACAATGGCTGGTTTGTCTGGGTGATAATAAATACCCATATCAACACCAAAAAACCAATCCCAACGATCGCACCAAACTAAAGCCAGTGTCGTTTTCAGCAAGCTAGGAATTAAATTTTGGACTTCATTATCCACAGGGGTATCATTTGAGTCGGGTAGCTCTTCGGAAGATGGCAAACAATGTAGCGGATTGTAGTTTAACATGAGCGGTTTTGCCAAATCTGATTCTAGATAGATTGTACGTAATCTATTGATGTGCGATCGCAGTGCCAGAATAAAGAACCATTTTTAGCGATGCCGAATAGTCTGTCGTAGCCATAGCTTCTCATTATTTTCAGTATTGAAAAGCAATTGCAAGTGTAATTTTCTAATTAGGTAATTTTTCGGTACTGACTATGAGAGTATCTAACCCACAATAGCAAAAAAGGGTGGAATATTGTTCAACTAGAACATTCCAGAAGTCGCAGAGTATTCAATTTCATGGTGAATTTGGTAGCTGGGCTGATTAGCTATACCTACCAAGAGAAAAAGGCTTTTCTCAACCTTGACTCCGAAAATATGGCGTAGCTGGAACTTAACTGATTTTTAGCCCGATTTTTTTCTGAATCGTACTTAAGTATCAGATATGTCACCACAGAGCCATTCACGAATTTTAATCAAACACTTTTTAGCCGTTTTTTTACCATTATCGGCCTTTGTTGGAAGTGTTGTAGGGACTATTTATTACCAACAGGTACAGACTGAGAAAATTGTATTAAAAACTAATGAACTTGACAAGGTAGATTTACAAACAAAAGTAATTAGCGCAGACTTTCACTCCGTTGTTTCAGATTTGATTGTCATTTCTAAACAAAACGAGCTACAGAAAATTTTAGAAGGAGCAGATGAAGATAAACAGGCACTATCCAGAGAATTCTTATCATTTTCTCAATATAAAAAACTTTACGACCAAATTCGCTTTTTGGATCAATCAGGTAAAGAAGTTGTCAGAGTCAACTTCAAACAGGGTGAACCAGAGATTGTCCCCGAAGAAAAACTGCAAGTGCAAGCCAAGCGCTACTGGTTTAATGACACTTTGCGACTGAACCAAGGAGAAGTATTTGTCTCTCCCCTTGACCTGAACATTGAACGAGGTCAGGTTGAACAACCCTTGAAGCCAATGATCCGCTTTGGCACTCCCGTTTTTGATCGTCGTGGACAAAAACGAGGCATTGTAGTGTTAAATTATTTCGGTGCTAAACTGCTGGATAATTTTAATCAAGCTTTCGCTAACGTACCTAGTCAGGGAATGCTGCTGAATGCTGATGGTTATTGGTTAAAAGGGGCTAAATCTGAGGACGAATGGGGATTTATGTTTCCCGGTCGCAAAAACCACACTTTTGGCAAAACTTTTCCCCAAGCATGGCAGCAAATTTCTCAAAAAGAATCGGGACAATTCCAAACTGCTGAGGGAATGTTCACTTTTACCACAGTTTATCCACTTCTTGAAGGACAAAAATCTAGTACAGGGGCAGGACAGGCTTTTGTACCAAGCCAAAATCTAATTGATACCAAATCCTATTATTGGAAGATTGTCTCATGGGTATCGCCAGAGATGTTGATGGCCAAATCAAACCGATTTTTGAGTCAATTGCTACTTCTATATACTGGGTTAGCAGGACTCATTGGTATTGGTTCTTGGCTACTAGCAAAAGCTAGTGTCAATCGTCAGATGGCCCAGCTAGAGTTAAAGCAGTCTGAAGCTGAGTTACGAAAGCTAGTTGAACGGGAAAAAATTCTTAAAACTCGTTTATCTAGTCAAATTCGCAACTCGTTGGATCTAAATACGATTTTGAGTACAGTAGTAGTTGAAGTTCGGGAACTGCTACAGATTGATCGATGCCAGTTTTTTTGGTGTCATCAAGAAGATGAATCTACTAGTTTTGAACTCAGTCAACAAGCTTGCGCTCCCGACTTGCTAGAACCTTTAGGCTGTTCTCCTATCCAAAATGTGGAAGCACTGAGTGAGGCTATTCTGCAAGGGAATTTGCTTTGCTTTGATGACATTGCAACAGATCCCTGGCTTGATTTCAAAAATCGGAATTTACTGGTGACATTGGGTTTTAAGTCTCTCCTAACAGTTGCGGTTCAAACTCAGTCGGGTCGCTTGGGTGTGATTGTCTGCGAACATAGTAGGGCGCTGCGTTCTTGGAGTGATGAAGAGGTAGAACTGATTCGAGGTGTAGCTGACCAGTTAGCGATCGCCATTGACCAGGCGCAATTGTATAACCAAAGCCGCGCTGCGACTGCTGCTGCAACTACTCAGACAGAACAACTCAACCAAGTACTGCACAATCTCAAACAGACCCAAGCTCAACTAATTCAAACTGAAAAAATGTCGAGTTTAGGTCAATTAGTGGCTGGGGTAGCTCACGAAATCAATAACCCAGTTAACTTTATCTACGGTAATCTGACCCATGTAAATGAATATACACTAGGCTTGTTGGAACTGGTAGAACTCTATCAAAAGTCCAATGCTAATCCAACACATGAAGTACAAGCTCATATAGAAGCGATCGACCTTGACTTTATGGCTGAGGATCTACCTAAAATCCTAACTTCAATGAAAATGGGAGCTAATCGCATTCGTGAAATAGTTCTATCCTTGCGGAATTTTTCTCGACTTGACGAAGCGGATATGAAGCCTGTCAACATTCATGAAGGTATTGATAGCACACTACTAATTTTACAAAATCGCCTAAAACAAACGTCTGGAAATACCGGAATTGAAATAGTAAAAGAATATGGTGATATCCCTTTAGTAGATTGCTATGCTGGACAACTCAATCAGGTATTTATGAATCTCATCAGTAATGCCATTGATGCCCTAGATAGTTATAACAGTCAGCGAACTCTTGAAGACATAGAAGCTAACCCCAGCCAAATTGTAATTCGTACTCAGTTACGCAACCCAGATCGCATAACTATACAAATCGCAGATAATGGTGCTGGCATGACCGAAGTAGTTAAGCAACGATTATTTGACCCTTTCTTTACTACAAAACCCGCAGGTAAAGGCACAGGATTAGGATTGGCAATTAGCGCTCAGATTGTTGCAGAAAAACACAATGGAGCTATCTGGTGTATTTCAGAACCAGGACAGGGAGCAGAATTTTGGGTTGAGATTCCGATTTCTCAAAGTAGTACACTAGCTACTACAAGTACTGCTACTCTATCCAGAATTTGATGCCACTCTGGACAAATGGAAAATTATATGAATAATTATAGCGATGTCTACGACGGGCTACGCCTACGCGCTGATTTTGATAGCCCTTGGAAAGAAATTATAGAAGCTTATTTTCCCCAAGCAATGGATTTCTTTTTTCCAGAAACTTCTGCATTAATTGATTGGGAACGTCCCTACGAATTTCTAGATAAAGAATTCCAACAAATAGCTCGTGAAGCCGAACAAGGTAAAAGATATGCCGATCAATTAGTCAAAGTTTGGCAAACTCAAGGGGAAGAACTTTGGTTATTAGTCCATGTTGAAATTCAAGCACAAAAAGAAGATAACTTTAGTAAGCGGATGTTTACCTACAACTTTCGCATATTTGACCGCTTTGATCAACCAGCAATTAGCCTTGCAATTCTTTGCGATTCAAACCGCGAATGGCGACCAAGCAATTATAGTTACAATTATCCCAATACTCACTTAATTTTTGAATTTGGCAGTATTAAACTTTTGGATTATGAAAATCGATTTGACGAGTTAGAAAATAGCGATAATCCATTTGCAACTGTTGTCATGGCGCATTTGAAAACACAACAGACACGCTCATCACCAGAACAACGCAAAATATGGAAATTTAGCTTAATTCGTAGGCTCTATGATTTAGGTTTAGAAGAGCAGGATATTCGCAACCTGTATCGATTTATCGATTGGGTTATGATATTACCAAAGGCATTAGAAAATCAGTTTTGGGAAGAGTTTAAACAATTTGAGCAGGAGCGGGCTATGAGATATGTAACGACAGGAGAGCGCATCGGCTACGAGCGCGGAAAACAAGAAGGTAAACAAGAAGGTAAAAAAGAAGGTGAACAACAGCTTATTTTAAGATTACTACAAAGACGAGTGGGAGAATTATCACCAGAATTGCAAGAGCGCATCAAATCTCTTTCTTTAAATCAATTAGAAACCCTTGGCGAAGCTTTGTTAGATTTTACTGGTATGGAAGATTTGCTTAAGTGGTTGCAAACAAATCAATCAGCTTAAAATCTATTTTTATGAAAATTCACTTACCCTATACAGGATTTTTTAAATCAGTTCGATGATTTATTTTTTACTTTGCCCCATAAAAAATTACGAATGAGTAACAAAAAGGGCAAGTATAAAACCTGCCCTCAAAGCAATCAATATTAAAACTAAACTAGCGATCGCAACTTAATTACCAATTTCCGGCGCACTCAAAGAAACCTTTAACGTTTCTTCTTTTTGCTGTGCTAATGTCGGCACGGAATCACGCAATCTTGCTGTCAATTGTACAGTTGTCGCGTCATACATCTGAGTCAGCAATTTTGGATAGAAACCAATACCAATAATTGGAATTAACAAACAGGCAATGATAAATACTTCACGAGGTTCGGCATCTATCAAAGCTTGGTGAGAAACTAATTCCTTGTTCTCTTCTCCGTAGAAAATTTCTCGCAACATCGACAACAGATAAATCGGAGTTAAAATCACTCCAACTGCCATCAAGAACACCACGATAACTTTGAAGGTAGAGCTATAAGCATCGCTAGTAGCAAAGCCAACAAATACCATTAATTCTGCCACGAAACCGCTCATCCCTGGCAATGCCAAAGAAGCCATTGAACAGGTGGTGAACATAGCGAAAATTTTCGGCATTCTCTTAGCGACACCGCCCATTTCATCCAACATCAGGGTGTGGGTGCGATCGTAAGTTGCGCCGACAAGGAAGAACAAACTCGCCCCGATTAACCCGTGGGAAACCATTTGCAATACTGCCCCACTCAATCCCAAATCGGTGAAGGAGGCAATACCAATCATCACAAAGCCCATGTGAGAAATTGAGGAGTAGGCAATTTTTCGCTTCAGGTTTCGCTGGGCAAAGGATGTCAAGGCAGCGTAGATGATATTAACTACCCCCAAAACTACCAACACTGGCGCAAAATAAGCGTGGGCATCGGGGAGCATTTGGGCATTCATCCGAATTAAGGCGTAACCGCCCATTTTCAGGAGAATACCTGCTAATAACATGTGTACGGGGGCTGTAGCTTCACCGTGGGCATCAGGTAGCCAGGTGTGCAAGGGAATAATCGGCAACTTGACGGCGTAAGCAATCAGGAAGCCAGCATAGAGGGCAAGTTGGAAATTCAGGGCGAAATCTTTTAAGGCGATCGCTCTCATGTCGAACGTCACCGTATCGCCGTAAAATCCCATTGTCAGGGCAGACAGCAAAATAAACAGCGAACCGCCCGCGGTGTATAAAATGAATTTGGTCGCTGCATATTGCCGCCTTTTACCTCCCCAAATCGACAGCAGGAAGTATATCGGTACTAGTTCCAGTTCCCACACCAGGAAAAATAACAGCATATCCTGGACGGCGAACACGGCAATCTGACCGCCATACATCGCCAAAATCAAGAAGTAAAATAGCTTGGGCTTGAAGGTGACAGGCCAAGCTGCTAAAATCGCCAGCGTGGTAATGAATCCAGTCAAAATAATTAGGGGCATGGATAAGCCATCTGCCCCTACTGACCAATTCAAACCCATTTGTGGTACCCAGGGGTAACTTTCCACCAACTGCAAATCTGGATTGGAGAAATCATACCCAGTATAAAAAGCATAAACAATTAGTGCAAAATCTATCAGCCCCACGATAAGGGAGTACCAGCGCACTGTTTTGCCTTCTTTATCAGGAATGACGGGAAGAAGTAGCGACGCGGCTATCGGAAACAGAATAATCGTCGTCAGCCACGGAAAATTAGCTATATTCATCACAATTCGTCTGCTATCAAAATCATGTTTGGCAAAAAGTCACTAGTTATTAAGTAACAGCTTTTTGGGGATTTCGTCTTCCTCGTTAGGTTGATTTAATTAAATTGGCAATCCCTCATTTCTTCTGTTGGGAGTCTCTTTTGACCTTTGGGCGTGCGGAATGTAGGTTGTGATACTCCCGATCAGGTCAACAATTTACCCTAAAAAAGTTGGTAAACTAGAATTTTAGCGGTGCGATGTCTACGACAAGCCGCTCCACATCTACGCGTAGCCTACCGCATCTCTAAAAATACAAGATGCTGTTTAGTGTTGATTCGGTACAAAAAAGCATCACAGGAGAAATAACACTATGATAATCGCACAAATTGAAAGTCAGATTCGTTATGTCACCAACGTAAATGGAGAAACAACTGATGTACTCGTCCCTGTAGAACTTTGGCAACAGCTCATAAGTTCCATAAATTCTGATAACGTCAGTGGTTTAGCTTGGATTGATGAACAAGAGCCCAAAGCACAAATATTAGCCGATTTGCAAGAGTCTGTACGACAAGCAGCACTAGGACAAACCTTCTCAGTTTCAGAGCTTTGGGACGATATCGAAGCCTAGATTTATGGCAGAAGTTCGCTTTACACCTCCCTTCAAACGCCGTCTCAAAACTCTGACTAAACGCTATCGGCAAATTCAAATTGACATTCAACCCATTATTGATCAGCTACAGGCTGGGAATTTTATCGGCGATCAAATTTCTGGGATAGACTTGACTGTTTTTAAAGTCAGAGCAAAAAACAGTGATATCCCGACGGGTAAAAGTGGTGGATATCAGGTGATTTATCAGGTGATTTATCAGGTTGTCTCACCTGAATGCGTCTTACTTCTACTCATTTATGCAAAATCGGATCAGGCAGATGTGAGTTTAGAGGAGATTGAAGATGCAATTAAAAAGACATAGCAATACGATGTAAAAGAAAACTTGAATATTTAACAAAATTTAGGGGGTTTAAATCCCCTACTACGTTGAAACACTTCTTCAGCCGGAATACCGTAATTTGATTGGTGTTCATATCTTCATCACGCTTCTGGGCTTCTTCAGCCCAACTAGCCGCAATTTCTTGATCTATTCCACTTTCTTGACCCAATCTTTCCAGTAATCTTGCTAATAAAATCACTTGAGAATCTTTTGGAAGTGCAAGAACTTCGGCTTCAAGCTGTTCAAGGGTCATAGTGAGTACCTTTTATTCTAAGCATTAGCCTGCTTCATCGTTAAGCATCTTAATAATATGTTTTGCAAGTTGCTCCTTAATTTCCCTATGTCTGGGAACAGCTTGAGAAGTTTTTGTGATTGGATTCTGATACCAATCATGTTTACCACCATGACAAACGAAGATACAACCTATTTATTCAAGCTTACTGATTAAGTCTCTTCGTTTCATGAGACTTCAAGTTCTGCAACTCTACGAATATTTGGGATAGTTCCACTTGTTAATTCACTGTAAATATCGAGTAGATTTTCTCTTAGCTCCTCTTCGGTTTCACCCTGAGTCCAATAGTCAGGATATTCTTCGAGATAACCTAACCACATATCATCATCTTGCCAGTAAATATATTTCTTCTTTATCATTCGCCTATTCGCTGCCTTTTTCTGAACTAAAGAAATTTAACTTACTGATGCTTAGATCCTCGATTCAATTGAACATGACGGTAAATGAGCGTGGGGAGCTTCCAAATAATCCTGATAAATTTTTTTACCAATCAAAAACCTTTCATTCGGGTAAGCATATTTCAAAAATCAAATATGAGTCTTATAGCAATACTTTAATATTTAATTGCTGACTATCAGCCAAAAAAAAGGAGTCTAAATTAGGCTCCTAAAAAACTTGGGGTAAAGGGGCGGTTAGAAACCGCGTCTACACAGGCAAAACCCACCTCCGTGGGTTTCAAAAATTCAATTTTTCCTTAGTCCGCGTAGGCGGACTTTGTTTGTGTAGCCGCGAATTCTATTCGCCTTGGCTCTAATTTGACACTACACAAATCAGGTAACACCAAAGACAATCACTAAACCCAAAACCGCCCCAAACACAATCAAGGCATAGAATTGAGCGCGACCGTTTTCTAGGTACTTCAGACCTTCACCGCTAACAAGGGTGAAAAAGCCTGTGAGGTTAACAGCACCATCTACAACGCGGAAGTCAACTTCCATAACTTGTCTAGCTACGCGACGCAAGCCGAGGACAAAAACCCGATGGTAAATGTCATCAAAGTACCACTTGTTGAGGGATAACTCGTAAAGTGGTTGGATTTTAGCAGCGATCGCAGCCGGGTCAATTTTACGGCGCAAATACATCAGCGAAGCCAGGGTAATCGCAATCAAAGAAATTCCGACTGAGGCACCCGCCATGATGTAGAATTCCGTCGGATTGAACTCGGAAGCCTTTTCTATAACTTCGGAGAGAGTTTCACTAGGAGGAAAGATAAACTCTTCAAAATAATTGGCGTAGGGAGTTCCCACCAAACCAATCAAAATCGAAGGCACAGCCAACAGTGCCAACGGCAGCGTCATTGTCCACGGCGATTCATGGGGGGAGTCGCTGTGATGCCCGTGGGAGTCATGGGAATCATGATGCTGACTAGTGGCAGCCAATTCTCCTTTCTTCATCGCCCCAGGCCCAAAATTCGGGACTGGTTCTTCTGACTCTAATTCCAGGACAATTGTCGCCGCAGCTTTCTTGAGTTTTTCCTTGATTTTCTCGTCATTACCCCGGAATTTGCCTTCAAATGTCATGAAATACATTCTAAACATATAGAAAGCTGTAATCCCGGCAGTTAGCCAGCCAATCATCCAAAGAAATGGGTTAGCCTCAAAAGCCTTCCCTAGAATTTCATCTTTTGACCAGAAACCAGCAAAGGGTGGAATACCAGAAATTGCCAAGCAACCAATCAAAAAGGTAATTGAGGTGACGGGCATATATTTCCGCAGTCCACCCATCAGCCGCATATCTTGCGCTAAGGCGGGGTCGTGTCCAACGACACCTTCCATACCGTGAATTACAGAACCTGAGCCCAAGAACAGCATCGCCTTGAAATAGGCGTGGGTCATTAGGTGGAATAATCCAGCACTGTAGGAACCTATTCCCATTGCCATCACCATGTAACCAAGTTGGGAAATGGTGGAGTAAGCCAAGCCTTTTTTGATGTCGTTTTGGGTAATGGCAATGGTTGCCCCCAAAAACGCCGTAAACGCCCCAGTAAAGGCAATGACATTCATTGCGGCTGGAACGTCTTCAAATACTGGGTACATCCGGGCAATCAGGAAAACACCAGCCGCCACCATTGTTGCGGCGTGAATCAAGGCAGAAATGGGGGTGGGGCCTTCCATCGCATCTGGTAGCCAGACGTGGAGAGGAAATTGGGCTGATTTTGCAACTGGGCCTAAGAAAACTAAAATCGCAAACAGGACAGCGAGAAAATTGCTGATAGAACCTGATTCGACAAGTTGGGCGAGGCGATCGCCCATGATATTAAAATCAAAGCTTCCTGTTGCCCAGAACAGCCCCAAAATGCCGAGTAATAGACCAAAGTCGCCCACGCGGTTGGTTACAAACGCTTTTTGAGCGGCATCTGCTGCTGACTTGCGATCGTACCAAAAACCGACCAGCAAGTAGGAACACATCCCGACCAGTTCCCAGAATATATAAATCTGTACTAGGTTGGGGCTGATCACCAGACCTAACATTGAAGAGCCAAACAAACTGAGATAGGCGTAAAACCTCACGTAACCGGGATCGTGAGCCATGTAGCCATCGGTGTAAACCATGACTAAGCAGGCTACCGTTGTGACAATCACCAGCATTAGGGCTGTCAGGTGGTCAATAGTGTAGCCCATGCTCAGGTGAAAATTACCTGCTGCCGCCCACTCAAAGGTGCGTAAATAAGGCGCGTGTCCTTGAATTTGACTCCAGAGCAAGGCAAACGACAGCCCCATAGCTGCTGCCATCATGGAGATAATCACCACAGCATTAAGCTGGCGGAGGCGGTTTGTCACCTGATTCAACGAGATTAACCCTAGACCGACCAGCATTGCCCCAAGAAGAGGGAACACCGGAATCAGCCAGGCATACTGATAGATTACTTCCATCACTGACGCCTACTTTTAGAATTCTTGATTTAGCGTGTCGAAACTGTTAATAATTGTGACACACACCCTTTAGGATAAAATAACCCACCCAAGACTGATTGGGTGGGGTGTTAAGCATGGTTTTAGATTTGGTCATAAGTCATAAGTCATAAGTCATTGGTCATTTGTCATTTGTTCAATGCCCCATGCCCTATTCTCCATGCCCCATTCCCAATATTCATCAAGCTGACCGACACTCTAAGTCCACTGTTTTTGGACTCTTGTAGATTTTTGCGTAATTGCTGTAGCTGGCTTTAATGTCTTCTAAAGCTAGACGTAAATCTTCTCTGCCGCGAAAGCCTTCCAAGCGATGGCGAACAGTGCCATTTTGAATCAATAGTAAAGTTGGCAGTGACTTTAGCTTATAAGTAGTGGACAATTTAAAATTTTGATCGGCGTTAACCCCAACTAATTTAATTTCGTCCCCACATTGGGCTTGAAATTGTAACAACAGTGGGTGGATAACCCGACATAAGCCACACCAAGGTGCTTCAAAGTTAACTAAAACAGGAATAGGTGATTCTAAAACTTCTTGAGTAAATGTCCGTTCACTAACCGACAACACCATGACGCCTCTTGGATTATAAGGTTTTTATATCAAACTACCTATCAGTACTGAAGTGAAGGATTGGTAAGTCAGTAACTGCCGATAGATGCTTTCAGGAACCAAATCTCAGGACACAGAATAATTGGGCAAAAATTCAGTGTGTTGATGTCTCTGACGTAAAAAGCCACTGCGACTCTCACCGTGGCTTTTTCGGATTTAGACTCCTGATTGCTTTTTCCGCCTGGGATTTAACTGAATCTGCTACTGACTCCCCAGCAAAGACAACGGGTCTTCAACTACCAATATAAAATCTTAAGCTGACTAAACGCACCCCCACTGATAGATGTTTGAATTTATCCTACATTGATTCGGGGCAATTGATAAGCGGAAATTCCAATCTATTTGGGATTTTCTCCTGACACTGGGGATCGCTTAAATTTCCCATTTTATTCTACCAGTTGCTTCCATCAACAGAGGGTGCGACCACCAAAGCAAAGCGATAAAAATGGCAACTCCCAAATAGGAAGGGCGAAGAAATTCCCGCCATAAGATAGATTGACGACCGTCAATAATTGCCTTAAAGGGAATAATTGAAGTCCGTTGTTTGGCAATTTCAAAGGCTTCCCCATAGCGATCGCTCAAACGGCGATCCCCGTGCCAAACCCCAAACAAGTGATGCAACACCAATCCAATGGAAGTCACCAGGGTAAAGGTAGTACCCAGCCAGAGAGTATGGGCAACACACCAGATTATTTGTCCCACCATCTGGGGATGACGGGTAATTCGAATAATCCCTGTTTCGTAGAGATGAACTTGGGGCTTTTGAATGGCAGCAATTTCTAGTAGATTGAAGGTAGCAGGATATAAAAACAAAAACGAGATTGCTGACAGCAGCCAAACAAATTCTCGTACTCCAGGCACTCCTTGTACCTGCCAAAGTTGCAAACCATCATAGCGGTGCCCAAAAAAGTAAATAATTAATATCACAGCCAACGGCAGGCTGACTAATGCAAAAAAAATGCGATAAAGCCTTGGGCCAATATATTTTTCGGCCCTTGGACGCAAAGCAGCGCCTCCACTGTGAGCGATCGCAAAAACTATTTGTAACCCCAGTATGACAAAATGACTGGGTGTCAACCAAGAAATCAGCAGCATATAGACGGGTGAAGTAATTTAAAGAAAATTGAATTCAGTACAACCAATACCACAAAGTATTCCAAAGGAGACTTTAGTCAAGATGTTGTGCTACTGTCCTTTTCGAGTCAAGTCTTCAAGTTTAATATGCAACAAATCATACGCGGCTGATTGCTGCCAAAGTTTATTTGTTGTGTGCATCCGCTCCTTTCAATGTTTGTGGGTTGAGCCTTATGTCTGACCTTCCTTTCACTTTAGATCAGTTACGGATTTTAAAAGCGATCGCACAAGAAGGAAGCTTCAAGCGTGCCGCCGATAGTCTTTATGTCTCCCAGCCTGCCGTCAGCTTACAAGTCCAAAATCTTGAACGGCAGCTAGATGTTCCTTTATTCGACCGTGGAGGACGACGTGCCCAATTAACTGAAGCAGGACATCTACTCCTAAATTACGGTGAAAAAATCCTCAGTCTGTGTCAAGAAACCTGCCGCGCCATTGAGGATTTACAAAATCTCCAAGGCGGTACGTTAATTGTCGGTGCTTCTCAAACCACCGGCACTTATCTTTTGCCTAGAATGATCGGCATGTTCCGACAAAAATATCCAGATGTGGCAGTGCAATTACACGTCCACTCTACCCGGCGGACTGCTTGGAGTGTCGCTAATGGACAAGTTGATCTGGCAATAATCGGCGGTGAAATTCCTGGTGAACTATCAGAATCTTTGGAAGTTCTTTCTTACGCAGAAGATGAACTAGCGCTGATTTTACCTGTCTTTCACCCCTTTGCTAAACTTGAAACAATCCAAAAAGAAGACCTATATAAATTACAATTCATTGCCTTAGATTCCCAATCGACCATTCGCAAAGTGATTGACCAAGTGCTAGGACGCTGTGAAATTGATACCAGACGTTTTAAGGTTGAAATGGAACTAAATTCCATTGAAGCAATTAAGAATGCCGTGCAATCTGGTTTAGGGGCTGCTTTTGTTTCAACAAGTGCGATCGCTAAAGAGTTACAAATGGGTGTTCTGCACCGTACCCCTATTGAAGGGGTAGTCGTCAAACGGACGCTATGGTTGATTTTTAATCCCAATCGCTATAGATCCAAGGCCGCAGAAGCCTTTAGTCAAGAAATTTTGCCCCAGTTTGCTAACCCTGGATGGAGTCAAGATGTGTTAAAATTTACACAAAAAAACATCGTGGTAACTACATTGGATATAGCAATACCCGCCTCCTCTGGCGAAGACTAAAATCTGGTAACACAATTTTGGATTTTAAATTTAAGATTTTGGATTGACCCCATAGAAAAAGTGGAGCTTGAGATCATGAAATTATTTGATTCATCTCCACGAATTAATTCAAGGGTATAAAGCCAATATTTTAGATTTTGGATGGGAAATTTTTCCTTAACTCCAAAATCTAAAATCTAAAATCTAAAATTAGTTAAGGTTATTAGTCCTTTGTTTTTTGTAAATTACCAATGACTAATGACTAATCACGAAAATGGAAGTTTACTGTACTCGTCCACGTTGTCCACGCCCACAAAATTATTTTGCTGATTTAGATGATATTACAACCCTGAAAACAACGCAGCAAAAATACTGTACTACGTGTGGTATGCCACTGCTGTTAGATGGTCGATATGTACCCACGAAGTTGCTGGGAAGGGGTGGATTTGGAGCAGCATTTTTGGCACGCGATCGCCGCATCCCAGGAATGCGTCAATGCGTGGTTAAGCAGTTTCAACCAGTGGGTAATTTAACCTCAACTCAACTGCAACAAGCACAGATAATGTTTGAGAGAGAGGCAGACGTTCTAGCACAACTTGGTAACGATCACGAACAAATTCCTGACCTGTTTGCCTTCTTCCCAGTGATAGTTAATAGTTCGCAATCAGGACAGGAAGACCAATTTTTTTACTTGGTACAAGAATATATTGATGGGCAAAATTTAGAAGAAGAATTAGTTCAACAGAACAAATTTTCTGAACACCAAGTCTTAGAGGTGCTGCAAGAAATCCTGAAGGTGCTAAAGTTTGTCCACGAGCGAGGCATTATCCACAGAGATATTAAACCTTCTAACATCATGCGCCGTCGTGATGGGAAACTTTTCCTCTTAGATTTTGGCGCAGTTAAGCAAGTAACAAATGTTGCACTAGGAGCTGCTTCTTCCACAGGAATTTATTCTATGGGATTTGCACCACCTGAACAGATGGCTGGGGGGCAAGTATTCCCATGTACAGACTTATACGCTTTAGCTGTAACTATTATTACCTTATTAACAAATCAAGAAGCAATTCAACTATTTGATGCCTATAGCAACCAGTGGAAATGGCACGAGCAAGTAAATGTCAATCCTCGCCTTGCTGACATTTTAGATAAGATGCTGTTACCTGCTGCTAATCAGCGCTTTCAATCGGCGCAGGAAGTTCTAGATGCGCTTTATTCACAGCCTCTAGCCCCTACACAACTTAATTCGCCTTCTGTAACACTTCCACCACAATCACCTAAAAGTTCTAATCCCGTCGTCTCCCAGCCTTCACCAACTCAACCAGCGTTTTCTACAGTGGAATTGTTGGGTGGAGCGGCATTTAGTGGATTTGAGGGGGCATTGATAGCGATCTCCCTCTTCAGTCTAGTACAATCACCAATAGTTACTTTAAGCGTTGCATGTGTAATTTTGGGGATACTGGTATTTGCCCAAACCAGACGCTGGATTGAAAAGTTCGATTTATTAATTATTCCGACAATTACTTTTGCGATTATTTTTTTTATTCCCTTTTTACAAGGGGGTCTTGGCATTCAGGCAGTGGTCATTTTATCAGTTGCAGCAGCATTGGTAGCCATTTCACTGACAGCCATATTTCGGCTTATTTACAAATTATTATCTCTCATCCTTTAAAAAGCTTTTGGTGCTAATAGTCACATAATGTCTCAGAAAAACGAAACACTTAGTCTTTTCTTAGCTGCTGTTATCACCATTGGCTTAATCTTTAGTGGCTTATGGTTTTTTATGGAACGGTGGGCACAGCTAAATGGAACTGCTGCTAAATCTTCGGGGACTAACAACACCGATAATCCGATAAACCAGTTTATCAGTATTAAATGTAACGTGCCAAACCTCTTAGAAGGGACATTCAACTATGGTGGTAGCACAACTTGGGCACCCATTCGTAAAGACGTAGACTCCGTACTAGAAAGCCAGTGCCCTCGGTTTATTTTACGTTACACTCAACCTCCATCAGGTAATGCAGGATCTGGAACTGGTATTCGGATGTTGATAGACAATCAACTAGCTTTTTCTCAATCTTCTCGTTCAGTAAAGGCTGAAGAAAATGCCGAAGCTCAACAAAAAGGATTTAGTTTGAAAGAAATTCCAGTGGCGATTGATGGAATTGCGATCGCTGTCAACCACGATCTCAACATCCCTGGTTTAACTGTGGCTCAACTCAAAGACATCTACACGGGCAAAATTACTAATTGGCAACAGGTAGGTGGGCCAAATTTACCCATTAAAGTTTACTCTCGTAATGAAGAAACTGGGGGTACAGTAGAATTCTTTGTCGAAAATGTTCTAAATAAAGAAAAGTTTGGTGCCAATGTTAATTACGTTGACACGACCACTGAAGCAGTACGAAAAGTAGCTGCAAATCCTGGGGGAATTTACTATGCTTCTGCCCCAGAGGTTGTACCTCAATGTATTATTAAATCCATACCACTGGGACGCACAAGCAGTCAATTAGTGCCTCCTTATCAACAACCGTTTGTACCTCCATCTCAATGTCCCAGTAAACGTAATCAATTGAATAGTCAGGCATTTCGTAGTGGAGATTATGCAATTACTCGCAATTTATTTGTAATTATTAAACAGAATGGCCAAGCAGATCAGCAAGCTGGCGAAGCTTATGCAAATTGGCTGCTGACATCTCAGAGTCAAGACCTGATCGAAAAGGCTGGATTTGTCAGAATTAAATGATCAAATGAGTTAGATTTAGCCAAATAATAAACATTTTTATTTTATTAAAATTTGTTCATGTCACAAAAGAATGAAACCGCAGTTTTAGCCTTGGCTCTGTTGCTGACAGTTGGAATAGTTGGCGGAGGTGTGTGGTGGTTTACTAATGGCTCTGGAGCCAAAATAAGTAATACCATCATTCCAGGTTCAGAAGCAGGCAAAAATCCATCCCTACAAGATCGGATTAGTTTTGGAGACAAAACTTTGACTCCAGGTGCGGTTTCTGCTGCAAAAAAAGAAGGAATCCAGGCGATCGCTGCTAAAAGTTATGATAAAGCGATCGCTAATTTCACAGATTCCCTAAAACTCAACCGTAACGATCCAGAAGCACTGATCTTTCTTAATAACGCCCGCATTGGCTCTTCCAAGAGTTACACCATTGTGGCTTCCGTAGCAATAGGCACTGACCCCAATGCGTCTTTAGAAATTTTACGTGGCATCGCTCAAGCCCAAAATGAAATTAATACCTCTGGGGGAGCTAAAGGAGTACTGTTGAGGGTAGGTATAGCTAACGACGACGACAATCCAGAAATAGCAAAGCAAATCGCTTCTAGCCTAGTCAGCAATTCAGAAGTATTAGGTGTAGTTGGGTCTATCACTAGCGATTCTACTTTAGCCGCAGGTACTATTTATACTTCTGGACAACTTGTAGCTATTTCCCCTACCAGTACATCTGTCAAAATTTCTAACTTTAGCCGCTACGTTTTTCGCACGGTTCCCAGTGATTTTATGGCTGCAAGAAGTTTAGCCAACTATATGGTGAGAACCTTGCAGAAAAAAAATGCAGTGGTTTTCTTTAATTCACAAAGCAACTATAGCCAGTCCTTAAAGTCTGAGTTTGTTTCATCTGTCTCTTTAGAAGGTGGACAGATATCCAGCGAATTTGACTTATCCAAGGCAGATTTTAGTGCAGCTAAAAGTATAGAAGAAGCAACTAAACAAGGTGCAGAAGTGCTTATGTTAGCTGCTAATACAGCAACTCTCGATAAAGCGCTGCAAGTAATTCAGATTAATCAAAAAAAGTTAACTCTGCTGGCAGGAGATGATGTTTATACCACCAAAACTTTAGAGATTGGTAGAGAACAAGCTGTGGGGATGGTAGTGGCGGTTCCCTGGCATATTGACAGCGATCGCAAGTCAGATTTCCCCCAGAAATCTCGGCAACTATGGGGTGGTGATGTGAGTTGGCGAAGCGCTCTCAGCTATGATGCGACAGTGGCTTTGATTGCCGCATTAAAACGCAATCCCACACGTTCTGGAGTCCAACAAGCACTCTTTTCCTCTGACTTTTCTGCCATCGGCGCTTCTGGTACAATTCGGTTTTTAGCATCAGGCGATCGCAATGCGTCAGTCCAACTTGTAAAAATCGTTCCTGGTTCTCGCTCTCGCACAGGTTATGACTTTGAGCCAGTGCGTTAATCAGCAATAAAAAATTAAAAATTAACCAATAGTTAACCTAAAAAAGCTCTCAAGATGAGAAATTGAGCTTTATAGGGAAAAATATTAGTGCTAACTAACAATTTATACCTTGTGGAGAAGTAACAAATAATTCAAAGGAAATTTACTATATCTAAAACCGTAAGTAATTCAGAAGTTAGGATTTGTCATAATTCACTAACAAAATACCCGTCCTCCAAATACAATCTCAAGTAGCAAGCACCTATTAAGTTAAGCACTTATATTGAATGGACGTGCGGGTAATTTACTATGTCTCAAAAAAATGAAACAACTATTCTTGTTTTATCCATCCTAATCACAGCCGGGTTAATAGCTGGCGGTTTTTGGTGGTTTAGTAGAAAGTCTGGTGTTGACCTAAATGCAATTAATTCTGGTAGCACCAAAACACCACAAGCTGTATCAGAACAACCTAGTGGCAAGACTTTTGCCTCAATACAAGATGTTCCTACAGGATTATTCAATTATGGAGGCAGTACATCTTGGGCACCGATTCGCTTGGTAGTTGATTCACCAATTCAAGCGGCGCGACCAGAGTTTCGGCTGCGTTATGTAGAACCCAGTAATGCATCTCCTGGTACTGGTACTGGCATCCAGTCACTGATAGACGGTCAACTAGCCTTTGCCCAGTCTTCTCGACCAGTTCTGGATCAGGAATTAAACCGCGCCCAGCAGCGTGGATTCAGTTTGAAACAAATTCCTGTAGCTATTGATGGTTTAGCAGTCGCAGTTAATCCCAACCTCAAAATCTCAGGACTGACTGTAGACCAATTAAAGTCAATTTACACAGGCAAAATCAATAATTGGAGCCAGGTGGGTGGCCCCAATATTCCGATTAAGCCCTATTCTCGCCGCATTGCTGATGGCGGTACTGTAGAACTTTTTGTCCAAGACATCTTGGGTGGTCAAGCTTTTAGCCCCAATGTGGAATTTATCTCCACAACCACCCAAGCCTTGCAAAAATTGGCTGGTAGTTCTGGTGGTATCTACTACGCTTCTGCCCCAGAGGTGATTCCTCAATGTTCAATCAAACCCTTACCGTTGGGGCGAACACAAGGGCAATATATTGCTCCTTACCAAGAAACATTTGTCCTCCCGTCTGAATGTCCTGGTAAACGGAACAAATTGAATATTGAGGCTTTCCAATCAGGAAAATACCCGATTACCCGCAATCTGTTTGTGGTGGTCAAACAGAATGGTCAGACTGAGCAGCAAGCAGGTGTCGCTTACGCCAACTTACTGCTGACTGAGCAGGGACAGGAACTGATTACCCAAGCTGGATTTGTCAAAATTCGCTGACACCTGGGATTACACTCAGGCAGAGTGGCGGAAATCGCCGCTCTGAACTCTGCTTTAACCAGCTCTATTAATCGATTCTGCTGGCAAACAAATTAAATTATCCCCTTGGGTGAGGATTAAGCCGCGTTGACGCAGCTTACCCATCAAGCGGGTCACGGTGACACGGGTCGAACCAATCGCGCTACCAATTTGGGCATGGGTGAGGGGGAAAGGCAGACAATAGCCGCGAATCACATCAGGATCGGTGTCGCTCATTGCTGGCTCTCCATATTCCTCAATTAACAATGTGAGAAATCCTAAGAGTCGATCAATTGTACGGCGTTGTCCCAAGGCACTCAGCCACAGCAGCTTACGCTGGTGCTGATACCTAAAGGCATCCATAACTTCACGACGGAAGTGAGGCCAGTTGTCTAGGTCATGCCAGTACATCCACAGCACCGCAGTTTGGTCAACATGGGCGTAAGCCTGGAGTGTAAATGGCGACTGAGCAACAATTTCAAATGGCTGTCCCGCTCCCACAAAACCCAAGAACGCTTCTTCTGGGGTTCTGTTGATTCGTCGAGACGTTAGCTGACTAGCTGTTGCACTAACTTGGGCAGTTCCTACCATGCGGATCGCACCCCTTTGCACCAAATATAGCAATCCAGGCCGGGCTGGAATGCGCTCATCTTTGCTAAAGGTACGGCATCGATAGTGTTCTTGAGCCCAGTCAAGAATTCGTTGCCAAGTTAAAAAAGGCCGTGATGCCTCAGAAAAGGAGGATGGAGATTGCATAGGTAACAAAGAGCGTTCGGCTGAAGACAAAGACGTGATCAAAAGGTGCAAGGAGTGTCTTTGTGTTGACGAGGCAGGCTTAACGCCTAACAGCGCCAGCCAATCCAAAGAATAGAAAGCAAATTACTCTCTACTCTTTTGTTATACTTCCTACTGTACAATGATGGTAGTAAAGTTTACTTACTATTCATCGATTATTCATCAAATTTTATCCTCTTCTCATTTTTCTTCATCTAAATTAAATTTATACCGCAAGATAGATGACAAAAAAGTAACAAATATATCTTACATAGCTGTTTAAATAATATTACGTGCATTATAAATTACCAGTTAGCAAATATAAGTCAATCAAGCAGTTATTGTACAGTTATTTAATAAAATCCCTAAGCATTGATACTTATAACGTAGAAAATGGATGCATAAAAGATAAAAAAATTCCTCTACATAAAGATAGAGATGTAAATAGAGTTTTATATACCTCAAGTGTGTCTCTGCAACTGTCAAAATCTCAGAATCGAAAAGCTATGGAGCTTGCTAGTGCGATCGCATCTGATTTATCAAGGACTTGTGGTGACGTTTTTACCATCCAAATTGTTCCCCCTGGCTGGATACATTTTGAATTGACTCACTCGACCTTAGCGACTTGGTTACAAAGTCTCGTAGTCGGGAGTTTGGGGGAAGTGGGAAAAGGACAGGGGAGCAGGGAGCAGGGAGCAGGGGGGAAAGAGGTAATTTTTAATTCTCCCCCTTGCCCCCTGCCCCTTGCCTCTCTGCCTTTTGTGCCCAATTTGTTTGCTGTTCAGCACGCCCATGCACGTTGCTGTTCGCTGGTATTGCTGGCTCACCGAGAGGGATTGATTAAACTTAAACAACCTGTTACAAATACTAGTCAAGGTTTTTGGGATGTTATTTCTCCTAACCCTCTACCTTGGCTCAACTGTGATCAAACATTACGACTAAATCATCCAGGTGAGCGTCGTTTAATTGCCGAGTTAATACAAGTAGTAGACAACATAGAGTCCCCTGATATTAACGGTTCTGTGAAATGGGAAAAATTAGCGCTGAATTTGAGTCAAGCTTTTGAACACTTCTGGTCTAATTGCCGGATTTGGGGTGAGGTGAAACTTACATTACCAGAGTTAGCACAAGCCAGACTCGGATTACTTATGGCTACTCAGTCAGTATTAAGATATGTACTAGAGGAAAAGTTGGGTGTTTTTGCGCCCTTGGAGTTATAAATCGGTAATGTCGCTTAGGCACAAATAAAAACTTTTATAATAGCTATTGACTCAATGCATCACCTCGGCTACATTAGCAGGTGTGTGAGGAGCGAACCAGCTAGGGCACCGAGACGAAACACGGCCAGTCGTCGGTGTCCTTTCTGATTTATAGGGTTTAGGCTTGAAAAAGTGTCCTCATTACAGCAAAAACTTTTCAATTGCTACTGCTGCTCCGTCTTCCTCTACACTAGGAGCTACCCACTGCGCGATCGCTTGAACTCCTTCAGGTGCGTTGCCCATAGCTACACCAAGTCCAACAGACTCTAGCATTTCTACATCATTGAAGTTATCACCAATCGCCATAACGTTGGCTATCTCTAATCCCAGTAACTCTTCGGCTAGGTAACGCACAGCAGTTCCCTTATTCACAGAGGCGTTAGTTGCTTCAAAGAAAGTAGCAACGGATGTTGTGAGATAAAGTTCAGCAGGTGTGTATTGGCGGCGCAAATTCCCCAATAACCGATCGATTAAATCTGTGTCATCAGATAAAGCGAGAATTTTTGTTGGTTCATTTGTTAAGGTTTGGCGCAAATCACCAACGGGAATCGGGATAATAGCAGAACGTTCTGCATAAATTTGGGTTTCTCTGGTTATTTCACGGACATATAGCTGATCGTTGATGTAAAAGTGGACAGATAAAAGCGATCGCAACTCAGGCTGTTCAAAATAGTCGAGTAGCTGGTGAGCCATTTCCCTGGAAACAGCCCAATGGCGATGAATTTGTTGGGTGTTCGGGTCTTGAATCCAGGCTCCCTGATAAGCCATTAATGGTAAGGTAGAGCCGATATCTTGATGAAAGCGCAAGGCTGAACGATACATTCTACCTGTAGCGATCGCTACTTGAATTCCTTTTGCTTGCGCTGCAACAATAGCTTGCTTTACACCTGTGCTGATGGTGTTAGAGTGTCCTGCGATCGTGCCATCTATATCCAAAACTAGTAGTTTAATGTCTTTTGCAGCAGCCTGATGATCGGTAGATGCCAAATGGATGGCAGATGCTTTCTGCATAATTTCCTAGATTTTAAGTTCCAGTAAGAGGTTAACAGGAGTGGGGAACATTAGCAAAAATTGGGTTCTCTAGTCAACCTAATTTTTATAACATGAAGATGCTGAATCACACGATTTTAGATTGCTATAGTATTTTTTAAATATTGCTAAAAATTTCTCACAACTCTGGATAATAATCCTAACAAAAAACCCCAATTATCGAAAAAATTGGGGTTTTTAATTTAAATTAAAGAGCCTAAAGGATAGATAAGATGGAAAAAACCACTTATTCAAGAAAGTCTATGATTTTTACCCTTTGATCCAGCTTTTTTTGCGTTGTGACAATAGACAAAGCCCAGCAATTAAACCAACTCCAAGTGTGGCAGAAGGTTCAGGTATCGATTTAACATCATCGTAGTCATAAGTTACTTTGATATTTGCTTTGGCAAGCGTTTGAACATAAGATGCTATGTTGCCCGAACCTGAAACTACTGAATTGGCTGTAGCTGAGAACAAAAAGTCTATGTTGCTATTACCAATGAAAGACTGCAAGAATTGGGTATTAGTGAAAGACTGAGTACCAGATTGTGTGGCAGTTAGTCCAGAAACAGTCTTTCCAGATGTACCACCAAAATCAATGCTGTTGTCAAATTGACCAACTTCGTAACTGAAGCTATTTTGTGGATTGAGCGCAAACAGAGACTGATTATTTAGTTTTAAGGTGAGTTGACTGGCAAGATTTACTGTTATATTGGCCGAGCTTTTACCCGTATTTTCAAAACCTGCATTTCCCAGGATATCGCCAGTAAATCCTATTGTCATACCTGTGAGTGTGCCTAGAGATGAGTCAAATTGTTGGACGCTCAGAGGTGCATCAGTGATATCTGTCAAATCATAATCTATGGAACTAGTGTACGAGAGAGAAGCTGCATTAGCTGCGCTAGATGTTGCAACAATTCCTGCCAAAGTTGTCGCAGTGGCAAGAGTGTTCAATAATTTTTTTTTCATGATGAAAGATTTTTCTAAAACGAATCATTACGGGATTACTAATTTATTTCTAACTCTGAAACTTTACTTGTAGGCTTGATAAATACACGTAACTTTATGTAAAGCTTTTATATTCTAGTCCCTGTGGAAAATATACTTCTTGATTGGTACATATAAAGTTTTCTTAAGGAAGAGAGGCTTTGTATAGTGGTAGTCTGAAGGCGAAATACTAAGCTAGTGTTTGTTGGTTCCTGAGAAGTAAGCTAGGTCTATCGAATTAAACATAAAGCGCTCAGGAGTATAGATCCCTGATTTCTGCTAAGAAGTTGGGGATTTGGTTACTATATTGATACCCACGTACCTAATTAGGGTAGTATATCTGACAAAAGTTACTTCTACTGGGATTCGGTACTAAAACTGCAAATGCGTAAACATTGATACGTCTAAAATAATACATAAATTATTTCGCACTCAAAAAGTGCGCTATTGTCGCCAAAACCAAGTTGAATAAGCATCTGAAATTGCTAACTATGTGACAAAGCTTCTGGCTAAAATAGGGCTATGTCTGAAACTTTCACTTCTGTAACTGCAACACGCCCCACGTTCATCCTTGTAGATGGACACTCGCTGGCTTATCGTTCATACTTTGCTTTCGCCAAAGGGCGAGATGGAGGACTGCGTACTAAAGCAGGGATTCCTACGAGTATATGTTTTGGTTTTGTGAAGTGCCTGCTAGAGGTAATGGCAACACAACAGCCTCAAGCAATGGCGATCGCTTTTGATTTGGGTGAGGCCACTTTTCGCCATGAAGCTGACGAGACTTATAAAGCCGATCGCAAAGAAACGCCAGAAGACTTCATTCCTGACTTAGAAAACCTGCATGAGTTGCTGAATGGCTTCAATCTACCAATTTTTACTGCCCCTGGTTTCGAGGCGGATGATGTTTTGGGAACCTTAGCACAGCGAGTAACTGCTGCTGGGTATAGGGTGAAGATTCTCACAGGCGATCGCGATTTATTTCAACTGATCGACTCTGACAAAGAAATCACTGTTCTGAATTTTAGTCCAGATGCCATAAAACGCTCTACAAATAGCATTACGGAATTTGAAGCAGAACAAGTCAAAGAGAAGATGGGCGTTTTACCTTCACAAATTATCGATTTCAAAGCTCTTTGTGGTGATAAATCAGATAATATTCCTGGAGTTAAAGGAATTGGAGAAAAGACAGCAGTACAACTGCTAAGTACCTATGGTTCCCTTGACAATATTTATGCTGCATTAGATGAAATTAAAGGCGCAACCCAGAAAAAACTGGCGAGTGGTAAAGAAGATGCCGATAAGTCTCGTTATTTGGCAACCATAGTTTTAGATGTTCCTATAGAAATTAATTTAGAAGATTGCAAATTAAAAGGCTTTGATACAAGCGTCTTATCCCCCATTTTAGAAAAGTTAGAATTCAAGTCTTTTTTAGGGAAAATCAACGACCTTCAACAACGTTTTGGTGGCAAAATTGAAGAAAAGCAAGAAGCCAAAACAGACGTAGTTAATCTTAACTCAGAATTGAGAGATGATGAAGATAATGATTTGTGGTTTTTCAGTGCTAGCGATACAGCAGCAGTTCCACAACAATCTACTTCTCCTATTACACCACGCATCATCAACACTGAAGCTAAACTAACTGAGTTAGTGAAACTTTTGCAAACATTTACCACCCCAGATATTCCCGTTGCTTGGGATACTGAAACTACCGCTTTAGAACCAAGAGATGCTGAGTTAGTAGGAATTGGTTGTTGTTGGGGAATGCAACCAGATGAGGTAGCTTATATTCCTGTGGGGCATAAAACTGGAGAAAATTTGCATAAAGATTTGGTGCTAAAAGCATTACGCCCAATTCTTGAAAGCGCTGATTATCCGAAAGCTTTACAGAATGCTAAATTTGATCGCCTAGTTTTAAAGTGTCAAGGGATTAATTTGGCGGGAGTAGTGTTTGATCCCATGTTGGCAAGTTACATTCTAAATCCAGACTCAAGTCATAATTTGATGGATTTAGGGCAGCGATATTTGGGATTGATAGCAAAAAGTTACTTAGATTTAGTTCCTAAAGGCAAAACCATCGCTGATATAGATATTCCCGCCGTTGCAGATTACTGCGGTATGGATGCTTATTCTACCTTTGGTTTAGTACCGAAATTGCGTGAGGAACTGGAGCAAATTCCAACTTTGTCTAAGCTATTAGTGGAAGTTGAACAGCCACTAGAAGCAGTTTTAGCCCAAATGGAATATACGGGTGTCCGTATTAATTCAGCTTATTTAAAAGAACTTTCGCAGCATTTAGAAACGGAGTTAGCCAGGTTAAAAGAAGAAGCAACTGAAATAGCTGGGGAAAATTTTAACTTGGGTTCTCCTAAGCAGTTGAGCCAAATATTGTTTGAAAAGTTGGGATTAAGCACCAAACATTCTCGTAAAATTCAAACGGGCTTCTCTACAGATGCAGCAACACTAGAAAAACTCCAAGAAGATGATAAAAGTGGTTTTGTTGAGGCGATTATTGAGTATCGCACCCTATCTAAATTAAAGTCTACTTATGTTGATGCCCTACCTGCATTGGTTCGTCCAGATACCCAGAGAGTGCATACTGATTTTAATCAAGCAGCAACATCAACTGGTAGGTTATCTTCTTCTAATCCGAATTTGCAAAATATCCCGATTCGTACAGCTTTTAGTCGCCAAATTCGGAAGGCCTTTTTACCTGAAGCTGGTTGGTTAATGGTGGCTGCTGATTACTCACAAATTGAATTGCGGATTTTGGCTCATTTGAGTCAAGAGCCGATATTAGTGCAAGCATATCAGCAAAATGAAGATGTTCACACTGTTACCGCACGGTTAGTATTTGAAAGAGAAAATATAACCTCAGAAGAAAGAGGAATAGCAAAAACTATCAATTTTGGCGTGATTTATGGAATGGGTTCTCTAAGATTTTCGCGCTCAACAGGGATAGATAAGAACATTGCCAACGAGTTCATTAAGCGGTTTAATGAACGATATCCTAAAGTTTTTGCATATTTGGAGCAAGTAAAAAAAGAAGCGATCGCTCTTGGTTATGTAGAAACTATTCTTGGTCGCCGTCGTTACTTTGATTTTACTAATAACAGTTTACGCAAATTAAAAGGCAGCAATCCAGAAGATATTGATCTGAGTAAATTGAAGAATTTGGGCCCTTATGATGCGGGTTTATTACGCTCGGCAGCTAATGCACCAATTCAAGGTTCTAACGCTGATATTATCAAAATTGCAATGGTAAGACTGCATGAGGTTTTGAAGAACTATCAGGCGCGTTTGTTGTTGCAAGTACACGATGAATTAGTGTTTGAAATTCCCCCGGATGAGTGGGAAGAATTACAACCGCAAATTAAGTCGGTGATGGAAAACGCAGTTCAGTTGAGCGTGCCGTTGCTGGTAGAGGCGCGTGTCGGTGAAAATTGGATGGATACAAAGTAAGTTGAATTTGGGACTGCGGATTTAGACAATTTTTATTGAAAAATTTAAAAGGTAATCAAGAGTCAAAACTTTTGACTCTTGATTCTTGATCATCAAATAGATAATAAGCTGTTTCACATTTAAATTGCATAAGCTAGGTGGGGTTTTCGGCCTAACCCACAAGAGTTATATTTAATTTGGTTATGCAAATTAGATGTTTTTTCGCTTAGTCTAAAAGTTAACCGCCACGCTTTAGCGCTGCCTCAACCTGCTGTAATTCCTTCTCTAAACGATTTTTGAGTTTTTCGGGTACGGGACGATTTGGGTAAGAACTGTAGTGTCCAGCCAGGGAATTAAGGGCTGTCCGCATGGTTGTAAAGGAACCAAGACCAGAAACAGAGTTAACTCGCTGATAGCGAGCCGAAAAGTCATTAATTTTCTGACGCGCTTCTGCTTGAACTGCTGTTTTGTCTGATGAATCTTGTGATAGATTCAGAGCCTGTCTCATCACATTGACTACAGCTAAGGTATCTTGGCGATAATCCCCAGTCAAACTATCTGGACTGCCAGAACAGCCCATTAAGCCGATAGACACAACCAAAACCAGCGCAAGCAAACGCGACCAATAGCGCTTCATATGCATTAATTAAAAGAATACGTAAATCAACGTCCATCCTATCTTGGATTGGTAACTTGGGGATCAATTGAATGGGGAGTAGGAAGTTGGTAAGGACTATTTCATTCCCTAAAAGGCGTTCATTTACAAGCATCTTGGGCAAAAAATTTAGATGATTAAAAAATCTGATTGGATAATTATCATAGTCATGGCTTCTCTACCAGACGCTACGCGCATAGTTTGCTTCGCCGTATGATGTACAGTAACGCACTTAAATTTACTTGTTGAGGCGGTAGTTTTTCGATTACCAACTGGGTGCAGATTTCTCGCTTAGGGACTTCCAAGAAATCAATTATCCAAATAAACGAACCACAGAGACAAGGCAGCGCGGTCTTGGGGGTTTCCCCCATGAGCGACTGCCGCACAGAGAACACAGAGGGAGAAGAGATAGAGAGAATTATTTGCGTTAGTTTTGGGATATTGTTTTATTTGGAAGTCCCTTATACTCTTGACAAAATTCCTGCGGCAGTTGGTGAGTATGGATTTCAATCGCCGATTCGACGAAATCCTCAGAAGGGATAATGCTCTCGTTATGGGTTTACTACTCTTTCTAAGATACAAGGTTGGGTGCAGCGATCGCGTAACCCAACATAAAATTTGGTGGTAATGTTGGGTTGCGTTTCACTCCACCCAACCTACATAAATAAATATATCTTTTAAAAAACTTTTGGTTTCAACATAAATGAGGTTTATTTAATCAACTGACTTTCCTTGCCTCAATCTCTGCAATTTCAGCATCGTAATACATATCATTAGCCACAAAAAGCCGACTCCATAACCTGCAATTATGTCTGTGGGCCAATGGACTCCTAAATATAAACGGCTAATACCAATAGCAGCAATTAAAATAACTGTCAAACTGTAAATTAACTTGGCAAAACGAGGATAATGAGTTGCCAATTCGTGAGCAATAAAACCATAAAGCACCATAGAGCCAAGTGCATGACCGCTAGGAAAACTAAAAGATTTTTCAGAAATTAATTGATGCCAGAGTTCCGGGCGAGGTTTAGAAAAAAATAACTTTAGCCCTGTATTTAAAATGAATGCTCCCAGGCAAGCAAGTAGAAAAAATCTTGCTTCTTCTCGATAACGTCGCCACCAAAGTAATAGTAGATTAATGCCGACAACGATGACTACTGTTGTAGGATTACCAAGATTTGTAATAAACAGCATTAAATTATCTAAATTTGGATTGGCAAACTGATGTAGCCATAACAGAAAAGTAGTATCAAATCTAAAAGCATCTCGCTCTAAAACCTCTTCAGCCAGTTGTGCTAAAACAAAAAGGATGAGAAGACAACTAGTAAGTCCAACAATACCAATTGTTGCAATTAAGGGAGCCAAACGAGGATGTATATGACGTAACCAGAAGTTAGAAATTTTTCGAATCATACTTTAATATCATTTTTTTCGCTGTGCCTCTGGGGTTAAAAAGTAATTTATTTAACCCCAGAGGTGCAGAAAACACAAAGTAAAGAGATTGGAAAGGAATTTTTTAACTAAAATTTTTATCCACCTTGAAAGGGCTACTCCTAACTCTTAAATCCTAACTTTTTGATAAAGAGTCTCACGTTGTTGGTAAGGTCGTCCTAAAGAAGCGATCGCAGTTTCTAAAGTCTCCACTTCCATACATGTACCGCCCAAAGCACCTGCCATTGTGGTGATATGCTCCTCCATCAAGGTGCCACCGATATCGTTGCAACCCCAAACTAGGGCTTCGGTTGCACCTGCAAGCCCCAGTTTTACCCAACTCTGCTGATGGTTGGGAATCCAATTACCCAAGTAAATCCGCGCCACAGCGCCTAGCAGCAGTGCATCGCTTAAAACTGGTTGATCGCGTCCAACACGGCGACGTAAGGGTTTGGGCGCTTCTTGACCAACAAAGGGTAATAAAATAAACTCTGTGATCTTTGCGGGATATCCCTGATTGATGGCAGTTTGTTGGAGCGATCGCAATTTTTCTAAATGTCCAATTTGCTGCTCGTGGGTTTCAATATGCCCAGATAACATGGTGCTAGTGGTATGTAAGCCTAATTTATGAGCGGTGCTGACAATTTCTAGCCAAGTTGCTGTATTAATCTTTTCTGGACACAATATCCGCCGTACTTCATCGTCTAAGATTTCTGCTGCTGTTCCCGGCATTGAGCCAACGCCAGCATCACGCAAAGCAATAATTACATCGGCATATTCAAGTCCATCAAGTCTGGCGATAAATTCCACTTCCTGGGGAGAAAAAGCATGGAGATGAATCTGCGGAAATTCCTGTTTGATGGTTTCCACTACCTTGAGATAGTAGGGCAAAGATTTACCATTTATCTGCGCTTGTGGATTTAACCCACCCTGCATACAGATTTCTGTTGCACCCCGTCGCACTGCATCTGTCGCTTTTTCCAAAATTTGCGCCGAATCTAACCAGTATGCACCGGCATCACCTTCATCTCGACGGAATGCACAAAAACTACAGTGCTGCTCACAAATATTAGTGAAGTTGATATTACGGTTAATTATGTATGTAACCGTATCGCCTGCTTGGGTATGGCGAAGTGCGTCTGATGTAGCACGAATTGCTGCGATCGCTTCTGGCTCTGTTTGTTGTAGCAATACCACTCCCTCTTGGGGAGATAAGTCGTACCCCATCAAGGCACGCTCAAGAATTTTTTCCACAGAAATTTTCGTTAGCATTATTTTCTCAGTAAATCTTAAATTGAAGATCCAGTAATAAATAAAATTTTACTTAATAAATATACCAAGGTCTGGAGAATCCCATGCTCGAAGATAAGTTTTACCTTTAAAATTAATCTCTTGATATTTATTGCTTTTACTTTTTTTAGTTTCCATTGAAATAATCCCACAAGGTTCAAAATCTTTATAAGAATCTTCTTTTTCTAAAACTGCCGAAATATTGGTTACATTAATATGTTGAATTTTAACAATTTCTTGATTCTTTTGCTGCAAAAGTACCCAAAAAGGATATTCCCAAGGGTCATTTCCCATTGATAGCCCAACAGTAGAGCATTTCTTTGAATTTAAAAATTCAACTGCTCCTATATAAGTATTTTTTAGGTAAAGTCTATTACTAAAATACTGCTCAATTTTCTGAGTTTGGAATATATTGTTGCTATCAAAAATAGGTTTATACCTATTGCACAATACCCAAGGTAATGATGATATTAGCAAAAACGTTACTATAATAATTGCTATTTTTTGCTTTTTAAGCTTAGATAAAACAACACCTAAGAATGGGGACATTAAGATAAAAAAAGGCAAATGAAGACGACTATTCCAGGCTTGCCATTTTACAAAGTAGCAAAATAGAAAAAATGTAGCTGCGGTAGTAATTAGATAATCTAAAATATTACTTTCTTGTCGAATATATTTTCTAGTTATGAAAATTATAATACATATTATTATCAATGTAAGATGTACTAAATTTCCGGCACTATTTTCATTACCAGATATCCCAATTGTTGACCAACCTCCTGGGACAAAAAATGATTTTGAGAAAGTTATCCGAGGATCGTTAACATCGACACCGAGAAATATATGGATAATTTGAATTAATCTATTTGTTATTCCATTCCATAAACCAATCGGTGTACCTATATGCAAAGCAATATTCCTCAAAATATTAGAAATTAGTATATTAATACCGAGTATTTCATTACGATAGCCACCTGGTTCACCCAATGGCGAACCAAATAAATTATAATTACGTAAATAGTGACTAATATTCAGTAATAAAGATATACTTCCTACTATCAAGGCTGGCTTCCATGCTTTCCAGCGTAAACTTTTAATCTGGTAAAATCCAAACCAAATCAAGAAGGGAAATACATAAAAATAAGCAGTCCCTTTACTTAAAATAGCTAGTCCTATGCTACTACCAATATTAAATGAGTTCGTCCAAATATCTCTTCTTCCTGCTTCAATAGCTGATAGTAAGTAGTAGGCAACACAAACTACCCAAAATGCAAGTACATAATCATTTTGAGTGCTTGAAGCTTGCAAAATTCCCATAGGAATTGTTGCAGTTATAACAGTAGAAAAAACCTGACCTCGTAAATCTGCTTCAAGTTTTTTAGCAATTAATGAGACTGCAATAATACAGCCAATCATACTAAACCATTGAACTAAGTTAGCGAAATAGTCACCATCACTCAGAATTTGAAAGTGCAAAATTACGAACTCTGTCCAAGGGTTTTGATATAGCTGTGGAGTATAATTTGTTGGATAATGAGCAACGCTATAATTTTGTATCCAATGAGCAACACGACTCATGTGATAATCCATAGAATCCCAGTTATTTGGTGGTGCGATGATGGCAATTAATCCAACTATTGCTACAATGAAACCTACGCCACATAACAATAAATTTACGAGGGATGGGATTTGAGTATTTTTATTTACTTGGGTGTAATTATTTGTCTCTAAAATATTAGGATTTTGGGAATTTAACCGAAAGCATATATAAATTAAGATGATACATATTAATCCCCAAGTTGCTAATATCCAGGCAAAAGTAATTAATTTAAAAATACTCAAAAATTCTGTGATTACAGCGATCAAAATTCCCCAGTAAGTAGATGTTAATATCAGCGATTCACGCCAATCGGTACGATTTTTATTAATTAACCAAAAAATAGCAATCCAAGAAAGGAGAGGCAAAAATATAAACATAATAAAAACTAGACTAATATTAGTATTCGTAATTAATCAATGCTTGACAAGTATATGCAATAGCTTAGGTTTTCTTAGTACACTATCTTTTTATAGTTTGCATAACCTATTAACAAAAAAAATAGTGTGGTTTTACCACAACTATTTTAATTAATACACATCGTTAGGGACGCAAGGTCTTGCGCCCCTACGACTTAAGCATTGGTATTACTAATTTCTCGCGGTGTTCGTCGGTGCTGTATTAGCAATCCAATCGCCATACCAATGCCGACGAAGGCTGTAAAGTAGAATAAACCAATTAATCGGATATAAATTGGTGGTGCGATCGCTTCAACTTCAACTTCTTGCGCTACTTTTACTGGTGCAAATTGACGCTTAGATCCTGGTAGAGGAGTTGCTTCCACCTCGATTTTGTGGGGTGAACCATCAAAAAACTGTTCTTGCCATGTTAACTTACCTTGCTCGTCGGGAATACCTTTGTAGTCAAAGACTGTTAAATTATGTTCTGTGGCGATCGCTTTCACTTGCAACGCTACATCTGTGATCGGTTGTCCGGTTGCTGTATCTTTCAGTTGTAGTGCTAAATTCGCAAGTTTTCCGACAGTTGCGTTTTTATCTCCGTCAAGGCTAATTTCCAATCCTTGAGATTTCTGAGATGATGGTGCAATTACTTCAGTACTACTTGGATGGTGTTCACTGCCATGAGCTTCTGCAACTTCTGCACTAATATTGATAACTAATAGGGTTACTATAGCCACCACTGTCAATGCACTTAATAAAAGGCGTACTGACTGTGGCGCAATTTCTCCTTGTTGTAGTTCTCCTTGTCCGCCGATAACCCAACCACCTAACAATCCAAGTGATAGTAAAATAGCTGCGATAACCACAAAATATTTATATTTGATTGGATTTTCGTGGACATTCAGATTTAAAATTTGCTGATATGGAGCAAAAGCATTTGCTACTAAAGGTGATACATTTACCATTAGTTGGTAGTTACCACGAATGGGTAACATCTGCTGAATTTCTAGCTTACCATCAGGTGCAGTAGCATTCATTTGCAGCAATTTTGTTCCCTCAACAATAGGGAAATCTGTTGTTAACCAAGGATTAGGCGGTGGTGTTAGAATTTGTAGGCTAATTTTGGTATTTTCTAAATGTTTACCCGCAGCATCAACAGCTTGTAAGGTCAGGGTAACAGGAGATTGTGGTTTTTCTGCCTCTGCTTCAAAGGGAAGAATACGTTCTAAAGTTGGGTTGGTAGAGAGTAGCACTCTGGATGTAGGGGTTTGGGAATTTCCTACAAAAGAATAAAGAATTGACAAGGTGATGCAAACAGCACTGATAACCCCAAAAAGTCGATATTTTTTCATAAAAACTTACGGTAAATGTGAAACTTTTGTACTTTTTACAACTTACAGCATATATGAACCACATCCGTCGTAGTAGGGGTGCAAGGTCTTGCGCCCCTACTTATGGTCTATTTACCTGAAAATCGCTGTAAATCTTAATAGCAGTGGATGAAAATTACTCCAGATTTTTATTAGTAAGTAAAAGAATTATTGATAAATTCAGACATCATCAGAAATACGGCGTTGCTGAATTCAGGTATGAAAATGATTTTGCGTGATTTCAAAACCCTTGTAGAGACGTTGCAATGCAACGTCTCTACACTAAGATTCATATATCTAATCAGCAACGCCAAAAATACAGTTAATGTAAGGTGGAGATGAAAAAAGCATCTCTACATTACCTAAAAGTTATTTCCAAGCAAAAAAGCTGGTGCGGAACCTGCGATATTTTAGCGTTGTAACTTTGTTATGTTAACTAGCAAAGTTTTTCATTCACCTAAAAAATCTTGTGATTATGATAATTTAGTGACATGGAACGCCTAATGTATGGTGACGCGCTGAGTGTGCTGTGTTATGAACCGCAGGATAGGTGGAGAACAAAACAGTCCAGATAACTAAAGAAGATAGCACCATATAAAGTGTTACCTGCACAGGCTTGGATAAGGTAATACCTGCGGTTTTCTGCAATACTGACATTTGAGAAAAAGTAGTCATTTTTGACCTCCTAGTAATTAATTTGGGTAATTTATCAATCAAAAGGCATGATGCCACTTGATTGGAAAAAGATATACGATCAACTTTGTATTTGACAAGTGTGTATCAAATGTATTGTGTAATTCGACTTTAGTGAATACTATACTATCCTTTGAACATCGGCTCATCAGGATGTAGAAATCTCCACATAAAATCCATACAAATAACAAAAGAATGACACATAGATTTGAATGACGGCATTTTCAAAGCTGATAACACGAAGGTAACAGATTAAAATTAAAAATCAAAAATGCTCATGTTACCAAGCATCCAAAATTCCTTGAAATGTAATTGATGTTATCTCTAAGCCAATTAAATACACTACTAATTACCGATATTTGCTTGCTTGTGTCTATATCCAAGATGCTATTATACTCATTGTTTGTACTATAGGCATTGCTGAAGCAATAAGCATATCAGGAATAGGTATAAAACAGCTAGTTTTTGCTAAACATAATTTATACATAATTTAAACGTAATAATACTGTTGAAACAAAGCAAGTTTGGCTAGAATTTTTAAAGACTGATTCTAGCTTGATCTAGATTTAGCAATCTAAATAACAGTTTTTAAGCACTATCAAATTATTGACAATAATTATTAATTCCTCTAAGCTTTAAAAGCAATTGCAAATCTTTTGCAACTCTTTTTTGGTGCTTACCGTAACTAAATGTCATGCCCAACAACTTCGCTCTAGGTAACGGAAAGCCTTGGAGCCGCCGTCAATTATTGAAGCTGGGACTAGCAGCTGCTGGAGTGACTGGTGCAGCTGGACTTTGGCAGATGCTAAATCTACAAAGCAAGTCAATCGTCAAAGTGCCACCATTCAACATGGAAACACCAGACGATGTTACTAACCCGATGAAGATGTTAAGGGATTTTGATTATGGGACGGTAAAGCAAGAAAATGGGCGGACTATCCGTGAATTTCAGCTAACTGCTGGTACTTCCATCATAAAGCTCAATAGTGCTGTCTCTTACAACATCTGGGACTTAAATGGTCGCATACCAGGCCCAACGCTACGGGCAAAACAGGGCGATCGCATTCGGATACTATTTCTCAATAACGCGGGACATTCTCATTCTTTGCATTTTCATGGGGTTCATCCGGCGGAAATGGATGGTGTTCGCCCAATCAGCAATGGTAGCGCCACAATTTATGAATTTGATGCTGAACCTTATGGTGTACACCTGTACCACTGCCATATTGAACCAGTCACCCGTCACATTGCTAAGGGACTATACGGGATGTTTATCATCGATCCACCTACTCCCCGTCCTCCGGCTGATGAGATTGTACTAGTGATGGGTGGGTATGACGTGAATGATGATAGCCATAACGATTATTATGCCTTCAATGGTCTGCCGCACTATTACATGCATAATCCCATTCCTATTTACAAAGATCAGTTGATTAGGCTGTATGTCCTCAACATCATTGAATACGATCCAGCAGTGACTTTTCATCTCCATGCCAACTTCTTTGATGTCTATCGCTATGGCATGAGTATGACTCCTAGCGAGAAAACTGATGTGATTACGATGGGTGTAGCAGAAAGGCACATCTTGGAATTTGCTTTTCGCTACCCAGGTAAGTATATGTTCCATCCCCATCAGGATGCGATCGCAGAAAGTGGTTGCATGGGTCAATTTGAAGTACTTACTGAGAGTAACTCTCAAAATACTGTAAAAAATTCTTAAATAAATAATTTGTCATTAATTTATTAAAATTTTAGTTCAACTAGTTGATAAAAACTGTCATTATATGTCAAAGTAAAGTCTACTACAACGTGTCAAACAAACTAGCTTCTACTAATAGTTTGAAATGTTTCAATTAATACCTTTTTATTTGTGTGAGGAGCAAAAATGATAAAAGTTCGTTATATCTGCTTAACTGTTGCAACTGCGGCAATAATTACATTGAGTTCCTGTAGCAGTACACCAACCACAGAAAATCCATCAGCACCAGTTGCTAGTACCCCAGCTACAGAGGCAGTAAGTAATAACAGTCATAGTGGTCACGGTAGCAAAGAAAAAATTAACATTAACACTGCTATTTTGTCACAATTAGATAAGTTTGAAGCCAAACTAGGTGTTCCAGCTTTATCTAACAAAATCCAGGCAGGTCGTCCTTATGGCAGCCCAGAAGATTTAGTTACTAAAAAAGTAATTACTCAAGAACAATTTGACCAAATTAAAGACCAGGTTGGTGTTCAAGAAGTGGCACTCACTGGAGAGGCAAAAGATGTTGACTACATGAGCAAATTGGGCTTAATGAAGGGGCATCTTTTGGTAGCACAAGAACTGCTAGATCAGAATCAGCCAAAACAAGCAGAACCTCATATTGGACATCCTGTTGAGGAAATTTATGTTGATGTAGAAGACCAATTAAATGAGCGCAAAGTCAAAGAATTTAAGACAACATTAGTGAGTTTGCAAGATTTAGTAAAATCTAGTCCGAAGGATAGCAAAGTTAAAACTAATTTTACTTCTTCAGTGCAAGCTGTTGACGGAGCGATCGCAGCTTTGCCAGAAGCTCAACGCTCAAAACCAGGATTTGTGCTACAGGTAATTAACGAACTGCTAGATTCAGCTAACTCCGAATATGGCGCTGCGATCGCAAATGGTAAAATAACCGCGCCCATCGAGTATCAAGACTCCCGTGGTTTTGTCGTTTACGCCAATGATTTATACAAAGGAATTTCTAGTCAAGTAGCCCAAGCAGATCCCGAAGCGCACAAAGCGATCGATTCTAGTTTCGCGGAACTAATAAAAGTTTGGCCTAGCGCCATCCCACCAGCTAAAGCAGTCAAAACCCCTAGTGATGTCACCAAGCTGGTGAAAACCATTGAGGAAAACTCTCAAAAAGTAGTTGACAAATCCAATACCCAAGCACAGCGATAACACTTTGTTTTAATGGAAAGCTGATGCGAAGGAGTTTAAAATGATGAAATCGTTAAGAGTTAGGGGTTATGAATTAAGAGTCCTGAGTTAAGAATCCCGATTTGCTAACTCTTGACTTCCAACTCCTCACTCCTAACTCCTAACTTCTACCTAATTACACTCCATTCGTTACTTGAACTAAGAACTGATGCAAGAACTTGACTATAAAAAGACTATCGACTTGCTAAACGCCATCATGGAATTTGAACTAGCAGGAGTAGTGCGTTATACACATTATTCTTTGATGGTGACTGGCCCTAACCGTATTCCAATTGTCGCTTTTTTCAAAGCACAGGCAAGCGAGTCTTTACTTCATGCTGAACAAGTAGGAGAAATTCTTACCGGTTTAGATGGGCATCCCTCCCTGAAAATTGCCCCAATGGAAGAAACTTACCAGCATAAAGTCAAGGATATCTTGGAAGAAAGCTTATCCCATGAAAAAAAGGCATTGGATTTGTATAAAAATCTGCTCGAAACTGTCACCAATGCTAGTATTTATCTTGAAGAATTCGCTCGCGGCATGATTGGGCAAGAAGAGATGCATAATCTCGAACTGAAAAAGATGCTACGCGATTTTAGCTAATAGTCATTAGTCATTGGTCATTAGTCATTGGTCATTGGTCATTAGTTAAAAACAAATTCAAATGACAAAGGCCAACTGACTAATGACAAAAGACAAAAGACAAAGGAAAAAAGATGGATTTTAGTACTGCTCTACCTACTTTTGTAATAACGCTCCGAGAAGGAGTAGAAGCGGCCCTTGTTGTTGGTATCGTGCTAGCTTTGCTAAAAAAAGCTAAACAATCCCGACTCAACTCTTGGGTATATGCTGGTATCGGCGTTGGCATTGTTGTCAGTGCTTTTATAGGTGTGCTATTCAGTTGGGTAATTCAAATATTGGGAGCAGCGAATCCTCAATACACCTCGGTAGTTGAGCCAGCCTTGGAAGGTGTATTTAGCGTATTAGCGATCGCAATGCTGAGTTGGATGCTAATCTGGATGACTAAACAAGCCAGATTCATGAAAGCTACGGTTGAAGGAGCAGTAACACAAGCGCTGACACAAAACTCAAATGCTGGCTGGGGTGTTTTTACTTTAATTTTAATTGCCGTTGTCCGTGAAGGCTTTGAAACTGTTCTGTTTGTTGCTGCTAATTTTCAACAGGGATTAATGCCAGCATTGGGTGCTATTGCTGGTTTAGTAGCAGCAACAGCCATTGGAGTGCTGCTATTTAAATGGGGTGTCAAAATTAACATCCGCCAGTTTTTCCAGGTAATGGGCGTTTTCTTAGTGTTGATTGTGGCTGGGTTGGTAGTTTCAAGCTTGAAACACTTTGACGAAGCTGTGGCTAACCTTGCCCTTAGCAGTCGTTCCACAGAAAGCTTTTGTTTCTATTACGAACGTTTTACAAAAGTCCACTCCTGTATTTTGGGGCCAATGGTTTCAAATACTTCCACAATCTTGCCTGACGAACAGTTTCCGGGCATTATTCTCAAATCTTTATTTGGTTACAGAGATAATCTCTATCTTGTACAAGCAGTGGGATATGTGACGTTCTTACTCACCATTGGAGGACTGTATTTCCGCAGCCTTGGAGGTGCTTCTCCTGAAGGTAAAAAAAATATCCCCTTTGATCAAAAACCGATTAGTTCTGCAAAAGATTAAAAGCACAAACAACTAGAACCCCGATTTATTAAACGCGATGTGCAACTTATCTTTAGAACCCCACTTCCATTCCTCTCCCCCACAGGGAGAGAGGCTTTGATTCTTGCTCCCCTCCCCTTCCCTTGTAGGGAAGGGGTTGGGGGTTAGGTCTGAGAGAAAGAGAGAAAGTTGCACACGGTGTTATTAAATAAGTCGGGGTTCTGAAGCCTTACAATTTTCATAAATTAAATTAAGATTACTAATTATATTTAATTCAACTAAGTGCCCTGTGGTGCAAACAACACTTGCTTAAGCTGCTGACAAGCCTTTTCAATTGCATCTATACTACCCGGATTCACCAAACCAAAATAGTCAAACACATAAACTCGGTTATTTTTAGTTGCTTGTAGTTGCTGCCAAAAAGCTTCCTTCTTCAGCGAATCTAAAAGTACTGCTTCTGAATTCCCTTGTGGGGGATTAACCAAAATTATCACCTCTGGATTTGCTTCTAAAACTTTCTCAGCAGAAAGCGTCACATAACCACCAATTGGACTTTTTCCTTGTAAATCTGCTGCTATATTTTTCGCCTGAAATTTTGCCAACAAATCCCCTGCCCAACTATTTTTATTCGGCGCTAAAATTGGTTGACGACTAACCAGCGCTAAAGTAGAAAAACCCTGAGTTGGCTTTTCTGGCAAGAAATTTTTATAACGATTTAACAAAGGTTGAGGATCGGCATCAATTTTTTTAGCAAGAATTTTAGTAAGTTCTTCTAGAGATTCCCAGTTATTCACCTTAGTAAGAAAGGTATTAATTCCTAGCTGTTGAAGTTTTTGAATTGGGATGTTAGAAAAACCTTCTGCACCAATAACTAAATCTGGTTTGAGTGCTACTATTTTCTCTAAATTGGGCGGGCTTTGTCCTTCACTAACACGGGGAATATCTTTGAATTTTGAGTCATTCTTAAATAATTTACTACCAGTGATTCCGACAATTTTGCTTGAATTAAGTCGAGAGATGATATCCGCAGAAAGAGAAGAAAGAGCAACAACTCTTTTTACCGATCCTGTTGGTAGTTGTTGAGAATTTGCGTTGATTGTCTCAGTAGGGTTTGTGACTTTTATTTGTGACTGCTGAGTGGTTGCAGTCGTGCAAGCAGCTAAAACTATACTCATCAAAAGTGCTAAAGCAGATAAGAGCCAACGACGATGCATATTAAAATTCCTTCTAGGGTAAGAATTGTATAAGAAGCATACTCAGCAACACATTCAAAAATCGTTAATGTAGCTTTTAGCAATATAGCTATAAAGTAGCAAACTAGATCAACGAAGCCAGAGATTGAAAAGATGTGGCTAATGACAAGAGCTAAAAGTCAACCTATTCTTGTTTCAAAAAAACTACTGGCTTTGGCAGAATTTCACTAACTAAGGTAGAGGCGCAATCTACCCAATAGTAGACTAAACTTGCTTTGTATTCAGATGTTTTATACTTCCTTATATGCGTTTATGTCTTTATAAAAAAATGCGGCAACACAAATAGGGCTTAGGCAGTCTTGAAAAAATAGGTTTTAAACCCTTGCTGCTTACTTATATAATTCGATACACGTTACCTGCAATTATCTAAATTGGGGTCGATGATTATTGTGTCCATCTACTGGTAGATATGTCTAACCATTCTTTAAGCGTTGCAAGATCAACATTATTTTGGCGGCGTATATTTGCTGTTCTTTTCACTACTAGTTCGTTGCTCCCTAACTTTGGAACCGAACCAGCAAGCGCACAAGTAACCCAATATTGTCAGTTATCATCGCCGGCGGCGAAAGAAAAAGAAAACTTACGTTTATCAGCTCTTAAAGGCAATCAAGATGCCCAAACCCGCTACCAAAACTTAATCAAAAAACAAGCACAGGAATTACAGCAGTGCCGCACTCGCACTTGGCCACAAATCCAAGCTGTCTGGTTACGCTTGTATCCCTGTGACATTCAGCCAGGAATAATCGACCAGATTATGGATCGGATTGTCAACCGTGGCTATAACCAGGTTTATTTGGAAGTATTTTACGACGGACAGGTATTATTGCCAGCAAAAGCTAACCCGACGGCTTGGCCTTCTATAATTCGCACTCCAGGGACAGAAAACATCGATATACTCGCCACAGCAATTCAAAAAGGTCGGCAACGTGGTTTGAAAGTCTACGCCTGGATGTTTACTAACAATTTCGGCTATACTTACGCCCAGCGACGAGATAGAGAAAGTGCGATCGCTCGTAATGGCAAAGGTCAAACAAGCCTATATGTTGTAGATAATGGCTCTCAAGTATTTATCGACCCCTACAACTCGCAAGCAAAAAGCGACTACTACCAATTAGTAAAAGAAGTTTTGCGCCGTCGTCCAGATGGCTTGCTATTAGACTACGTGCGCTATCCGCGCCAAGCAGGAAGTGATTCCATCGCCACCAAAGTTTCAGATTTATGGCTATTTAGTCCCGCAATCCAAGAAGCTTTATTTAAACGGGCACTGAATTACAAAGGACTAGACTTAATTCGCCGCTATTTGAGCAAAGGGTATGTCACCGCCGGAGATATCGCCGAAATTGATAAACTTTATCCCCAGGAAGGGGAACCTCTCTGGCAAGGACGCATTCCCCCAGCAGCGCAAAAATCAATTCTGTCTGCAACCGACAGACAACCACTTTTGCAATGGGAATTGTGGCAGCTAGCAGTTGCTCACGCCATGCAAGGAATTCTAGATTTTGTCAATATAGCCAGTTACCCAGCAAAGCAGCAAGGAGTTTCCACGGGAGTAGTGTTTTTCCCTGATGGCAACCAAACTGTAGGACAAGGGTATGATTCTCGCTTACAACCTTGGGATCGTTTCCCCACCACATTAGAGTGGCATCCCATGTCTTATGGAAATTGCGGTAATGTCAGTTGTATTGTGGCGCAAGTGCAACGGGTTTTGAGTATGACAAAACCAGGTACTAAAGTGATTCCAGCTTTAGCCGGCAAATGGGGAGAATCGATTAGTAATCGTCCATCTCTAGAAGTGCAAATGCAGGCACTCCGCAAATTTTCCCCTCAACTGAAGGGAGTTAGCCATTTTGCCTATTCTTGGCAATATCCTGAAAATGATAACGATCGCAAATTTTGTCGCATTCGTTAAATAGCAAAGGGTCAATTTCGCCAATCACCTAATTGTGTCGTCAGGAAATAGCGCACATGATCTACAAATGATGGGCCCCAATTGTGGGTTCCATGTCCCATCCCAGGAACAACATAACAGTCACCATCAGCAAAGCGCCTAGCGCAAGCACGAGCATCTTTAATGTTCACAATGCGATCGCTAGCGCCCACTAAAAAACGAACCCGACGCGGAGGCTTTACTCGCTCAATATAAGTCATGGGGTTGCACGCCTGAGCATACTCATCAGGGTATTTCAGATTTTTAGCTAATTGTAAAAGCTTAACTACAGGTTTTAGATTCGGTTGGACTCGATCCAGTACTGCTTCTGCGACTCCACCCAAGGGTGAAGCTGCTAAATCTGGCAAAATCAAGTAACCCCAACTTTTGGCAAAAGACTGGAGATCGGCATGACCGATCGCACCCAATAACCGTTCCCCAGTACCATCAGCAGTAAAGGCATAAGCAGCTTGCAAAACTCCCATACTGACACCGAATAATGCCAATCGATTACTGAGTCCATAGCGATCGCCACAAAAGTCACGAACTCTGGCAATATCAGCCGCAGTTGTGCGAAATAAGCACAAAAGCAACTCAGTATCAAATGAGATACCCCTGTCAATTAAAGGCTTAATCTCATGGTCTGCGATCGCTGTGAAGGTACGCACTAAGCTGCGCTCACCAGCCAAGGGTGTATCGAACAAAGCTACAGCTATACCCATTTGTGTCAGCGTCGATACGATGAATCCGTTCCAGCTATAGGGGGCGGTCATTCCTTGCAAACCAATCACCAAAGGCGTATCTTGTGCAGATCGATTATGTGGTAGAAAAACAGCAACCGGAAAGCCGCTTAATCGTTCATCAATATCAGCTACCCCAGTATAAGAAAAAGGCTCGTGAAACCAATAGCGATGACCATTTACACCGTCAAAATTAATCGCATCGGGCCCGTAGATAGGCATAGTGGATGATATAAAAGCGAACTAATCGTTAAAGACTAGCATTTTTTCTGAAGAAAGAATTCAGGAGTCAGAAGCCAGAATTCAGAATAAGTAAGTAGGTTCTTCCTTCTCTTCCTTTGCATCCTTTGCGTCCTTTGCGGTTCGTTAAAAAAATTCTGTATTCTTCTTTAATTAACTTAAAGCCAAATCCTCTGGTGTATTACAGTTAAACAGCATTTCGGGTTCTGATAAAGGCAAAACTTCCACAGGATATTGCCGCAGCCATTCCTGAAACGATCGCCCCCCTTGATTGATAAACTCTAAAAGTTGTGGCAAACAACGACGGCGATAAAAACCACACAGAGGTTCCCAGCCTTTGGGATGATGAGCTAAAGCTGCGATCGCATTATCCCCCACGCTATCAAGTCTAGTTATCCATTCTTGCAACACCTCAACCCGCAACCTCGGTAAATCGCAAGCTAGCAACAAAACCCATTCTGTCTGCACTTGGGCTAATCCTTGAGCAAAACCCACTAAAGGCCCGTGAGATATAGATTCTCCACATAAAGGTAATTCTCGGATAAATTGGCAACTAGGCAAAAGCAAGTCTTGATAGCGTTCTGGCCAGGGAGTGATTATATAAACAGTATCGCTACAGCTTTGAGCAATGCTACAAACTCGCTGTAACAACGGTACTCCTTCAATGGGAATCAAGGCTTTATCTTGACCCATGCGAGAACTTTTGCCACCTGCTAAAACTATGGCATTTAATTTGCTACATGAGTTAATAGTCATTCGTCAAAAAAATAGAGAGTAAAAAACGAGTCAAACTAAATTAACTCCTGACGCTGAAAGTAGAATAAATTTATCTTCTACTTAAACCCCATCATGGCTATCCAAGAACTCGAACAACAACTCCTTCAGCTTTCCCCCAACGATAAACTTTACATCATCCAACTCCTTGCCCAAAGCCTGACCACACACAACAACACCCACCCAGATCAACCAAGCAAACTTTCAGAGTTTTTCCGTCAATCACCCCTGGCTGAACTCACCGAAGAACTCGACTTTAGTCGAGATCGCAGCCTCCCCCGTGATGCCTTCACCCCATGACTTATCTCCTTGATACCTGCTTGATTTCCGAACTTGTTGCCAAACAACCAAATCAACAAGTTTTAGATTGGCTAGATACCCAAGTGCCAGAAACACTTTACCTCAGCGTCATTACAATTGGCGAAATCGCTAAAGGCATCAGCAAAATTACTGCATCTAAGCGCAAAGAATCTCTAACAACTTGGCTGAATGAAACTTTACCCAATCGCTTTCAACAAAGAATCTTGAGTATAGATGTCTCAACAATGGTGTTGTGGGGAAATTTAGTCGGGAAACTAGAACAGAATGGGCGAACTCTACCTGTCATGGATTCTCTTATTGCAGCAATCGCAATTCATAACTCTTTATCACTTGTGACTCGTAACGAAAAAGATTTTACTGGGACAGGGGTTGTAATTCTTAATCCTTGGTCTATTTAGGCTCATCACTATACTGGATCAGTAATATTCTAGTTCGGAGAAATATAACTATTTCACGCCCTCACCTGACTTTTCTCTACTTGCTGCAATAAATGCTCTACATTTTCTGCTGGTGCAAGACACTTCAAACCTTGGCAAACTAACCCAACGCTTCCCTCTGGTAAATCAGATGTTATTGCAAACACAGATGCTGGTAAAAACTTGGGGATCAGCGAGTTTATTTGCTCTGTGGTGCTGCGAATCAAGGTAGAATTACGATACCAATCCAAGGCTGTAAATAAGCTGGGACAAGCTTGGGGAGAGCGATGCATTACACTCTTAAAAGCTTTCAAACCAAGTTCGGCTAAATCTAAATAATCTAGATTATCGGTGAGTAAAGCGAGACGGACAAGATTAGCGATCGCAATTCCATTGGCTGATGGTGTAGCATTATCTACGTAACTGCGTTCTCTGACAATTAAATCTTGACTAGAATCGCTTGATGTGTTATAGTGACCCCCTAATTCTACGCTCCAGAGAAATTCGTTAAATTCATCTTGGATAGCGATCGCATTTTCTAACCATTGCTTATGCTCAGGGTTGCAAGCTTGTAAATCTAGCAGAGCTTTAATAAACAAAGCGTAATCTTCAGATTGAGCTAAAACGGTTGGTTCGCCTTGATAGTTGAGTCGCTGAAAACGCCCATCTACAAACTGATTTTCCAAGATAAAATTCGCCGCTCGTGCTGCTAATTCCAAATATGATGGTTGTTGGAAAACGCCAGCAGCCTTAGCTAGCCCAGAAATCATCAAACTATTCCAGGCGACAATCATCTTTGTATCTGTCACCGAGGGAATGCGACCTGGCCAATTAGTGGTTTTTGCTTCTTGGTTGTTACGAGCCGGGGGAAAAGTTTCTAGCGACTCAGAACTAACGCCATAGCGAACAATAAACAGCTTACTCAGTGAGGTTTCTAGCGTTGCACTCAGTTTGCCAGAATTCCTTCTTTGTAAAACATTACGTCCTTCAAAGTTGCCGTTAGGGGTGAAAGTAAATTGTTGTTGTAATTCCGTTAATTCTTCAGGCGTTAACAGTTCTTTAACTTCGCTGTAACTCCAAACATAAAAAGCTCCTTCTTCTGGTTCTACCGCCGTGGCTTGGGTGAAGCTGTCGGCATCTTGAGACGCATAGAAGTAACCTTCCGGTGCGGTCATTTCCCGCTTCAGCCATTGTACAGTACCAGCAACTGCTGTCTCAAACGCTGGTTCTTGGACTCCTGCACTCCATAAATTTCCTAGATACTCCACAATCTGTCCATTGTCGTAGAGCATCTTTTCAAAATGCGGTACTGTCCAAGTTGGGTCAACAGTATAGCGATGAAAACCACCACCTACATGGTCATAAATGCCTCCCAGCGCTAAGTCTATTCCTCGCTGGGTACAAACTTGCTTGCCATCATAACGAGATTCAAAATTAAATCGAGTTCCCCGCAATGCTAATTCTGTATAGGGAATCATCGGAAAGCTATTACCAGATTGACCAGGAGTAATTACACCTGTGCTGGTTTCCCAACCTTGGCGGAGTAATTCGCGGTCTTCAAGCTCAGTTGTTGTACTGTCCTGCAATACCGCAGACGTGAGCAGAGACTCAATAATTAAGGCTTTGCGTTTCTGTAATTCTGCTTTTTCGGTGTCGTAATAACGGCGAAGGGCTTGCAACACCTGCAAAAATCCCGGACGACCATAGCGCGGGTCTACAGGGAAATAAGTACCAGCATAAAACGGTACTAAATCTTCTGGGGAAAGAAAAATATTCAAAGGCCAACCCCCTTGACCGCTCATCATCTGCAAAGCCTGCATATAGATGCTATCGAGGTCAGGTCTTTCTTCCCTGTCTACTTTGATGGGAAGATAATTGGCATTCATGTAGTCAGCGATCGCACTATCAGAAAAAGCTTCGCCTTCCATCACAGTACACCAGTGGCAACTAGAGTAGCCAATGGAGAGAAAAATCGGTTTATTTTGCGCCCTTGCAGTTGCAAGCGCTTCGTCACACCAAGGCCACCAATCAATGGGGTTTTCGGCGTGTTTGCGGAGATAGAGGCTCTTAGCTTCAGCAAGGCGATTAGTCATGATCAAATGCAAATAGTTGCCTTCTTTGCTCAGTCTACCCTGTTCCCAAGAGTGTTAACCTAGACAGCTATGTATATGCAAGATAATCCTACAAGCGACTTACGCCTTGGTTAGGAGTAGTACACATCATTGATATCGCCGACACCTGTGTAATTTGTGAACTATTTTTACTGAAAAGATCGCAATAGCAAGCTGACAATATTTGGTGGTGTTTCTGGCACAGGTGATGCTGTCTTTGACTGAATTAAAGTATTTGGGCTAAGTCCTGCTATCAGGTGGAGCAAGAAGGTGATGATGGCGGCTTGTATAAGTTTTTCCAGCATGGCACGTCTCTCTCTGAGGGGGATAGCATTTCAATTAGGACTGGTTATTCTGAATACACCTCGTACTATCGATTTACCGAATCTAACAAAAATAACTTGATAATTGCTGAGGGAAATCCTAAAAAAATGTTTAAAATGTTACAGAAATTTAACACAAGTCCCTAAGCAAGTTGGATTTCGGTTATCGGTTTAATGACTACATCGCCAAAGTTATCTAACAAAGGTCGAGATTATGAAATTGGCGATAATTAGAGTTTTTTGATTTGTTCTTCCCTACATGGGATATTCTCTTAGACAGCTTTTGCGGCTAAAAAGTGCCCTTAGAGGTTGAAAAAGAGGCAAGGGAGCAGGGAGCAGGGGGCAAAGGGCAGGGAGCAAGGGAAAATGTTGAAGCAGGCAACAGAAGCAATTCATTTATAGGATTCGACCCCGGATGAATTGAAACCACTGAAGTTTCGTACCCTGCGGGAAGTTGACGCAACAGTGTTCTTGTCTTAAAACCTTTCCCTGGTTGGGACAGAAAACAGATAGCGCAGTGTAAAGCCTGCGGCATAGCAACTCTTAGAGACGCTACGCGTAGCTCGCTTCTCCGTAGGAGTACACTTAGAGCGAGTCTGCGAGCGTCGGGCAGTTTTCCTCTTGCCTCCTAACTTGAAAATCAAAATTTAAGTTATCTGCTTGAGAACAGTAGAGATAAACCCCAGTTTCGTGCTGTCACCGATAAAATGTATTTAAAGTAGCCACAAACACGCTTCCATGATTCCTATCGTTATTGAACAATCGGGTCGAGGTGAACGCGCCTTTGACATCTACTCACGGCTGTTACGTGAGCGCATCATCTTTTTGGGACAACAAGTTGACAACAACATTGCTAACTTGATTGTTGCCCAACTGCTGTATTTGGATGCTGAAGACCCGGAGAAGGACATTTATATGTACATCAATTCTCCCGGTGGTTCGGTGACGGCTGGTATGGGCATTTTTGACACTATGAAACATATTCGCCCTGATGTCTGTACAATTTGTACCGGATTGGCGGCGAGTATGGGCGCTTTCCTCCTCAGCGCGGGTGCTAAGGGTAAGCGGATGAGTTTACCCCATTCTCGGATTATGATTCATCAACCTCTTGGTGGCGCTCAAGGACAGGCGACTGATATTGAAATTCAGGCGCGGGAAATTTTGTACCATAAGAAGCGGCTAAATGACTATTTAGCTGAACATACAGGTCAACCAATTGAGCGCATTGCTGAAGATACTGAACGTGACTTCTTCATGTCACCAGAGGAAGCTAGGGAATACGGTTTGATTGACCAAGTGATTGACCGTCACGCTGCTGGTAGCCGTCCAGCTGTTGCTGCTGTGAATTAATAGTCACGATTGGTAAATGATGATTTACCACCTTTAATTCCCTTAAACCTACAAAAATAACCCCTCTTCAGTTACGAAGAGGGGTTATTTGAGTTCAAAGCTTGATTTAGAAGTGGCAAATCAAAATCCTGCGCTTGGGTCTGGCTGAAATTGCAGGTATTTGAGAAATCCGTGTAATTCTTCTTCAGTTAGCAAAGTACGTCCCCGTTTACCGTAGGTTTTAATCAGATGCTCCCGTCCCTGTTCTGGTGTCCAGTTTAAACGCTGAAGTTCGACATCTGTTTTTGCAATTACATCCGACAAATCCACAGGTTCAGCTTTCTTTTTTCTCTTTCCTGTTCCTGTCAGAGTGACTACATCCTCTTTCATCCAACATAATTGTTCGATTTCAGCATTAATTTCCCCCTGCTGTTGTGTCCAACATAACTGTTCGGTGTCAACATCAATTTTGGCGGTCACAACTTCATCTAACGGTTGAGATTCAAGATATTGAAGGAATTCTAGTAATTCTACTTCTGTGAGTAAAGTACGCGATCGCTTACCATAAGTTTTTTTGAGATGCTCTCGTCCCTGGTCTATTGTCCAGCCTAATCGCTGCATCTCAACATCTGTTTGAGCAATTACTTTAGCAAAATTTACAGGTTCCATAACTTCGTCACTGTTTTAACAGCCTGCATCATTTGTCATTTGTGATTGTTAAGGACAAATGACAAATGACTAATGACAAATGACAAATTAAAATCCCGCTATTGGGTCAGGCTGTGATTGGAGGTATTTGAGGAATCCGTGTAATTCTTCTTCAGTTAGCAAAGTACGCCCCCGTTTACCATAGGTTTTAATCAGATGCTCCCGTCCCTGTTCTGGTGTCCAGTTTAAACGCTGAAGTTCGACATCTGTTTTTGCAATCACATCCGATAAATCCACGGGTTCAGCTTTCTTCTTTCTCTTTCCTGTCACTGACGGGGTAAGGACATCCTCTTGAGGGCTGTAACTCCGAGGTGTAAATGGTGTGACATTATTAGCAGAAATTGCTGGAAAGGTTTGGTTTTCTGGCTCGTTACTAAACGTTATTTCCAAGTTTTCAACTGGAGGATCAAATTCTAGCTCCTGGTTGCTAGTCACAGGAAAGTTTTGACTTAAATCTTGGCTATAGTTATCGCTTGGTAAAGGCGCAGCACTACTGTATTCGTACTGTTCGTTAGTAGTTGTTACTACTTCTGGTTTGATGTTGCGGACTTTGGAAGGCGGTATAGATATTTCTTTATCGCTAACCTCTGGCCATTGACTACTTACAAAATCCCCAGCTTTCGTAGAAGAATAAGTAGATTCACTCAATCCACCTTTGGTATTCAAGGAGGGATTTAGCTGCGCTGGAGAAATTGAATTTGAGCTAAATTCCACTGATTGTGGTGGCGCATTTGTAATACCCAAAACTATCAACGCCCTAGTTCTGGCCTGGTCTTCTGCTGCTTCTACTGTTTCTGCTGCTGCCATACCCGTCGCACGGGTTACGCCTTCAACTTGCACACTTGCCCGGACAATATATTTTCCTTGAAAAATTTGCACTAATTCAGAAATCAGACTGCCCTTGGGATACAAGCTCTGGAATTGAGCCAACATAATACTACTACCAATCTAAATCTTTTGGGGACTTGGGATTGGAGACTGGGATAGGGGAAAGAATTATTTTAATCCTCATCCCTAATACCCAATCCCCAGTCCCTTTTAATACTTTGTCTAGTGTCCCAATTGTAGCAGTAGCTGTTTTTTGACGAAATTTTTGGCTAGTGCTAACTTATCTGGGTAGTCTTGCCTGCAATGCTATACTGATTACCCAACTAGATATCTAGAACTATTTTCTGGAAGTGCGCTCTAAATCTACAATAATGGAGATAAGGTTCGCCCTCACTGCTTATTAAGCTGCTCACCTAATTGTTACCGATTCTACATGTGGGAAAATTGGGTTCACCGGCAGTTCCTCCTAGTTAAAAATCAGATTCTAATGGCGTAAAATTACCTTCACTCTAGACAATCAAACACCTGTAGTTTCCACGCCACTTGCTCCACTTGGGGTTCGGCAGTTCCCCAGATGCTCGTACCTCGCTAAGGCTGCGCTAAGACGGGGGCTGCCTCACCGCAGTGGCTCCCCTGCATAGCGCTTTTGAGCAGTATGGATTCTATAAACCCAACTTCTCAAAAACCCGTCGCGTAATTCACTAGCGGGGCTAAATTGTAAAATCAGGCGTGCAATCTTAAGTTTGGTTAGGTGAAGTGACTTGAACGCAGGCGAATTCTGAGAGCATCGTGCAGTGAGAAGTTCGTAGATGCCCAGAGTTGTCCGTGGGTAGGCTTCCTTTGCTCGGAACTGCCGGAGTAGTTTCCCACTCTTACTGGGTTGGGTTTCCTTTCCTTAGAACTTAGGAAGCCTTGCCTCTGGGCAATTCGTTTCCAGCTTGTTTCTGTAAGCCGTGAGGGTATACAGGAATGAACCAGATTAAACAAAAAATGATGTTTTGACCAAAGGTCGGTTCACTGCATGGAATTTTCAATCGCTACACTCCTTGCCAATTTCACCGATGATAAATTGGTAGCTCGGAAGGTTTTAGAAAAGAAACTTGGCTGTGAAGATGAAAAAAGTTTACAAAAACTTCACATTGCTTTAGATGTTCTTGAAAAAATCGGTATTTTGGTCAAAGAACGGGGCAAATACCGTCGTGTTTCAGAAGAAGGAATAATCGAGGCAAAACTCCGTTGTTCTAGTAAGGGCTTTTGCTTTGCTATTCAAGATGTGGAAGGAGCCGAAGATATTTACATCCGCGAAAGTCATTTGAGTAATGCTTGGAATGGCGATCGCGTTTTGGTTAGAGTTCTCAAAGAAGGCAGCCGCCGTCGCTCTCCTGAAGGGGAAGTGAAGCTGATTCTAGAACGTTCCAACCACACGTTACTGGCACGAATTAAGCAGGTGGAAACTGGTTTTAGGGCTGTGCCTTTGGATGATCGATTGCTGTTTGAACTCAAGATCCAACCTAACGAGGTAAAGTTGGAAGAAGCGATCGACCACCTTGTTCATGTGGAAGTTTTGCGTTACCCGTTGGCACAATATCCTCCCCTTGGTCGAGTGGTGCAAATCCTCGGTAGCGATGCCGAAGCTGCTGCTGATATAGATTTAGTTACGTGCAAACACGACCTTTCCCGGACTTTTCCGGATCATGTTCTCGAAGCAGCCGCCAAGTTACCCAAAAAGCTACTCAAAGCAGACCTAAAAAATCGCTTGGATTTGCGTAATTTGTTTACTCTCACCATTGAAGGGGTAAATGGTGACACCAAAGTTATAGAAAACGCTTTTAGTTTAGAAAAAAACTTAGCCGGAAATTGGCTTTTGGGCGTTCATATCACTGATGTTTCTCACTATGTCCAACCTGATGAAGCCCTAGATAGAGAAGCACTCAAACGCGGGAAATCAGTGTATCTGGGAGAATTAGTACTGCCAATTTTGCCCCCAGTTGTGGCAGAACGCTGTTCTTTAATACCTGGGAGCGATCGCTTAACTATCTCTTTTTTAATTACCATTGATCCCCAATCTGGAGAAGTGTTGGAGTGGGAAATTCAACCCAGCGTCATCAACGTAGAGACTGCACTGACTACAGAACAAGCTCAAGCAATTCTTACAGGTGAATCTCAAGTTCAATCCCCACAGGTCGTCCAAATACTGCAAGACCTCCAAGCCTTACAAACAGGCGTGAAACAGGTACGGTTGAATCGTGGTAGCCTCCAGTTGAATCTACCGCCCAGCCAAAACGCCTACTATGACGAGGGGATTCTCGGTGCTGTGGTGGTGAATGATTTACCAGTGCGATCGCTACTCACGGAGTTGGTACTGTTAGTTAATCAACTGTTCGCAACTCACTTAAATGCTCTTGGTGTTCCGGCTATCTGGCGAGTCCAAGGTACTCCTGATGTTGAAGATGTCCAGGAAATGCTGAAATTGGCAGTCAATTTAGGCGTTGACCTCACACTAGATCCAGAAGTCGATATCCAACCCTTAGATTACCAACATTTGACTACAGCTTTTGCTGAATCTCCCTCTGAGCAAGTTCTTACTTACTTATTACAAGATACACTTAAGCCTTCTGCGTACAGCACCACCAAAGGATCTCACTTTGGTCTGGCACTACCGCAATATGTCCACTTTAGCGCTCCCTTGCGGCGTTTCCCAGATTTGCTGATGCAAAGAGTGTATTACGCGCTACTTGAAAACGGACGCGATCGCCGCAATACCCGTGTCAGAGAACGCGTTAACCTGCGCCACTCCTCCAGCCACGAGGAAATTAACTGGAACGTTTTACCCCCAGAATTGCAACAAGAACTCCAAAGCGATTTAACTAGGGTAATTGTCCAAATCAACGACCGAGAAAAAGAAGTCCAAGAAGCTGAAGCTGATTTAGCCGGACTGCAAAAAGCCCAACTGATGAAGCAACGCATCGGCCAGGTATTTCAAGGCGTGATTACCGGCGTTCAATCCTACGGTTTCTTTGTGGAAATTGAAGTACCAGCAGCCGAGGTAGAATCCAGCAGTAATCCTGGTGTGCCTTTGCGGGTAGAGGGATTGGTACACGTCAGTTCTCTCAAAGACGATTGGTATGAATATCGCGCTAGACAACAGGCACTGTTTGGTCGCAAAAATCGCGCTTCTTATCGATTAGGCGATCGCGTCGCCGTCCAAGTTAAGAGTGTCGATTACTACCGTCAACAAATTGATTTGGTAACTGTTGGCAGCGATGGCCTAGCTAAAGGGCTAACTGGTAATGGTTCCAATGAGGAGCTTTCAGACCTGTATTTACCAAATGATATAGAGCCTGATGACCTAGATCCTTACTCTGAAGACGAGTAAAATCCACCAAACTTCACGTGTCAAATAACACCAAACCTCTCATTTTAGGCGTATCGGGCGCATCTGGTCTGATTTACGCTGTTCGCGCGATCAAATTTTTGCTAGAAGCGGATTATAGTATTGAATTGGTTGCCTCTAAATCTACTTACATGGTTTGGCAGTCAGAACAGGAAATTCGGATGCCACCAGAACCAATTCAACAAGAACAATTTTGGCGGGAGCAAGCTGGAGTTGCCCTTTCGGGTAAACTCCGTTGCCATCCTTGGGGTGATGTTGGAGCCGGGATTGCCAGTGGTTCCTTTGCCACTCTGGGGATGATAATTATTCCATGCAGCATGAGTACAGTAGCAAAGCTAGCGGTTGGCTTGAGTTCTGATTTACTAGAACGGGCAGCAGATGTCCAACTCAAAGAAGGGCGAAAACTGGTTATTGTCCCTCGTGAAACGCCTTTTAGCCTCATCCACCTGCGTAACTTAACCTCTTTAGCTGAAGTTGGAGTGAGAATTGTCCCCGCTATTCCTGCCTGGTACCATAATCCCCAAACCATCGAAGATTTAGTTGATTTTGTAGTTGCCCGTGCTTTAGATCAACTAGATATTGACTGCATCCCAATTCAAAGGTGGGAAGGTCGTCGCTAACGCCCCTAGTGGACTCATCGGAAATTTCACAATAGTCCTAAAAGGGTAATGATAGAGATGGCTGATAGTGTCAGTAGTCAGTGAACAGTAATTAGTGAAGAGTAATCAGACTGATAACTGACCACTGACCACTGACAACTAACCACTGACAATTGACAATTGACAAAATTGCTATGGCTGTAATTCGCTTAATTCTATTGGTGGCGGTACTGGGAGGACTAACGCTGTTGTTAGTTCAAAATTGGTCGCCTGTCCTATCGCTAGTATTTTTGGGCGTGCGAACTCAACCATTACCACTAGCGATATGGATTTTGTTCAGTACTACCACAGGTGCTTTCACATCTTTATTGATTGCTACCTTGTTTAACTTATCCAATTATTTTGGGGCAGGACAACGCCAAACTCCTGACCGCCGAAGCACAACTTCGCCTCGTGCAAAGGCAACCCCAAGAGAAGAATCTACATCTCGTGCCACTCCTCCACCACCAGCTAGTAAAAAAGAAGAGCCTACTAGTGATGAATTTGATGATTGGGAGACAAATGGCAGTAGAGATGATGATTGGAACTTTGATGAAAAGTCCGAGGAAGCGCCTACACCTAATCCTCAAGCTCAACCTGCTAGAGACTCGAAAATCTACGAACGTCAATCAGAAGCCAAAAGCAGTTCTCAGTCTGGTTCAGTTTACTCCTACAGCTACCGTGAGCCAAAAAATACGGCTGTGGGAAAAACTGAATCCGTTTATGATGCCGATTACCGAGTAATCATCCCTCCTTATCAGCCACCCACAACTAATCAAGCGGATGACGATGATTGGGAATTTTTTGATGATGATGAGGATTTTGAGGATGATGATAAACGCCCCCGTCGGTAAGACATAGTAGGCTAAGTCTCTACTTGATGCCACACCTCTCTCTAGACTCCTGCTTGACCTTACCAGTCATGGCAGCTTCTTGCAAAGCCATGAAAGCATTTAAATCTTCCAAGTCATACGGAGTAGTCAACAGTTGTCGTAGTTGATTTTCAGCTTCCACTGTCAAATAGCCAGTTGCTAAAGCTTTTTGTACAACGTCACGAATTCGATTCATAGTTGACGCCTCATTCATCCTATATTTATTCATTCAGGCTTATTGGGGTGAAATATGCAGTAGTTTTTGTGTCGAAACTTCTTCCTTTACAAAGCTTTTTTGGGCGATCGCAGAATACTAGTCATTATTTACACCTTTTTCAGAAACATTTAATTGGGCAGGACTTGTTATAACTAGATTTTTAGACTAACCATACCGTGCTATTAGAAACACAGTATTCTGTATACTTAAAATTATGCACCAGAGTGAAAATTCGGATTATTTAGATAGACAGAAATTGTTTGGATAAAGTTTCAAACAAGCTATGTTAATTTTTTCATTAAGGAAAGCGATCTATATACGGCAATTACCAGGTTACATCAGGAAAATTACTACATTTTTGAGAAATTTATCGTTGATTCTTGATGGTAAATTCACTGAAAAATTGTTAATCTATTGCGAAGTTACTTTCAATACATTAATTAAGTAGACTTTAGAGTAAAGAGAAGTGGTTATAAAAGAACATTTAAAGAATTAAGGATTAAAAACTAACATAGTAGAATCCCTTTAGGGATTAAAACGGGTTTTCAAATCATTAAAGTTAAAGTAAAAAGTGTTACTAATTGCAAGTGATAAAAATATATATTAGGGATTAAAGCAAAACCCTACTGCTTTCAGGAAGCTGTAGATAAAGGATTGCAATTGATTAGAATCACTATTAGGGAGCCTCTCTTTCCTATACTCTGCTAATGAATGGCTGATTAGGGGCTGCTCCCAATACGGTTCTGTTAAAGGGGAAAGGCGAAAGGGAAAAGGTTTTGAATAAATCCTTACCCTTTACCCTTTACCCAGACCACAAGGAAAGTGAAAAATGCTTATCCGAACCGTATTGGGTCTGCTCCAGTCGGGTATTGATACTATTTCTTTGTGAGACTGCGCCAAAATTTCTTTATTTATATCCTTTGGCAGTTGCTCATGGGAAAGACGCTCCGCGTTGGCAAAGCCTCTCTCTTTGGGAGAAGACCGCGCAGGATTTTATAAATGGGGTAAAAAGTGAGGATCTATGATTCAAGAGCAATGGACTATAGTTAATTTGGGTTACAAGCCCCCACTGATAGCGCCGGCGGCAAGCGAGTCCACGATAGCGAAGCGTTAGCGACGCAGGAGCGTCGAGTCTTGCAATTTTTAATTAATAATTTTTAATTTTTAATTGGAGCGTTCGCGCAGCGTCTCGTAGAGAAGCGACTTGGGCAAGCACTCTCTACGCTCCCCCAGATTGCTGCGGAGGGTAACAGTCCATTTGACCTGATCTTTATTGATGCCGACAAGCCAAACAATTCCGATTACTTCAAATGGGCACTCAAGCTTTCCCGTCCCGGTAGCCTGATCGTTGCCGATAATGTCGTGCGTAACGGAGCAGTAATTGATGCCACCAGCAGCGATCCTAGCGTTCAGGGTGTGCGTCGCTTCAACGAATTGCTTGCCTCTGAGCCACGCGTCAACCTACGGCAATCCAGACCGTGGGCAGCAAAGGATACGACGGCTTTGCGATCGCAATAGTAAACTAGAAAATAGCCAGAAATTGTTATGTGGTCAGTCTTGGGAACGATTTTGAGGGAACAGGTAGGCGATCGCAGCGTAACCCGAAACACTTAGTAAACTAACCAAAAAAGCAGCCAAAAAAAAAGTAGACATATAGAATTCTACCCAAATGCCAAATTAACGTTATATTCCACACAATTCCAAAATCTCGACACCCATCAAAAAAACAAGATTTTGGTTAGATACTTTCAAATTAGCAATTGGGTATGACACAGCCGTGACTACCTTGTGTCAATGCCTTGTATGTCAAGGGTTTTGGCTCAACTTAAGCCAAAGGCAGAAAAAACCGAAACGTACTGCCAACTCCCAACTCGCTTTCTACCTGAATCTGACCGCCTTGTAGTTCAATCAAACGACGGGAAATAGTTAAACCAATACCAGTACCTCCCGAATGGCGATCGCGCGATTGGTCGGCTCGCCAGAAACGCTCAAACACATGAGGCAAATTTTCTGGAGCTATACCAATACCTGTATCTACAACCGCAATCCAGAGAAGAGAAGCTTCAGTCACAACACGAATGGTAATTGAACCTTCGTTAGTGTAACGCACCGCATTACCAAGCAAATTAACCAACACCTGTTCTGTGCGGTCAATATCCGCCAAGACAAGAGGTAGCACAGATGGACATTGTAAGAGCAGAACTGGCCCATCTTCCAACAATTGATCGGTGAATTTCTCCACTAACGACTCTAGCAAAGGACGCAGATTTACCCGTTGTATATTAATTGGCAAATAACCAGCTTCTGCCTTAGACAGTTCTTGCAAATCGTTTACCAGGCGCTCTAAGCGCCTAGTTTCTTTAGCTAAACGCCGATAAATTTCAGGAGACGCTTCAATTTCCCCATCAGCCAGTTCTTCTAAGTAACCACGCACAACCGTTAACGGTGTTCTTAGTTCATGGGTCATGTCTCCAATTACCTCTCGCCGCCGCGCTTCCACCCCCTCTAAACTGGCTGCCATTCGGTTGAAACTAGCACCTAGTCCATTCAGTTCTGGAATATCAGACATAGGTAGTCTTGCATCCATCTGACCGGCAGCAAATTTCTGGGTGATTTGTTCCATCTCCGTCAAGCGCTGCATAATTCGTCTGGACACCCAGTAACTCAATCCTCCGGCTGCCGTAGTACCGACTAAAACTGACCAAATAGTGCTTCGCCGCCAAGCAAGTTCAAACCCTGTAACCAATTCAGTCCGAACATCAATTAAGTCAAACCCCTGATTTTCTAATCGTTCCAAATGTAGTACAAATAAGCGGGGGGAAGAGATTTTGCTAATGCTCACCAGACTAGCTACCCCCACGATCATTACTACTAGGTGGGAGAAAAATAGGCGCGTTCTCAGCCCCATCTTCATAACATTTACGCTACCGGAGGATCTTCAAATTTATAGCCCACCCCAACAACAGTTTTAATAAAAGTAGGACTTGCCGAATCAGGCTCAATCTTTTTTCGCAACCTAGCTACATGAGTATCAACCACTCGCTCATCGCCGAAAAAGTTATCTCCCCAAAGTTTATCAATTAGTTGAGTGCGATTCCAAACTCTACCAGGATTGCTAACAAAAGTGGTTAGTAAGTTAAATTCCAGGGTAGTTAAGTCCAAAATTTCCGGTTGCTGAGAATTCATCTGACGGCTGGCAGTGCGCTGGTCTACATCGACGATAAAGTGTTGAGTACGATTGACTTGATTTTGTCCCCCTTGGCGGAGGCTACGCCGCAATAATGCCCGCACCCTAGCTACCAACTCTCTAGGGCTAAAGGGTTTAACCATGTAATCATCAGCGCCAGTAGATAGACCAATCACACGATCGATTTCCTCACCCTTAGCTGTGAGCATCAAAATGTAAGGATCTTTTGTACCCGGTTTCTGGCGAATTCTGGCGCAAACTTCCAACCCATCCAAACCAGGAATCATTAAATCTAGAATGATTAAATCAGGTGGTTGCTCCTGAAACATTCGTAAAGCATTTATCCCATCGCGGCTAATGCGACAAAAAAATCCTTCTTTTTCTAAAGATAATTGGATTAAATGAGCAATTTCTGGCTCATCTTCAACTATTAAAATATCCATTTCAATTAATCACAAGACTTAGAGCAGACAAGGGGTAAAATCCCCTTGTTACAAAATAGATAAACTTCCGCCAGAGTGGATTAAAGGTTTGAATTTGACGGTGTGCGATAACTATAGCCAAGATTAGAATCTTTTTGAATGTGTGCTTTAATACTATCGAGGTCAATGAAGCAGTCAGCAACATCAATCAAGCTTTCACTAGTAGTAGTTTGTAGACTCACCACTTCCACCCGAACTCCCATTCTGCTGACAGCGTTCACCGCATAAGCTAAGTCTCCATCGCCACTGACTAAGACCGCAGTATCATAATAAGGAGCTAAAGTTATCATATCTACAGCAATTTCTACGTTCAGATTTGATTTTTTGAAATTCTCTGCTGGTTGCATAATATCTTTAGCTACTACACGATAGCCATTACGACGCATCCACAATAAAAAACCCTGTTGCTTTTCATTGCTGATATCAACTCCAGTATAAAAGAAAGCCCGCAACAGTCTTGAACCATTGGTTAAATGACAAAGCAATTTAACGTAATCAATTTCGATGCCGAGTTGTAAAGCTGTATGAAATAGGTTTAAGCCATCAATAAAAATAGCAACTCGACCACGATTCAAGCTATTAACAATTGAACTATCAGATGTAGTATCTTGTATTTTAGGCTCTTTACTTTTGACCGTAGTATCGCTCAAATTTTGCCCTTGCCAATGTGGTTTAGTTTTGAGTACTTTAGGTTCCTTAAATTCATTTCTTTGTTTGCTAAAATTAGTTATAATCATTGATACCTCTGATTTTAAAGATGGAAAAAGTTTTGTGTAAATTGTCTATAGTATAGTCTGTGCTAATTTATAACCCTAGCAGGTAATGGTATTAAATCAGTACATACAGATAAAGTTAAATGGTGCTAAAGCAGATTCAAAGTAGACATCCAAAGGTTTTTCAGTGTTGTTAGGGTTGGTTTGATAATATATTGCTTCTGTCCACAGATATGTTAATCTTTACCCACCAAGACAGCAAGAGTTTGGAGAAAATAAATCTTACTACCAGGTTAGGCGCAAGAATCCGCAAACGTCATCTATCTATTTTTATTTTAACTCTGAGTTTTAATAACCTTACAGCAAGAAGTTGAAAGTTATCGCAATCTCAGGACGCTCAAATACTGGCAGACTAATAATGTAATATGCGATTGCACCTCAAAAGGTAGGTTTTTTAAGGTATTTGGATAATCTTTAAAAGACAATTTTTATCTAAATGAGGGGATGTTCAAGCTTAAATAGTCAGAAAAGGCTGATGGAAATACAAGATTCCCGACTTCTTTAAAGAAGTCGGGAATTTGAGTTTTAGTCCTTAGCCAACTTATTATTAGATGTGTAGTAAACCTGACTACCAGTATCAGGTACAAAATGACAGCTGATACATGAATTCCATAATGACTTCCAAATTGGTTCTTCCGATTTGTGGAAATACTCACCCATCACTGGTTTGATTGCCTCAGTTGCCTTCAACAAATTGTAGTGAGGGATGTTAAGGAATATATGATGAGCAACATGAGTACCGATATCGTGATGAATATGATTAACCAAACCATAATCACGGTCAATACTAGAAATTGCACCTTTCAGGAAAGTCCAATCTTCTCCACGATACCAAGGAAGTTCGGGCTCAGTGTGGTGCAAAAATGTCACTAAATCTAGCCAAACTATAAACACAAGGTAGGGGACAGCGTAATATTTCAGCAACCACATCCAACCCCATTGGGAGGTGAGGAAACCCAGTAAACCTATCATCCCAATCAAAAGGACAGTGCTAGTAATAACATCCCATTTTTCCGAGGGCTTGAAAAGTGAACTACCGGGCAAAAAGTGGGAGCCTTCTTTATTAGGAGAACGCTTAAACAAATACACAGGATAGGCCAATAGAAAAACATAATATCTGCCTATCTTTTGTGCTAAAGGCATCTCCTTATATTGTGATTCGCTTACTGGATACCAGCTTTCATCGTTATCGATATTACCAGTATTTTTGTGATGGGTTCTGTGGCTAATCCGCCAACCATGATAAGGAACAAGTATTGGTGTGTGAGAAAGATGTCCAATCAAATCATTGAGCCATTTATGCTTAGAAAAAGATTGGTGTCCGCAGTCATGACCGACTACAAACAAAGCCCAAAACATTGTTCCTTGCATTAGCCAGAAAATCGGAAAGAAAAGCCAAGAATCCAGGTAAGAAGCAACTGCATAAAGCAGACCGATAATCAAGATGTCACGAAAGAAGTAAAAAAGTGATTTTGTCACATTGGGCTGAAAGCATTCAGCAGGAATTGCAGCTTTTAAATCCCCAAGTGTGAAAGGTAATTTAGTCGTATCCTCAGACTTTTCAGAGCCAAGAGGACTGTTGAACGTGATGATGTTTGATGGCACTGGATTCTTTTGATTGGATATAAATTAGAACTTTGATTAGAATGCCCACGATACTAGCGATCGCTAACATACAAGAGGGATAATTTCTGGCAATTTATCTTTTTATTCAGTAAACAATTGCCAGATTTTATTAAAACACAGCATGATAAACGCTCTCGTTGGTTCAAGAGCGTGAGTGTAATCACAGGGCTATTTATTGCTCTGTATAATGTTCGTTGAAAGTCTTATAACCAACGTCAGTTGTGTACAGTTGACACTCGTCTGTAATTTGCTTCATTAAAGGCCAAGAAAACTGACACTCATCATGGAGATAAGTCCCCCAATTTTCTTTGATGCTGCTGTAAGCTAGCCGCAAATTATAAGAAGGAATAGCAGTGGAAATATGATGAGGGACATGAACATTGATATCGTGACACAGGATTTCTACCCAACGCGGATAATCGCAATGAATAGTGCCAGATAACTGTGCTAAAGCTTCGTTCCACTTGTTCGCTGTCGCAAAAGGAACATCTGCGGCAGTATGGTGAACAATAGTAAAAGTACTCATCCAAAAATGGTAAACCATCCAGGGTACTAGCCAGAACTTGACAAATCCCCAGATACCAGTTGTGGCGACCAGAAGCGGGAAAGCGATCGCAGCAAACACAACTACTACAGCCACAGAAAGCTTGATGCTGGATTGGTCTTTAGTTTTGAAGTTTCGCCAATCAAAATGCACAACAGCCCAATGTCCAATGGAACCTACCCACCAGAGGCGTTTACGCATAAACAGCTTAAAAGCAGACTGCTTGGTTGTATCCCAATTTTCAAACACTTCTGGTCTGATTGGATGCCAAGCGTTGTCCTCATCCAACTTGTTGGTATGGGCATGGTGATAATTATGCTTAATGCGCCAACTGTGAAAAGGGTAAATTAACGGCATCATGAAGAAATGCCCCACCAAATCATTTACCCAACGACGTTTGGCAAAAGACCTGTGACCACAGTCATGACCAATTACAAAAAAACCTGTTAAAGCAGTGCCCGTAAAAATCCAGGCTAGGGGCAAAAGAAACCAAGGAGTGATAATCAGGCTGTAATAACCCAAGGCAACTGCCAAGACACTGAGTATGACTTGTGTCCAAGCTTTGCGACGGTTCTGCTGAAAACATTCGCGTGGCAGGGTTTTGATAATATCTTTGAGCCGGAAGTCGGAATTGCCTGGCTCGTCACTTAATTTTTGGCTGTTAATTATTGATGTAGTCATGAACACCTGAAAAACAACAAGATCCTACACCAAGTCACAAAAAAGTAACTTGCCGCAAAAATTCTTCACATTAGCGCTTCGGATTATAGCAACCTAACAGACACAAGCGCACCCGTAAATAGACTTTTGAAAAGTTAGTAGTTAGGAGTGATGAGTTAGGAGTTTAGATTCTCAACTTACGCCGAATGTGAATTAGAAATGCTTCTTGTGGCATAAGGATTTCTGTGTCTACCCAAAATCGGGGTTTGAGAAATCGACGGCAAAATAAAAATTCTCAAGCCTGATTCACATTGAACGTAATTCCTAACTCCTGTAGAGACGCGATTAATCGCGTCTCTACTCCTAACTACTTTTTGCTGGGGCCAACTTTACATTAGTAGCCAGACCAACCGCCTGTAGCAATTGAACAGTCATCCAGGTTAAATCGATTTCCCACCATTCCAGCCCATGACGAGCTGAGTATTGAAAGGCATGATGGTTATTATGCCAGCCTTCACCGAAAACTAGTACGGCTACCCACCAGCAATTAGTCGATTTATCACCAGAATCATAGCTCTGATAGCCAAACTTATGAGTAGCGCTGTTCACCAACCAAGTGCAGTGATAAACCCAGACAATGCGAACAAAAATTCCCCAGATAACGAAAGGCCAGCCACCTAGGAGCAAAAGTAATACACCTAGAGCAACCTGAATCAAAATGAAATATTTTTCTAAAAACTGATAAACTGGGTCTTCTGCAATATCTTTGGTGAAGCGAGGAACATCAGCGTGAGCTGGACAATAATGAGTCAGCCAACCCATGTGGCTCCACCAGAAGCCTTTATTAGAATCATGGGGATCGGTGTCAGTATCAGAGTTTAAATGATGAATTCGATGTGTCCCGATCCACTCAATTGGGCCTCCTTGACAGGAGAGTGTCCCGAAAAAAACCAGGAGATACTCTAGCCACTTGGGAGTTTGAAAACTGCGGTGGGTCACAAGGCGGTGAAATCCTAGAGTAACGCCTAAACCGCCAGTCACCCAGTACAGCAAGAAACCCACACCAACTGCTGTCCAGCTAAAGTTACCAGGAACAAAAGCAAATAAAGCGCCGATGTGCAGTCCAATGAAAAACAGGGTATTAACCCAGTTAATTTTAGGTTTGGTTGAGGTAGCAATTGTCATGCGATAACCTGAATTTGAATTTTCCCGCCTAGTATGTGCGATCTTAAAATCCGCATATCTATAATTTAATTTTTTTTGAACGAGGAACTGATGAACAGCTTAGAACAGCTGCGGCAAGCAGAACAGGCACTATTAGAAATTTTTTCTGGAATTGACACTCAGGTCAAGCATAATCTAAAACGAGTGCTGGATGCTTTTCGTAATCACCGTGTGGGCGCACACCACTTTGCTGGTGTAAGTGGTTATGGTCACGATGATTTAGGACGAGAAACTTTAGATAAAGTTTTTGCCGAAGTTATGGGTGCTGAAGCTGCGGCCGTGCGGGTGCAGTTCGTTTCGGGAACTCATGCGATCGCCTGTGCTTTGTTTGGTGTTCTCCGTCCTGGAGATGAAATGTTAGCAGTGGTCGGTTCTCCCTACGATACACTTGAAGAAGTCATTGGTTTACGAGGTAAAGGTCAAGGCTCCCTTATCGAGTTTGGCATAAATTACCGCCAATTGGAGCTAACCCCCGAAGGAACTATTGATTGGCAAGCTTTAAGTACTAATATTAGCGAAAACACTCGTTTAGTGTTAATTCAGCGTTCTTGTGGCTATTCTTGGCGACCTAGTTTATCAATTGCCGATATTGAAAAAATTGTCCACTTAGTCAAACAACAGAATCCAAATACTGTTTGCTTTGTGGATAACTGCTACGGCGAATTTATTGAAACAAAGGAACCTACAGATGTAGGTGCTGATTTAATGGCGGGATCGCTGATTAAAAATCCTGGTGGAACCATTGTCAGTGCTGGTGGTTATGTTGCTGGTCGTGCCGATTTAGTGGAAGCATCCGCCTGTCGCCTCACTGCTCCTGGTATCGGTAGTTATGGTGGTGCTACTTTTGACCAAAATCGTTTGTTATTCCAAGGCTTATTTCTAGCGCCGCAAATGGTCGGAGAGGCGATGAAAGGCACTTATCTGACTGGTTATGTATTTGACAAACTTGGTTATCCAGTCAATCCCGCTCCCCTAGCTCCTCGTGGTGATGTGATTCAGGCGATTAAACTTGGTTCTGCCGAAAAGCTAATTGCTTTCTGTAAAGCTATACAACAGCATTCTCCCATCGGTTCTTACTTAGATCCTATTCCAGATGAAATGCCGGGGTATGAGAGCAAGGTCGTGATGGCTGGGGGGACATTTATTGAAGGGAGTACTTTGGAGTTATCAGCAGATGGGCCTTTGCGTGAACCTTATGTGGTTTATTGCCAGGGGGGAACTCATTGGACTCATGTAGCGATCGCACTAGAAGCTGCGATTAATGCAATAGGAAATGCTGGTGATTGATTACAGCATATATTCCGCAGGGCATCAGGTTTATTGAGAAATTAGTCAAAGGCGATCGCATTTGTTACTTTGGCAAACGCATTTGTTACTTTAGCGATCGCATTTGTTGATTTTGCGAACGCATTTGCTGATTTGGCGAACGCATTTGTTGATTTGGCGATCGCATTTGTTACTTTAGCGATCGCATTTGTTGATTTGGTGATCGCATTTGTTACTTTTGCGAACGCATTTGTTGATTTGGCGATCGCATTTGTTGATTTGGCATTCGCATTTGTTACTTCGGCGAACCCATTTGTTGATTTGGCGACACAAGAGCTAGAAAAAACAGAATTAGGTGACAGCAGAAGAACCAAACGGTTGATTAAAACAGTAGGGGCGCACATCTGTGCGCCCCTACGAAATACCTACATTAAAGACAATTGAAAACGGCTATATAGCGTTTCTGGGCTGAGTACAAGAGAAGGGGAGTAAGATTCAAACATTTGAGAACCGCTATAATGTTTGCGGTTTAATTTTCATCCCGTCCGTGGACTTGAGCCGGTGGACTGGTTGCCTCGACAGCAGTAAATGCTTCTAGGATTTTGTAAGTATGGCTGGCTCCTTTGGGTACAACCCAAGAACTTCCAGGCTCTAGTAAAATTGTTTGCCCTTCAATATGCAATTCTGCACGGCCAGTGATTACATAACCAACAGTTTCATATTCCCGTGCTGTTGGCTCTTTTGGTTCGTTCGGTTTCTCATTCTCCCACAGGCGCATAGAAATGCTTTTGCCAGATGCAAGATATTTCTGACCAAGCTGACCTTTAGGTGAATGACTAGAGTCTACTTTGATAACGGTTGTATCAGACATATTTTTTGCCTCTTTATACTTTTAACTTTGAGCATTGGGCATTGGGAAGAGGACTTGGGGACAAGGAGAAAGACTTGTTTCAAGTTCTCGCCTCTTGTCCCCTTGTCCCCCTGCTCCCCATTCCCCATTCCCCATTCCCCATTCCCTACTAAGGTTTGAGTACAACTTTGATGCAGTTATCTTTCTTGTCTTTAAAAATTTCGTAGCCGTGGGGCGCTTGTTCTAGAGGTAATCGGTGGGTAATGACAAAGGTTGGATCGATTTCACCATTTTGAACGTGTTCTAGCAAGGGTCGTAAATACTTATGGACATGGGTTTGTCCCATTTTTAAAGTTAGACCCTTATTCATGGCAGCACCCAACGGCACTTTATCTACAAAGCCACCATAAACCCCTGGAATTGATACATGACCACCCTTACGACAAGACACAATTACTTGCCGTAATGCCGTTGGACGGTCTGTTTCTAGACGTACTGCTTGCTTTACTTGGTCGTATAACGCCATGAAATCTGTACCGTGTGCTTCCATTCCCACTGCATCAATGCAAGCATCAGGGCCACGACCCCCAGTCATTTCATTGAGTGCTTCGCCAACATCCACTTCTTCGTAGTTGAGAACTTCAGCTTTACCGTATTCTCTAGCCATTTGTAGGCGTTCGGGAACGCGGTCAATGGCAATCACACGTTCTGCACCAAGAAGATATGCGCTTTGAATAGCAAATTGTCCGACTGGGCCACAACCCCAAACAGCGACAATATCACCGGGTTGAATGTTGCAGTTTTCAGCAGCCATATACCCAGTAGGGAATATATCTGTTAAAAATAGCACTTGCTCATCCGTCAAACCATCAGGAATTTTAAACAAACCCACGTCTGCAAATGGCACTCGTGCATACTCTGCTTGACCACCTGCATAACCGCCGAATAAATGAGAGTAGCCAAATAGACCTGATGGTGAATGCCCCATTTGCTTTTCTACCATCCAAGCGTTGGGGTTAGAGTTGTCGCATAGTGACGATAAATCCCGATTGCAAAAAAAGCAGTTACCGCAGGAGATAGTGAAAGGAACAACCACGCGATCGCCTATGTTCACATTTTTAACTGCACTTCCAAGTTCTACAACTTCCCCCATGAATTCATGACCAAGGATATCGCCCTTTTCCATTGTGGGGATGTAGCCGTTGTAAAGATGCAAATCAGAACCACAAATTGCCGTAGATGTAATTTTAATAATGGCATCGCGTGGGTTAAGAATTTTGGGGTCGGGAACTGTTTCCACCCGCACATCGTTTACTCCATACCAGCAAACTGCCTTCATAATTATTCAGTCCTTACTGATGATTTCTGTCTCGTTAATTTCAAGATAAAAATACTCGAATTAACCTATTGGGAGACGCGATAACCATCGCGCCTCGGTAATAGATCAAAGCTTATTCGACAATATATGAGTCAAACAATTAGACTCAAAATTTGTTACCAATCTAGCTTCTATCTCTTAGTTGTTTGCTAGCAGGATTTTGGTAATAACCTTCTTTATCTCCGGCTTGGTTTTTTGCAGTATCAAAAAACTCTTTTGTGGCTCTAGGAGTTTCTTCATCCAAGTTTAACTTTTCCCGGATATTATCAGCAGCGCTTTTTAACGGATTTTGAGCGTTTCTAATTTGGGTATCGTTTCTTGATTGGGTATCATTTCTAATTTCCCCTTCATCGGGTGTTCCTTTGTAATAAATACCCTCTGGAGTTTTAACAGTATCAGCTTGTGCTACATCAACGTAGCTAAAAGCCTGACCCAATAAAAACATAAATCCTACTAGAAAAACTACAAAAATTTGGGAAATACGAATATTTCGTAGCGCTGAAATTACTCGACTCATAAAAAACCTCAATTGCATTATGTTAGGTGGATAATTCAAAATACTGAATAACTATTCAGCATTCAACTTTAAGAACAACTTTGATGTAGTTATCCTTTTTTTGTTGAAAGATATGATGGACGTAGGGTGTTTATTCTAAGATCACGACCACCAGTCATCTCTTTCAACGCTTTGCCATTATTAACTTTTTAGTTGGCAAACTTTTTGGCCATCATTTTCAGGCGTTAGGGAAAGCGATCGCTTTTTCACCTCCCATTATGTAGGCACTAATCACGTCTCTAGCCCCACATCATTACCACCGTTTCAGCAGACTTTTCATAGTCCTTAATCATTAGTGATTCGCTTAGGCAAAATCAATGACAAATGACAACTAACTACTTGCGTCCAGAAGGTTGACCTTCGGTGGTGGCGATTTCACCTGTCTCCATTAGCATCTTGAAGCGGCGCAATTCATCACCAATTTGTTGTTCTGGTTCTTCACCAAAAAGTTTAGCTACGGTAGCTCCCAATGCTCCACCGGGTGGATTATATTCCAAAACAACCTTAACTTCTGTGCCGCGATCGCCTGGTGCTTTTTTGAAGCGAACAAAACCAGAATTATCAACGTCTGCACCTTCTACAGAAGCCCAAGAAATAAATTCATTTTCCCGGTCTTCGAGAATATCTGCATCCCATTCTACGGTATTATCCAAGGGTGCATTGGCTATCCAATGAGAACGTTTTTCGTTATGCACCTTGACAGATTTGAGATGCTTCATAAATGTGGGTAGATTCTCAAAGTCGTGCCAAAAGCGATACAATTCTTCTGCCGATTTGTTAATTGTTACCGTCTTTTCAACTTTGATAGGTTGGTTTATCCCTATTGCTTCCTGTGCTTTCTGGATTGTGCTTTGCTTGGTTGCACCTTGATAAATCAAACCGCCACCTGCTAAAGCCGTCAGCGCTCCTCGCAATGAACCTTGCCTTAAACCCATCAGCACCATCGCACCACCACCGATAAGAGATGCCCAACGCTCCACTTCACTAGCTTCAGCCTGGCTGGTACTTAATTTATCACCTGATGTTGAAGTCACTTTTTTATATCTCCATCACAGTAATTATCCATAGAGGCGCAAATATCCTCTTGTTCCTATCTCTGTGTTATTTGCGCCTCTGCGATAGCCGTCTAAGTTCTAAAAAACTTACATTGACACTGCCGCGCCTGTAGTCGGCTTAGGAGCCTGAATCTGACTACCTATCCGCGCCCGATACAGTTCTACTAATCGCTGTTCGTATTTCAATAAATCGTGATAAATTTCTTTGAAAATAGCAGTTGCTACTGGGTCAGTGAACATTGCAGACAAATTACCAATATCGCCGATACCAGTTTGCACATCACCTAAAGCAGAACGTAACTGATATATGTCATCACTTCCTGTAAAGGCAGTTTTTACCTTGGCATACTGATTAGCAATATTTGCTCCTAAAGAGGGTTTTTCGCCCAAGTGATGAATATAGGTTTCTAACTTTTGAATATGGCGCTGTTTATTTGCAATTATTTCTTGAAAGACTGAGTTGACTTCCCTATCTGATTCTTTTTCCAAGTATTTCTCAAATGCTTCTAGCGAATAACGCTCACCAGCAAGGGCATTATTTAAACCTCTGGTGATATCACCTTTAGTTGAGCCACCCCAAGCATCAGCTAGCTTCCACCATTCAGCACTTGTGTCTTTCTCATTTGGTAATGCAGCATCTTTGCCACCATAACCCAAACGGCTCAAAATAGCTGTGGTAAAAATCGGCAAGTCTCCAGGTTCACGAGATGTAATCAAATTCCCGTCAACTACCACCGGCTCATCTAGATATTTTGCGCCAGCGTTAATCATATCCTTGGCAATAGCGATAAAACCAGTGGCTTGTTTACCTTTGAGCAAGTCGCCTTCAATTAAAACTTGTGGGCCATGACAAACCGCAGCGACTAGTTTTCCTTGTTGTATGGCTTCTTGGACAAAGCGTACTGTGTTGGTGTTGCGCCGCATTCTGTCGGGAGCCATCCCACCAGGAATTATCACCGCGTCGTATTGGGCTGCGATCGCTTCTGTTGTAGTACCATCAGCTTGAATGCTAAGTTTGCCGCGTTTACCCTTATATTTTTCATTCATTCTGGAACCAAGGACTACTACCTCTATTCCAGCTTGTTTTAGTCCATTATAAGGAACTGTAAATTCTGCATCCTCTACTGCCTGTTCAATAAGGATGGCAACTTTTTTCTTCCCGGAATGATTGTTATGGTCAGTCATAGATGTTAGTACCTGTTTATTTCTAGCATTTAACTTTCATCAATTAGGAAAGTTAAAAATCCTGAATTTTGAACTTGATTTTTTTTATTGCCTATTATGCAGTTACTTCATCTGTTGATGAAATACCAAATAGTTCTTCATAATCGTGAGAGAAATAGGCGTGAAGTGCAGCAAATTTTTCTGGGCTAATAGCATTTTGCAATACAGCAAATACAGCCCGAACATGAATTGCAGCAGTTGTTGGTTCGATGTTTTCTTTTTGGCTTGCACGAGCGATAAATTCCTGCAAGTTAAAGGATTGAACACTATCTCCTTCTCTGCCTCGCAAATAATTGCCTAGTTGTGGAGGCAAATTTTTAGCTATTTCTTCCGCGTCATCACCTGCTATCCGTTCTTTGAGAGTTTCTAGTGTGGCACGGGTAGCACGTTCTGCTTCTTCACGAGAATCTGATTGGGCAAGGCTTTGTACATGTGTAATGAATTCGTTGTATTCCACTGTCTACCTCCGCTTCCCAAAATTCTTGAATGTTTTGTTATTTAGCATTCAGGTAGTTAAAAGCATTAGTCTAAAATTAAAATGGAGCAACTTCTTATTCTTCCTATTAATAAAAAAATAGTTATGAGTGAAAACTGGGCTACTGAATTATTTCGGTTTGACAAATTCTCACTCATAGCTAAAAACTTCAACTACAAGTTGCTTGACCATGATTTCATAATTCCAATGGTATGGTGCGATCGCTAGTTTAGCTTCGTACTAAGGGGATAGATTCTTTTATTTCTAAAGCTATACATCTCTAGTAAGATAACTTCGTGACAGGAAAACGTTATTGTGAGAATGCAGAAAAAAGGCTAGTATCATGGCAGAAAAAAATCATAATGACGAAATTCAAACCAATGATTTGCCACAGGAAATTACCGAATCCTATGGTACTGGTGTGAAAGAGTTGCCAGGATACAATATTGGTGGTAGCTCAATTAGAAAAGAAAGACGTGAGTATACAGAAACTAGTCCTGAACTCACTGGTGGAGATGTTGATGCTTATTGGCAAGATGCAGATGCAGTTGGGGATGAAGCTGTTGGTGGTAGCACTGCAACTCCTGATAAAAATGTAACTGAGGAGCTAGAAGCGGCAGTAGGGCTAGAAATGGCTGATTCTGAGTTTCTGCATACCAATGATATTTTAGAGGATCGTGATGGCGATCGCTGGGAGTTAGATCCAAAGTCTTCTGAAGATTATCAAGAGCGGGGAGAATAAGCTTAATAAAAGCAGAAGCTGTATTCCTACTGTGAATTCACAAATTTGATGCAGCTAAATTGGGCAGTGCTTTTCTAAGCACTGTCACACAAAACTAATCATCTATCTATCGAAATATATCTCGATAAATCTCTCAATTTGGCAGCATTGAAATTGCTAGGTTTTTACTTTGCCTTTCCTAAGCATTATTTTAGCTTTTGATATAGCAATCCGCTTTGATTTATGTTTGTGCAACGTGGCGTAGACATAATTATTTGCTTATGAGGCAATAGGCAAGAAGTTTATTTGAGTTGGATTGAATGTTTTCAGAAATCAAATATGAGTTTTATCGAAGAAGAATTCAGAATTCAGGAGCCAGAATCCAGAATCGATTCTGTGCGACTGGATGAAGAATCGAGGTTTAAAACCCCCGATTTTAAGACGCTCGTTTGTGGAGCGTGCCGTAGGCAAGACTCGCTTTCCGCGTCGCTATCGTGGAGAAGAAAAAATTCTTTCCTTGCTGAAACCCCTGACTTGACTGCTGGGGTATTCTTAATTCTGTTAGCGTAGCGGGGCGAAGCCCATTCTGTCTTCTGACTCCTTCTTATATTGCATTTTCATCTAAGTTTAATTCTTCTTTCTAAAGTGAGACTATACTTTACCCGATTTATGTTTTGTTTATAATTATTCTTCTTTCTGATTTTAATACCTATGTCTTCAGTAGGGTAAAACGTTAAATGTATATTTGATACCTTTACTAATAGCACTGATAAATTGCAATTGGAGTTCATAATGACATACACACAAACTAGCGATCCAACTATTCGGGAACATGTTCAAGCTTGGCAAAAGTTGGATGTGGATCAACAACTGGCTTTGTTTTGGTTCATTTACAAAGAAATGGGTGGTTCAATTACGCCAGCTGCTCCTGGTGCTAGCACTGTTTCTCCAGAAATCGCGGAAGGTTTGTTTAATCAAGTTAAGGAATTATCTCACGAACAACAATTACAAGTTCAGCGTGACTTGATTAATAAAGTCGATACCCAAATTTCTCGTGAATATGGTTCTTTGGGTGATACTACCAAGCTACTATTTTGGTATCGGTTATCTCAAGGTATGGATAATGGTACTATCATTCCTGTACCTTCTGACTATGAACTACCTTCAGAATCTAAAGCGTTGTTTGGTAAAATTCAAGGATTAGGCTTTGAGCAACAGATCACTCTTTTCCGTGATTATGTATCGCCAATGGGTGCTGAAGCAAAAGCAGGTGCTGAAATTTAGTAGTTTTTAACTTTTTAGGCTGCTTGAGGTTATCTATTTAGTCTCTAAATGAGGATAAGATGCTTGTTATAGCAAGTTTATTTACTTGCAAAGTCCTGTATAAGCATCTATCTATACCTCTTTTTTGAAAGTTTTTTATATCCGCCAGTCGCTTAATATAAATTTAAATTGTGATGACTGGCGGGTTCATTTTTTTCTTGATAAATAAACACAGAGTAAAAATAAAACTCTTACCCTGTGAGCATTTATTTCATGAGGTCAGTTGCACCCTACAGTCCTAACGCCCTTTGTTTTGTACTCAATATATTAAAAGTAATTATATTTGAATTAATCTGCCTTTTGGTTGGTTTAAATATGCTTTTTTTATATTAGGATCTATCTTTTTATAGTTTTTTATCTAAAATTAAAAGCTTAAGATTAATACAGATATTAAGGTAGATAATTCAATTTTTTACACCGGAAATTTAAAGAGTTTTTTCATATCTTATACCAAATTACATCTATGATAAACACAAAAATGTAACTAATCTACCATTAGCTGTTATGGCTCATAAAGATATTAATTGACGAAAGCCATACATCTCAGCTTTTAAAGGTTTAAATAAAGGCGATTGCTAAACAGTCTTCAAAGCTATTTAATACTTAAGCTATGATACAACACCGACTAATAGAAGAGATATATTGCTAACAAAATTTCGACAATTTTAAGTAATAAGAATAGCGAAGCATACGTAAATTTGTAGCTATTTGCCTGACGAAAATTGTTAGCGACAGAAGAGACTTACCAAAATTAAATAATCTTCCCTAGTTCTGTTGATTAGTAAAGCCATAGTCTAATTGGTTCCAAGCAAAATTATAATTTTCACTTAAAAATTTTGAGTTAATTAAGTAGTTAATTACTTTGAGGTGCTTATGACTTCTACAAACGTCAACTTTTTAGAACAAAGTGTATCAAAATTTCAGCGTTTGGATGCAGACGATCGCTTGACTGTCTTAGCCTTACTTTATACTGAAATTTGTGATGAAATTCCATCGCTCTGTCTCAATAATGTACCAAATGAAAACACTGCAAATTTAGTTGCACAAATTCAAAAGCTGCCACAGGCGGAACAGTTGTTTGCTTTGCGTCAGTTGCTAAACAAAGATGAAGTAGGAGAAACAGCAATTTCTACTGAAGAGTACGCTTCAATGAATGCTGATGATAAATTGGGTTTTTGGTATCAATTAGCCCAAAACTTGGGAACTTCAATCATCGGTGTCCCAGATGACTACATACCTTCTGAAAAAGCTACAGAAGTAGTAGATTTACTTCACACACCAAACATTGAGGATTTAGTGACTTTCTTCAAGCGGGTACTATAGTTTGACGGGTCAAAGACAGGTTTTGTGTAGTAAAATCTGTCCCTTTCCGATTCGGAGAGGGACAGATTTGAACTTTAGTTTAAGACAGGGAGAGATTCGTCGAACCCATCACTGTTTGATAGCGACCTAGCGCGATTAAAGGAAAGTATTGTTGATACAGATGATATTTGAGATAGAAATGGCAAGGGAATCCAGTTCCTGTAAAGTCTGCCTCAAACCAAGTACCATCAGATTTTTGAGTTGCAACTAAATAGCCAATTCCTTGCTCAATAGCCTTAAGAGCTAATTTACCAGTTGCTTCACCTGCTGCTAAGAGACCAATTAAAGCCCAAGCGGTTTGAGATGCAGTACTATTTCCTTTTCCTTTGAGACTGGGGTCATCATAGCTGCGGCAAGTTTCACCCCAACCACCATCGGGGTTTTGACATCCGACTAACCAAGCTGCTCCCCGTTCTATACTGAGTTTATGCCTTTGAGGAGCAATTAACGCCAAGGCTGACAAAACGCCACTGGTTCCGTAAATATAATTTACACCCCAACGACCAAACCAACAGCCTTCGGTTTCTTGTTCGCGTAGAAGATAAGTAAGCGATCGCTCCAAATTATCACTATCAATTGACAAATCACAAGCACCAAGCATTTCTACGACTCTAGCCGTAACATCTGCGGTGTTTGGATCGATCATGGCTTTCAAGTCGCCATAAGGGATGGAGTTGAGCCAATCTTGATCGTTGTCCAAATCAAAGGCAGCCCACCCGCCTGGTTTACATTGCATAGATGCAATCCAGTTTACCGCCCGTGCGATCGCAGCCTGCTTGATTTTTTCGTTGGGAAGTTTCGCCAAATGTAAAGCCATCACCACCACCGCCGAGTCGTCTACATCGGGATAAAACCGATTGTCAAACTCAAAAGCCCAAGCCCCTGGTTTTCCTTGGCGATTTTTGACAGCCCAATCTCCATAATCTAAAATTTGTTTTTGCAACAACCATTCTCCAGCCTTTACCACGGCGGGATGATCTGCTGCAAAACCAGATTCTACTAAAGCACGTATCGCCCAAGCTGTATCCCAAACCGGTGAAACACAGGGCTGGACTCGATAGCTATTGTCTGTTTCAATGGCAAAGTTATCAATTGCTTGCAAACCCCGTTCTACAATCGGGTCGCTGCGGTCATAATCCAGACAGCGCAAAGCTAGCATTGAATTCAGCATCGCCGGAATAATGCCGCCCCAGTCGCCTGTAGCTTCTTGCCGTTCTAAAATCCATTTTTCAGCCGCTTTGATGCCTTCTTCACGGAAGGGGACTAAATTTAGGCTTTCTGCCCACTTGAATCCTTGGTCGAGGGTGAGGAATAAATCTGTCCAATCACCACTTTGGGGTAGTTCCCACCGGACTTGATCAACACCTTCAGCGTATAGCTCATCTAGGTTGATAGTTGGGTCAGTGATAAAAACAGGTTTGCGATCGCACACAATCAGCAACGGTACAGTACTAGAACGTGCCCAGCTAGACATTTCGTAAATATTAACTGGAAAAGCTTTAGGCAACAACATGATCCAAGGCGGTAGCGAGGGAATACCGCGCCAGTTGTAGCAGCCAACCAAGGCTAAGTGCAACTTGGTAAAAATCCGAGTTTTGCTGATACCACCCCGTTGGAGAATAAAAGCTTGCGCCCGAATCATCGCCGGATCGCTTGCTGGTACACCTAGCAGTCTCAGCGCCATGTAAGCTTCAACTGAAGTGCTAAGTTCTCCACCATCACCGTAATAAAGTTCCCAGCCGCCATGCTGTCGTTGCTCTTGACGCAGATATGCTTCAACTTTGTGTAAAGGTCTGGTTTCGTCTGTTCCCCAAATCTTATGCAAAAGGACGGTTTCAGCAGTGATGGTGACATTAGATTCTAACTCTGCCCACCAGTAGCCTGCTGGATTTTGAATCGAAAGTAAATATTTTTGGCTGGCTGCGATCGCTTCTGCAACTTGATTGACTTTTACCCTGTCTTGTGTTTGCATCAAATCCTATCTAACCTCACACTCAACACTAGCTATAAATACGGTAATACTATGAAAAAATTTTTTCTTTATTGGTAGACATAGTATTGTGTCTGAGTCACTGAGAATTTGCAATAGGTCATGGGTGTAATTGTATTAGGATTGACGCTGTTATCATTGACAATTTGGTTAGGATTACTGTGTTTTTGGGGACAATTTTGGCGGACAGACCAGCAATTAGAGGTTACAGAAACTCAGCTAGAATCTTTACCTGTTGTTTGTGCTGTGGTTCCAGCGCGTAACGAAGCTGAGTTAATACCAACCAGCTTGCGATCGCTCTTACTTCAAGATTATCCTGGTTCTTTCAACGTATTTTTGGTAGATGATCGCAGCACAGACCGGACAGCAAATTTTGCCGAAGGGGTTGCACACGCTGTAGGTAAACCCCAGCAATTGCATATTATCTCTGGCGAATCACTGCCTGCTGGTTGGTCAGGTAAACTTTGGGCTGTTGAGCAAGGTATAAAGAGCGCTAGTAAATTCACACCTGACTATTTTTTACTGACCGACGCAGATATCGAACACGCTCCTAGTAATCTTCGCCGACTCGTTGCGAAGGCTGTTCAAGAAGATTTAGACTTGGTTTCGGTAATGGTGCGACTTAGATGTGAAAGCTTTTGGGAAAAACTTTTGATTCCGGCTTTCGTCTTTTTCTTCCAAAAACTCTATCCCTTTCGCTGGGTGAATAATCCCAACAATCCCACAGCCGCCGCAGCTGGAGGTTCTATCCTGATTGCCCGTGAAGCTTTAGAGCGAATTGGAGGCATTCAAGTGATTCGCCAAGCTTTAATTGATGATTGTGCCCTGGCTCAAGCTGTTAAGAAGAGTGGGGGACAAGGGGACAGGGAGAATAACCCAATGCTTAGTCAAAGGCGTATCTGGTTAGGATTGAGTCGCTTGACTCGTAGTTTGCGCCCTTATGACTCGCTGGCGACAATTTGGGATATGGTTGCTCGTACTGCCTATACTCAACTTAATTATTCGCCATTACTACTCTTGGGCACGTTAGTGGGAATGCCTTTGATTTATCTAGTTCCACCTGTGTGTCTAATTCTAGGTGCAGTTTGGGGCAATTGGGCGATCGCACTTACGGGTTTATTAGGATGGCTATTGATGACTTTCGCTTACTACCCGACAATCCGCTTTTATAAATGTTCTCCGTGGTTAGCTTTTAGCTTACCTGCGATCGCTTTTCTCTATACGCTGATGACTCTAGACTCAGCACTCCGGCACTGGCAAGGGCGCGGCGGCGCTTGGAAAGGAAGAGTTTATCCCAGTTCGGATAATTTATAGTTAGAATAAAGTTAAATTTCGATATCGATATCGATAGTGCTAATCTAAAATAAAAGTAAGCTGAAAGTGGTTGATTAAAAGAGCTATGACAACCGCAACAACAACAAATAATCCTGTTACTGTCCCCAAAAAGCTGCCTTTTCTGGAGTCAATTTGTTGGCAGACTGCCGATGTGTATCGGTTTACTTCAGAACAAATGCTGAGTCGCTATGAGCGTGGCTGGCAGTATCATAATCTATTTAATAATCTTGAAGGTGAAGAACTCAATTTTGTTCAGGAACTCGCTAGACGCTATAAGTCCTGGTTGCAAGTTTGTTTATGACCTTCAGGTTAGAACACCATAATCAAATTCTCACAGTTCTTGAATCTTTAGATTCGGACATACTTAGGAAGGGTTCTGCTTACTTTGGTGGCGGAACCCTTCTTGCATTTGAGTTTGAAGAATATCGCTGGAGTAAGGATATTGATTTTATTGCTTCTGTTGGTACAGAAGGCTATAAATATTTACGTACAGTAGTATTTGAAGGTGGGCATGAAGCATTATTTCATGATTTAAGCAAAATCCAAGTTGGACGTAGCACAACTGACCAATATGGAATTCGGATGATCGTTTTTGTGGATGATATGCCGATTAAAACGGAAATTATCGCTGAAACTCGTTTTCAACTAGACCCACCAAGATATCCAAAGTGGTCACTCGTTCCTTGTTTAAGCTTCAATGACTGTTTTACTTCTAAGCTGCTGTCAAATTCTGATCGTTACGCGGATGACAGTGTTGAAGCAAGAGATTTAATCGATCTAGCAATTCTTAGGCTGCAATCTCCAATCCCTCAAGCATCAATTGAGAAGGCTGAAAAAGCCTATCAGGTTATGCGCCCTTTGAAAAGAGCGATTGAACTCTTTCAGGGAAGACCTGATTACAGGGAGAAATGCTTTCTCAGTCTACAAGTTGATCAAGCTCAGATACCCAAAATTCTCGATGGTATTGATTTACTCTCAACAGATTTAGGTTTATCTCACACTCCAAGGGCTTTTCAAGAACAACATGATATCTTGGCTAATTTAGAAACACAAATTAAAAAACAAGAAGATTCTTAAACAGATAGCGTTATCCAATGCCCCATGCCCCATGCCCCTAAATCCTTGAAGCTGTTTGTTTATCACTCGCAGGACTAACAGGCAATGGTTGAGCCGCTTTCAATACTGCATCCAGCAACCCTGGAAACAGCATCTCTAAATCTTCACGCCGCAGTATGTTGATGTGATGTGTCCCTTCTTTACGTGTAAAGACTATCCCAGACTCACGCAAAATCTTAAAATGATTGGACATAGTAGACTTTGCGATCGCAAAATCAAACTTGGCACAGCATTGTTCCCCCTCTGTCGCCAACAGCCGCACAATCTCTAGCCGCACTGGATCGCCCAATGCATACAGTACTCCCGGTAAAGAAATATTTTTTCTATCTGGATGATAAAGAAATCTCATAGTTGCATTATCTCATCAAGTGGCATATATTTTTATTATTCGATATTATCGAATTATAGAATTAACTAGGAAGGCAATTTATGTCATCCATTACAAATGTCACAGAAGCCACATTCAAGCAAGAAGTCTTGGAAAGTGAGATTCCGGTCTTAGTAGACTTTTGGGCTCCGTGGTGCGGCCCTTGCCGGATGGTAGGCCCAGTAGTCGATGAAGTTGCTGCGGAATACGAAGGACAGGTGAAATTTGTGAAGCTGAACACAGATCAGAATCCTACTGTCGCCAGCCATTATGGAATTCGCAGCATTCCGACGCTGATGGTTTTTAAGGGAGGTCGGCAGGTCGATACTGTCGTAGGGGCAGTTCCAAAAACCACCTTGAATAAGACCTTAGCACAGCATCTTTAAATCTAGGTACTGTTATGAGACGCATTTAGTTTGCAGTCTTCTCTAATCAAGGGAGACAGGAGTCAGAATACACTGACTCCTGTACAGACGCGATTAATCGCGTCTCTCCCCACTCTTGACTTCTGACTCCTGAATTCTGTCTCAACTAATGGGGAAAGAGCAAAATGGACTTGAAATTGCATGGTAAATCCGCGCTAGTTAGTGGCTCAACCGCAGGTATTGGTTTGGCGACAGCCCAAGCGCTAGCTCAAGAAGGTGCATCAGTGATTGTCAACGGTCGATCTGAGGAAAGAGTAACCCAAGCGATCGCTAAAATTCAACAAAGTACACCAGACGCGAAAGTTTCTGGTGTTGTTGCTGACACAAGTACTGCATCAGGGGTAGAGGAACTCTTTCAAAAAGTTCCTCACGTTGATATCCTCATTAACAATGTGGGTATTTATGAGCCAAAAACCTTCTTTGATATTACAGATGAAGACTGGTTAAAAATATTTGAGGTTAACGTTCTCAGTGGAGTCCGTTTGAGTCGGCAATATCTGCAAAAGCAGCTAGAGCAAAACTGGGGGCGGATAATCTTTATCTCCAGCGAATCTGCGATTCAGATCCCAGTAGAAATGATTCACTATGGCACAACTAAGACAGCGCAGCTTGCTATTGCCAGAGGTCTAGCAGAAATGACTGTCGGGACTGGAGTTACTGTAAACTCCGTCCTACCAGGGCCAACTCGTTCAGAAGGAGTTGAAGAGTTTATTATCAACTTGGCGCAGGAACGTGGTATTAGTCCAGCAGAAGTTGAGGCTGAATTTTTTCAAAATGTGCGTCCAAGTTCCCTAATCAAACGCTTTGCAACTAATGAAGAAGTAGCAGCGATCGTAGTTTACCTTTCTAGTCCCGTAGCTTCAGCAACTAATGGTGCAGCTTTGCGGGTAGATGGTGGTGTTATTCGGTCGATTGTTTAGTGAATGAACTGTATACAAAATTGGGTATTGGGAAGACTTTTTTCTTGTTTTCAAGACTATTTCTTTCTAGAAATCAACCGCCCATAACTAAAGTTTTTGAATACCTTAAAATCGACAATAACCTTTTCTTAGTGGTCTTTAGAGACTTTCGCTATTAGACTGAGAATTTATTGTGAGGCGGGCCAAATGAGAATAGCATAGCCCCGTCCTTATCTCCGAGCTATGGAGTTCTGAATTTTGAACTTTGAATTTTGAATTGGAGCAAAATAACATGACTAGTGATATCAACTTATTCTCTTCTTACCAATTAGGTAATTTGGAACTCCCTAATCGGATTGTGATGGCACCCTTAACCCGAAACCGAGCCAGTGAGGGAAATGTACCATACGAACTGAATGCTACTTACTACACTCAACGTGCTTCTGCCGGACTGATTATTTCTGAAGCAACACAGGTAACTCCTGAAGGACAAGGCTATCCTGCTACACCAGGAATTCATTCGTCAGAACAGATAGAAGGATGGAAATTAGTAACTGATGCCGTACATCAGGAGGGAGGAAAAATTTTCCTGCAACTATGGCACGTAGGCAGGATTTCCCATCCTGACTTACAACCGAATGGAGCTTTACCTGTGGCACCTTCTGCCATTGCTCCTAAAGGTGAGGCATCAACTTATGAAGGGCCAAAACCTTATGTTATTCCTCGTGCTTTAGAAACTTCAGAAATACCGCAGATAGTAGAACAGTACCGTCAGGGAGCGGCAAATGCTCTAGCGGCTGGGTTTGATGGGGTAGAAATTCACTCAGCAAATGGTTATTTAATAGATCAATTTCTCCGCGATCGCACCAATCAACGTACAGATAAATATGGAGGTTCCATTGAGAATCGCACCCGATTCCTGTTGGAGGTGACAGAGGCGGTAACTAGTGTGTGGGATTCTAACCGAGTTGGGGTTCGTTTCTCCCCCAGTGGGACTTTTAACGATATCGGTGACTCCAATCCGCTAGAGACATTCGGTTATGCAACTCAAGCATTGAACCAGTTTAATTTGGCATATCTGCATATTTATGAGGCAACAGAGGCAGATATCAGACATGGCGGGATAATTGTACCCACCAGTCATATCCGCGATCGCTTTACAGGTACACTCATCGTCAATGGTGGTTATACCCGTGAAAAAGGCGATGCAGTGCTGGCAAACAAAGCAGCAGATTTAGTTGCCTTTGGCACATTATTTATATCAAACCCAGATTTACCTCGACGCTTGGCTTTAAATGCACCATTAAATGAAGCAAATCAAGCAACCTTTTATGGTGGCGGTGAACAAGGATATACAGACTATCCATTTTGGTCGGCTGCTAATGAGGCGGTAGCTCAGGCGTAATACCCTTGATTTCTCACAAGTGAGAAATCAAGGAGTGTGGGAGGTGTGGGAGGTGTGGGAGGTGTGGGAGGTGTGGGAGGATGGGGAAGAAATCTGACCCCGCACACTCCCCACACTCCTCTATCCGGGAATACTTCTCTGCGAGAGGCTGCGCCCTAAGCGTAGCTATGCCGCAGGCTTTACGACTACGCTCAAGACAAGCTCAGTACAAGTTCGTAATTCGTAATTCTGACTTTTGTTCGGAAACAAGGAATAATTTTTATTTTTGTTTCATGAATAAATAGATTCATTTGTATCCTAATTAGGAATTACGAATTATTTGGTCATAATTCAACTATCAGGAGAATCTCATGAGTTCCATCACCCAAACTCAAGCTTTAGATGTACCCAGTGCGATCGCTCAACGTCGTTCAATTAAAACTTTTAAAGCAGACCCCATTGCCCCAGAATTGCTCAAGCAACTGGTAGAATTGACCGTGGCAGCGCCCAGTAGCTTTAATATCCAAGACTGGCAAATTATTCTTGTGCAAGACGAGGCGCAAAAGGCAGCACTATCAGCAGCCTCATGGAATCAACAGCAAATCATCCAAGCACCTGTAACCTTTGTCTTTGCTGCCGATCCTACCGTAGGCGAAAGAGACTTAACCCCAATTTTTGAGCGGGCAACTGAAACTGGAGCATGGAATGAAGGTACGGTAAACTACTTTAAAAGCGCCATCCCACAATTTCAAGCTGGACTAGGTGACAAACGACGCGAATATGCGATCAAAGATGCCATTATTGCCGCTACTCATTTGGTGTTAGCAGCAGAAAGTTTGGGATTATCCACTTGTTTTATGAACGGTTGGGTTGAGGAGCAGGTAAAACAAGTGATTGGTGCTGGCGATAATCCAGATTTAGCGATCGCTGTTGTTGTTCCTGTCGGATATGCAGCCGAACCACGCTTAAATCCCGGTCGTTTACCATTCTCCTCTAACGTCTCTGTAGACAGAATCGGTAATCCTTATGCAGGGTAGCTTTCACTAAATGGGGAATAGGGAATAGGGAATGAGTCTTTGATACTCGCTAACGAGTCTTTTATACTCGCCGACGAGTCTTTTATACTCGTAAATGAGTCTTTTATACTCGCCAACGAGTCTTTTATACTCGTAAATGAGTCTTTTATACTCGTGAATGAGTCTTTTATACTCGCCGACGAGTCTTTTATACTCGTAAATGAGTCTTTGATACTCGCCAACGAGTCTTTTATACTCGTGAATGAGTTTTTGAACCTGCTCCCCCTGCCCCCTGCCCCCTGTCTCCCCAACCATGTCCCTAGCCTCCTTCCTAGCGCGTCGTTCGTTCCACTATGCCTGGATCGTTGCAGGTTTAACATTCCTCGCCTTACTCGTTGCAGCCGGAATTCGTTCTGCTCCCGGAGTTTTTATAGTGCCTCTCGAACAGGAGTTTGGCTGGAGTAGAGCAACTATATCTTTGGCAATCTCCATTAACTTAGTACTCTACGGATTGATTGGCCCTTTTGCTGCCACAGTTATGGAGCGAATCGGCATTCGCCGGATGATGGTGTTTTCACTTGCTATCATCGCTCTTGGTGTCGGTTTAACTACTTTGATGTCAGCATCTTGGCAGCTAGTTTTGCTGTGGGGTGTAGTTGTCGGTTCTGGTAGCGGAGTTATCGCCCTGGTTTTGGGCGCTATTGTTGTCAATCGCTGGTTTTTTGAGAAGCGGGGCTTAGTTCTCGGCATCCTAACCGCCAGTACAGCCACAGGACAACTGGTGTTTTTGCCCATGCTGGCCTCAATAGCCGATCGCTTTGGCTGGCGAACTGCGGCTTTAGCTCTTACTGGTGCAGCACTTTTAATTATTCCAGCGATCGCAGCCTTTATGCGCGATCGTCCGGCAGATGTCGGGTTGCGACCCTTTGGCGACAACAGCGAAACTGTAGAAACATCGCAGCCTAGAGCAAATTCCATCGCCTCTACCCTCAACGCCCTCTGGCTGGGAATGCGTAAACGCGATTTCTGGCTGTTATTTGGGAGCTTTTTTATCTGTGGTGCTAGCACAAATGGGTTAATTGGAACTCATCTAATTCCTGCTTGTATTGACCACGGTATCCCGGAAGTAAAGGCTGCGGGACTTTTGGCAATCATGGGACTATTCGATTTTTTTGGAACTACTATGTCCGGTTGGCTATCCGACAGATGGAACAATCGCTACTTATTATGCTGGTACTACGGACTGCGGGGTTTATCTTTGATTTTCTTACCCTTCAGTTTCAACTTTTCCTTGTATGGACTTTCCATTTTCGCCGTCTTCTATGGACTTGATTGGATTGCTACCGTACCACCGACAGTCCGCCTTGTTGCCAATGCCTTTGGTAAAGAAAATGTCGGCGTTATGTTCGGTTGGATTGTCGCAGGACACCAGCTTGGTGCAGCCACAGCAGCATTCGGAGCCGGAGTGTTAAGAACTTGGACGGGTAGCTATTTACAAGCGTTTATTTTATCAGGTATTCTCTGTCTGATTGCCGCAGTTGGTGTACTGCAAATTGGTCAAACTCCCACTAAGGGCGATTCACAACTATCTTCAGTCACGCTCAATTCTTAATCTATAAATGTTTTAATCGAATGGCATTAACAAAAGCTCTAAGCTAGGCAGAATAAGCACTACAGGTTTAAAATATGGCAACAACAGCTTTAATTGTCGGCGCAGGTAGTGGACTGAGTGCATCTTTAGCCCGCTTATTTGCCAAAGAAGGATTCACCGTAGCTTTAGCGGCTCGTCAAATTGAAAAACTCACTCAATTGACTAGTGAAATTGACGCAGTTAGTTTCGCTGCTGATGTCTCAAAGCCAAATGAAGTAGAACAATTATTTATTGATATTGATAATAAAATCGGTTCCCCGAATGTTGTTGTTTACAATCCCAGTTTTCGGGTGCGGGGGCCTCTTGTTGATTTAGACCCTGCTGAGGTGGCACAAACCCTAGATATAACTGCTTATGGTGGCTTTCTGGTGGCCCAAGCTGCTACCAAAAGGTTTTTGCAGCTTGGTGGTGGTGCTATATTTTTTACTGGAGCCTCAGCGAGTATTAAGGGTTATGCTCAGTCTGCTCCCTTTGCAATGGGTAAATTTGCACTGCGCGGTTTGGCTCAGAGTATTGCTAGAGAATTAGCACCAAAGAATATTCATGTGGCGCATTTCGTGATTGATGGGGCAATTCGTTCAGCAGTTCGCCAAGATCCAGTAGATAATCCTGATAGTACTCTTGACCCAGATGCGATCGCTCAAACTTATCTCAGTATTCTACGCCAGCCCCGCAGTGCTTGGACTTATGAAGTAGAACTACGTCCTTGGGTAGAGAACTTCTAGCCTAGACAATTGTTACAAAAATGGTTTTGCAGGTATGAAAATTGATTTTGGTGCAACTGCTGTTGATTACGCAAGACACCGTGCTGGCTTTCCCAGTTCATTATTTAATAAACTGTCTGAATATGGTATAGGTTTACCAGGACAGAATATTGTTGACCTTGGTACAGGAACAGGAACACTAGCGCGGGGTTTTGCTGATAGAGGTGCTTATGTAATTGGCATAGATCCATCAGCATCACTTTTAGAACAAGCGAGACAGTTAAGCGAATCAACCCAAATTAAAGTAGATTATCGAGTCGCAACTGCTGAGAATACCGAGTTACCAGATGCAAGTGCTGATGTAATCACTGCTGGACAATGTTGGCATTGGTTTGATCGTCCCCGTGCTGTCCAGGAAGTTACCCGGATATTGAGAAAAAATGGCTCAATTGCGATCGCTCATTTTGATTGGATACCCTTAAAAGGTAATGTCGTCGAAGCCACAGAACAACTCATCCAGGCTCATAATCCCGCGTGGAATCTGGCCGGCGGTAATGGCTTGCATCCCCTGTGGTTACAAGATATTGGCGAAGTTGGATTCCGAGATATCCGCACATTTTCTTACGATGTATTTGTACCTTATACACACGAAGCTTGGCGGGGAAGAATTCGGGCGAGTGCCGGTGTGGGAGCTAGCTTGACACCAGAAAAAGTAGAAGTATTTGACCAGGAATTGGCTACATTACTCGAAGCAAGATATCCTACACAAATTCTTGAAGTTCATCATAGAGTTTGGGCAGCGATCGCCAAATCACCGCTATGAAAAAATATAATTGAAGCTCTATGTTTCATCCAGAGAAAGCCATCACTAGAGATGGCTTATAATACAAAGTTAGTTGCCCTTGATAGGTTTGATTCTAGCGATCGCTTGTAGTAACATTTTTGGCAGCCAGAAAAGATAACAATATAGTTGTTTTGCCTGACTATAAAGCGAGAATAACTTTGCTTCACTCAATAAAGTATATGGTCGAACTGCTCTGAGAAGTTCTGCAAATTTATCTTCAGTCGCAGTTTTAACTGAACCACTGACAAAATAACCTTGTAAATGTGGAGGTAAGGGCCAGTTAATATTAGGATCTGGCTGATGTATTACAGGCTCAACATTTCCCCGCCATGCAACTCCCATAATTTGCATAGTTTGATAGACCATTGTGTTCCATCCTTTGTCTCTGAAGTAATCCAAGCCTTGTCCTACATCAGGAGAAGCCAAATCATGAAATAAAATTAAAGCATCTGCTTCTGCAAATTGTTCGCAAATAATTGCATCATTGAGCGGAGCCGGAGCTTCGTGATTACCATCTATAAATATCAATGACCATTTACGTTGAAATTTATTTGCTATCTCTTCAACTCTTTCAGGGCTGCATCCTGGTATTAGATTCACAGATTCCTTAACGCCTGCCGACTTTAGTGACTCTGTAACGCTTTCATTAAATAATTGTTCGGATAGCATCGGATCAATTACATCTAATTCCACCCCTGCTAGAGCCAAGTGACAAGCTGACCATCCCATCCAGCAACCGATTTCTAAAGCTTTTTTCCCCCGAAATTTCAAGGCTGTATTGTATAAAATATGAGCTTCATCTCTGCTCACAAATCCTACCTTTTGCCGTCGTTTATCCACATACCAGTTATGAGTAATATCCCGCCGTAAATAAAGCCAAAAAGAATCATATTTATTTCCTAAAATTATATTGGGAAAATATAAATCTGGCTGGATAGTGGAAAATCCTGACGATACATAATCTCCTTTTGGCAATAAGTTTCCTTCAATCACTTTGACTGTCTTTTCACTCATAAGTTACTCTCTAAGTATTTGAAATTCTAGGTTGTGGGGTTACAATTCAACTGGTCGCAGCGATAGCGTACCCCTGCGAGGGATCTTGCTATACGCAGCGTCTCGTAGAGAGGAACACCGCTCTGAGAATCGGGACTGGGACTGTGAATACATTCCAAAATTTGGGAAGGGTTAAAGCCCCGAACATAATTTTTCACTTATTACTCAATCCCCAATCCCTTTTACTTTTCACCATTTTTGTCCTCTTTTTTCAGATTTTATGATAAACCAGAAAAAAAGAGATGTCTGCACCATTCACTTAAAAAGAATCGCACAATTTTAGGACAAATAACCATGATCGATCTTTATTATTGGACAACCCCAAACGGTCATAAAATTACGATTTTCCTGGAAGAAGTCGGCTTGCAATATACCATAAATCCTGTGAATATTGGAGCTGGAGATCAATTTAAGCCCGAATTTTTAAAGATTTCTCCTAACAATCGTATCCCCGCGATCGTTGACTACGAACCAGTAGATGGAGGTGCACCGATTTCGGTATTTGAGTCTGGGGCAATCTTGCTATATTTGGCAGAAAAAACCGGGAAATTAATCCCGCAAGATTTACGCCAACGCACTCAAGTTTTAGAATGGTTGTTCTGGCAAATGGGCGGACTAGGGCCAATGGCAGGACAAAATCATCACTTTAGCGCCTATGCTCCCGAAAAGATTGAATATGCCATTAACCGCTACGTCAATGAGACGGGACGTTTATATGGAGTGCTGAATAAGCAACTAGCAGATAGAGAATTTGTAGCTGGGGATTATTCCATCGCCGATATTGCTGCTTATCCCTGGATTGTGCCCTATGAACGCCAAAGTCAGAATCTAGAGGATTTTCCTCACCTCAAGCGCTGGTTTGAGACAATTAAAGCTCGTCCGGCAACAATTCGCGCCTACGAGAAAGCAGAAGCATTGAAAACTCAACCACTTGATCCAGATAAGTCACGAGATTTGTTATTTAACCAGTCGGCGAAGACTATTCAACCTTGAGCGTTTTGGGCTTGAAGAAGAATCCAGAAGTCAGAATTCAGGAGTCAGAATCAAGACGCGACTCGAAAATACGCTATCCGCCAGTCATACAGAATTCATTCTGTTAGCAGTAGCGGGGCGTTTAGCCCATTCTTACTCCTGACTCCTGAATTCTGTTTGATAAAACAATTAAAAAGATTGCGTAGGCTGGTTAGCACCGGAAGCACGAGATACAGCTGTTTCGCTGTTTATAGCTTTTTTGTTAGACAGGGAATCGCGCAGCAGTATTTGGTAGGATTGTGGATAACTTCGGCTACATCTATTGTTTTATTCTGGTTGGTATAGCGATCGCTCTGTTCTGGGTTTGGCTAGTCAAGCAAAAGCAATACAGCACTTGAAAGTCAGGTTAATTTAGTTTTAATTCAAGACTTGCCGCATCTCCCGAAGTTCCGATCTTGTTAAAATGTATCGATGTCAAAAAAGCAACATCTCTTAAAGAAAAAACCCGGTTGGTCTTTGGATGAGCGAGATCCAAAGTTCATAGAATCTCTGATGCCTTTATTAGGCTTTTTCTATAAGTACTATTTTCAGGTGCAAACTAGTGGCTGGGAAAATATTCCATCCCAAGAAAAAGTCTTATTTGTCGGTTCGCATAATGGAGGACTCGCGGCTCCCGATATGGGAATGGTGATGTATGACTGGTTCAAACGATTTGGTGCCCAGAAACCCGTTTATGGTTTAATGCATCCCAAAGCTTGGCAGGTTAGCCAACCACTAGCGCAAATAGCTGCCAAGGCTGGAGCAATCATAGCTCATCCAAAAATGGCCTACACTGCGCTGCACTCTGGCGCTAGTGTGCTGGTTTATCCAGGTGGAGCCGAAGATGTGTTTCGACCGCATTATTTACGTAACAAAATCTACTTTGCAGGGCGACAAGGATTTATCAAGTTAGCATTGCGGGAAAATGTGCCGATTGTACCTGTGATTTCCTGGGGCGCTCACGATACGCTGATTGTACTGGCTGACTTGTACAAAGTTGTGCAGCAACTCCACGAATGGGGAATGCCTTGGCTGCTTGGGATTGATCCAGAAGTTTTTCCGATCTATCTCGGATTGCCTTGGGGATTAGCAATTGGCCCATTGCCCAACATTCCATTACCTGTGCCTATGTACACACGGGTTTGTCCACCGATTGTATTTGAACGCTATGGTCGAGAAGCAGCTAGCGATCGCCATTATGTCAATGAATGTTATGAATTAGTTGTGAGCCAGATGCAAGAAGAGTTAGATAACTTAGTCAAGATAACTGCTGAGTCGAATAGTAGGTAAGGAGCAGGAGGCAGGCTTGCCGTGAGCGTAGCCGAACGGAGGCAGGAGATAAGAACTTACTTTCAATCTGCTGTAATACCAACTCCTAACTATTTTCCTAGCCGCCGCTAACTGGTGGAATCAATACGACTTCATCCCCATCTTGTAGTAGGGTATCTGGTTCAACAAATATTAAATTAATCCCGAAGCGGGTGATGTCTCGCCATTGGGAAAGTTCAGGGTGTTCGGCTATGAGGCGATCGCATACTGCTTTAACTGGCATACTATTGGGAAATTCCAGTACCAGTTCTGAAACCTTAAAGGCTTCTTGATAAGCAGCGAACAATTTGACGGTAACGGTGATTGCAGATTTAGACATACAATATGCTTTGGCAGTACCAGCAAGTAATTTAATCCTTGACAAGCACCCTGAACTCTTGGGCTTAATTATATATTAATAACTAGCAAAGTTGTATTATTGGTAGATAATTATGTTTCCTAATCCAACATTTCTGGGTCAATTCCTAAAGCGTTGAGTTGTTCAGCAGAGAGAGTACGCAATTTCTCTACAATTCTCTCCCGCTTTTGTCGCTCAACTTCAGCCCGTTCCTCACCCGTTAGCAGTAAATTTCCTTGTGCATCCCACCAGCGCAACCAAGGTAACTCTGCATTCTGATAAAATCCTTGCCAGATTCCTAACTCTACCCCCATAGGAACAATTGGGTAATGTCCTCGTTCATTGGATTGCATTAGTTCATAAGTATTATCGATTAGGTGGTAAACTTCCACTTGAGCTTTTGCTACTTCATAAATTCCATAATAAGGCACTCGAATTGCCTGTTCATAAACCCAAAACTTACCAACATTTCCATCTTCCCCTTGAGATGGCGGTGTGTTATTTCGTTCTTCTGAACCATCTCCAGAGACAAATTCAATCACAATTAGGGGTGCAACATACTCCTTCCACAGCACATAAGAACGGCGCATTTTACCGTCAAGGGTCGGCGGTACATTGGGTACATAAAACCAGTCTGGTGCTTCAGCCCCTTTCTCAGGAGGATCTGTCAATCGCCAGTAGATACCAGAATCTTGTCCGATACAATATTGACTGTCGGGATGAAGTTTCTCTAAAACAGGTTTAATTGAATCTGTAATTAAAATGCTTTGCGGATGCTCCTGAAGATTGTTCACAAATGTACCATCTGAGTCTGGTAACTGAGTGTGATCAGGTAAAGTTAATGCCGATAGGGAAGTCATAGGCTTTAACCAATGGTTTGTCTGACTTTTATTGTAGATTGCTATTTTTTATTTTTTAATAGACGTGCTACTAAGTTAGATACCAATTATATAACCAAAGTCAATCTTTCTATATGAAAAAAGCTATTACGATTACTGCGGATATTTTCTATATCCTCACAATCATTCGGCTTAACTATAGACAATAGAAAATGAGAACCTATTGCTCGTAAATCGTATGGTATTACATGAGTTGGTATATCAAAAATCCATCCTATGCCTGCCCATGCAGTATTTTCCGAACGTTCCCAGACAGACTACCCTTGTGTATCCTCCATCCATGTGAAAAATCACTCTTACAGTTTCTCTGGCTAACAGAAATATTTCACTCATTACAATACAATTATTCTGTTTCGATGCTTTTTAAAGGGTGGGCTAGCCCACCCCAAAATAACTACAAACCAGATGCCAAATTCCGCAGTAATAGACGCATAATACCCGATCGCACTCCTGGCAAAGCATCCTTAAAGCCGATCGCAGCAACTCTTCTTAACTTTTATCTACTGAATAATATGATTTTCAGGAAACACTAGGATCGTCAGCAGTTTTGATCTCTTTCAATATTCGTTCTACTTGGTTAACTTTTTCACCTCTATTCTGTTGTTTGAAAATATTTAAAGCTTTTTCTAGAGAAGATAGTGCTTCATCTTTTTTATTTGTTTGCCACAACACCAATGCAAAATTAGTCAGGGCCTCACCATAGTTAGGATTGATTTCTAGAGCTTTTTTATATTCAGTCATCGCTTCTTCCCAGCGACTTTGGCTAGCGTAAACCATACCGATTGCATTATAAGCTAGAGCGTATTTTGACTGAAGACGAATGGCTTCTTGATAGGCACTAATAGCTTCTTCTGGCTTCTTTTGCCGAAAAAGCACATTTCCTAGTTGAAAGTGTCCAAAAGCATCGTCTGGGAATTTTTTAATTAACTTGCGGAAATTTTCCTCTGCACCTGTTAAGTCTCCCTGATTAAATAAAGCATTGGCTTGTTGTAGCATTTGCGATCGCTCTGATGGCCCTGTGTCTGAAAACTGAGCTAGTTTTTGTGGTTGTCTCTGTGCATTCTGTTCTGGCGGATGCAAAGAAACTTTTCCAGAAACCGCTAACGCTAATGGTGATAAACTAATTACAGTTAGAATACTCAGCATCATGCAGCTAAAAGGTTGAACAAATGCTGATTTAGGTTTGCTCTTCAGCTTCATCGCCCTCAATGCCTCAATAATGTTCTTATGTCCATCATAAAATGTGGGTGCGTTAGGTGAAATACACCACAAGTAGGAACGCACATCTGTGCATCCCTACAAGGTCAATTGAATGATTTACGTACCTTCCCGCAATTTATCCAACACACTTCTATCTTCTAATGTTGAAGTATCACCAGATACCTCTTGCCCAGCAGCTAGATTCCGCAATAAGCGCCGCATAATTTTACCCGATCGCGTTTTGGGCAAAGCGTCAGTAAAGCGAATTTCTCCCGGACGTGCGATCGCACCAATTTCTTTGACGACGTGCAGTTTGAGTTCTTTAATGAGTTCCTCACTTCCCTGATAAGTCCCTTCTAAAGTCACAAAAGCAACGACTTCTTCACCTTTGAGTTCATCTGGCTTACCCACTACCGCCGCTTCTGCAACGGCTGGATGAGAAACTAAGGCTGATTCTACTTCCATTGTACCAAGGCGATGCCCTGATACATTCAGTACGTCATCTACACGACCCATGACCCAGAAGTAGCCATCTTCATCTTGTCTAGCCCCATCACCTGCAAAGTAAGTATAGTTACCATCTTGGGGTGGAATATGTTCCCAATAAGTGCGGCGGAAGCGTTCTGGATCGCCGTAGACTGTCCGCATCATTCCTGGCCACGGATGGCGTACCGCCAGATAACCGCCTTCATTATTGGGTACGGTGTTTCCTTCTAAATCCACGACATCTGCAATAATTCCAGGGAAGGGAAGAGTTGCAGAACCTGGTTTTGTGGGGATTGCTCCTGGTAGCGGTGTAATCATGATACCGCCTGTTTCCGTTTGCCACCAAGTATCAACAATTGGACAGCGATGGCCACCAATTACTTTTTGATACCACATCCAAGCTTCTGGGTTAATGGGTTCGCCAACGGTTCCTAGCAAACGCAACGAAGACAAGTTTCGCGCGTTGGGATGGTGTTCGCCCATTTTAATAAATGCCCGAATTGCCGTAGGTGCAGTATAAAAAATATTAACGCCGTATTTTTCAATTACATCCCAGAAACAGCCAGGATTAGAAGCACGAGGCGCACCTTCATACATCACCGTCGTTGCACCGTTGGAAAGTGGGCCGTAGACAATGTAACTGTGTCCCGTAATCCAGCCTACATCTGCGGTACACCAGTATACATCCGTATCTTGGAGGTCGAATATCCACTTGGTGGTGATGTGAGTATACAGATTATAACCAGCAGTTGTATGCACTACACCCTTCGGTTTGCCGGTGCTACCAGAAGTGTAGAGGACAAACAGCATATCTTCGCTGTCCATCGGTTCGGCGGGACAATCTGCTGATACTCCTTTTTGTAAATCATGCCACCAATGATCGCGTCCGCCTAACTGCATATAAGTTTCTTGTCCGGTGCGCTTGACAACGAGGACATTTTCAACACTAGGAACAGCACCATCAGCTAAAGCTTTATCTACCTGTTCTTTGAGAGGAACGATCGCATCTTTGCGCCAACCACCATCAGCCGTGATTACCAATTTAGCTGTAGCATCAATTAAGCGATCGCGCAAAGCTTCGGCACTAAAACCACCAAATACCACACTGTGGGGTGCGCCAATTCGGGCACAGGCTAACATTGCGATCGCAGCTTCGGGAATCATCGGCATATAGATTCCAACGCGATCGCCTTTTTGTACACCCAATTGCTTCAATACATTGGCGAACTGGCAAACTTCCCGGTGCAGTTGGGCGTAAGTTAGGGTACGCGAATCACCTGGTTCTCCTTCCCAAATCAATGCTGCTTTATTTTTGCGCCAAGTAGTGAGATGTCTGTCAAGGCAATTGTAAGAAATATTCATCTTACCGCCAACGAACCACTTAGCAAAAGGCGGTTGCCAATCTAGCACCGTGTCCCATTTTTGGAACCATTCTAATTCTGTTCCAGCCAAATCTGCCCAAAATTGCTGTGGATCGGCTTTGGCTTTTTCATAGAGACGCTTGTAGTCATCCAAGCTTTTAATATGGGCGTTCTGCGAGAATTCACTAGGAGGATGGAAGAGGCGGTTCTCTTGGAGGATTGATTCGATATTTGGTTCAGACATGGTTAGTTATGAGTGCGATCGCTATTATTACTAAAAACTATTCTTAGCCCAGTTGTGCTAGACGGTGTTTAGATTTTCGTTAAGCTAGGTAAAAATTGCCGAGTTATTTAGTTTACATTCATTTTCATCTACCAAAACCGAGCGTTCGAGAAATGTAAAGACGTTACATTGCAGTCTATCTACCGCGAATGTTGCAAAATATAAGTAGTCTTGACAAACAACGCCTGAAACTATGACGCTCACCGTCGAAGCTAGCAGCTTATCTCTCAATGATGTTCATCGCTTTCTTAAACTAGAAAAGCTTTCAAATGGTTCATTTACAGATTTCTTAAGGCTAGAACCACTCTCTGACTTTGAACAGCAGGATTTATTACGAATCAGAGACGACTTTGATCGTTATTTAAGTGCAGGTAAAATTTCTGAAGGTTTGGTTAAATTTATAACGATCGCGCCACTAATGCGGTTAGCAGGGTTTTATGATGTGCCGATTCGGTTGACAATGGAAGATAGCATTGCGATCACAGTCGAAGATGAAGACAGAAGAATTACCGGACGGATGGATATTTTAGCAATTAACAGTCCTCAAAGTAATATTGCGCCGCCATTTTGGGTTCTAGTGATTGAAACAAAAAACAGTTCGGTCAATGTGATTGAGGGTTTACCTCAATTACTCACTTACGCTTTTAAGAGTTTAGATCAACAGCCATCAGTTTGGGGTTTGGTAACTAATGGACAGCTTTATCAATTTGTTTATTTGAGACATGACAACCAGTCAACTTATGAGTTAATGCCATTATTAAATTTGAGTCAATCTCCAGATGCAATTGAGTTATTGCAAGTTTTCAAAGCCATCTGTAAGTTACCAGATTTTCAGTAAGTAAATTGGGGAGCGATCGCTAATGTCTGAACCTGCTACCCTAGAATTGATTTCTGATGGTATTTCAGAAGACGAAGTTATTTTTCCTCCTGGTGATATACTGAGTGACAAGCCACGCTCGGAAAGTGACTTACATCGTGACCAAATCGATTTACTGATTCGCATACTTAAATTATGGTGGCGAAAAAGGCAAGATTTCTATGCTTCTGGCAATTTGACGATTTACTACAGTCCTAACCAGAAAACATCAGAATATTTTCGTGGCCCAGACTTTTTTGTAGTTTTGGGAACCCAGAAAAAAGACCGTAAGAGTTGGGTAGTTTGGCAAGAAGACGGCAAATATCCAAACGTGATTGTGGAAATTTTGTCAAGTTCAACGACAGCACTTGATAAAGGGTTAAAAAAACAAGTTTCTCAAGATACCTTCCGTACACCAGATTATTTCTGGTTTGACCCTGTAACAATGGAACTTCAGGGATTTCATTTAGTTGATGACAAGTATCAAGAAATCCAAGTAACTACTGATGGACGTTTGTGGAGTCAGCAGTTAGAACTTTATTTGGGAGTTTATGAAGGTAAATTAAGATTCTTCACTACTGAAAATCAATTAATATTATCATCAGAAGAGTTAGCTGAACAAGAACGTTTACGTGCCCACCAAGCAGAAGAACGTGCCCAAGAGTCAGAAGAACGCGCCCAACAAGCAGAGCAAGAACTCGCTCGATTGCGGGAGGTATTACGCACAAAGGGCATTGACTTAGAGAATATTTGATGACATCAGGAAATTAATTAAGTACACTTTCAAGTTAAGATTTAGTTATTAGTGTGTAAAAAAGCGTTATCTTCTGAAAGTAGGGCCTCGTTTGCAAGCAACAGAGATTAAGGATAAGCTAAAGTCACTTACCCTGCAAGCTTCCTCGGTAGATCATAATTTGGCGAGAAGATTAGATGAAATCAATCGTTGGGTAAAGAATATCAAGCCAGGTTCCCTGACTGCAAAACCGTTTGTCATTGCATTTCTCTTAGAGGTAATTACGGATTCTACCATTTGGCTGATAATTAAATCCTTACCTTCGGAAGAAGAACAGAAAGCAAAGTTTGAGTTAATGACACCGATTGAGAGATATTGGTATGGTTATTTATTTCCTAGATGGATTAATGCAAGTGACTCCAAGTTTTATATTTGGAAACAAAAATTGATGGCAGGCGAATTTAATCAGGTAGATGATGATATCATTAAGTCAATAGCTCAAGATGTTGTAAGTCGAGAAGGTAGTTTTTGGCAGCGTTATATCGCCGACCTCTCTATGGCAACAGACCTAATTGTTAGTAGTCGTAACAATCAACCGCTTTGCATTCAAGTTACTAGTGTCTCTGAAGAACTTAATTACCAAAAGTACCAAGCTTGGCAAAATACACTGCGATCGTGGGAAATAGAGAGAGGATTGTTCTTAAGTTACAATCCCAAGGATACCAATTTTGTCAACCAGTTAGTCAACGTGGCCCTGTATAACAGTGATTACCTTTCTGGTGGCAAATATTTAAAATTTTCGTGAACTTTAAGGAATTTGATATTTCCGGTTTGTGTTCAGCCTACATACTTACTTGCTAATTACAGCTTTTATGGCTAACAAAAGAGAAACTCACTGCAACAATCAAGTGGATACATTTGCTGAAGCTTTAGCAACAGCGCGACAAATGCAGCAGAACTGGCTAACTTACGGAGTTAATTTTGTAAATTTTTACGTTGAAGATGTAGATGGAGACTGGCTAGAAACCTGGGGACATGACGAAATTTTAGGTAATTCTCAATTAGATACTATCAAAGAATTTTTGGTAAGTAATGATAGTGTGGCTCTGAAGGTAAGACAGTATTTAGGAGAGCGATCGCTGTTTGATTTTGCCGTAAACTTAGAAGAATCTTGGAGAATTTCTGAAACCAATAACAGGTTATCTGCTGTAAGACACTTGTTTGCTGGTGAAGAAAATAGTATTGATACAGATGACATCAGGGTATTGGATTTAGCAGATAGTCTGGTGGTAAAGTTGGCAGAGATTTTGTGAAATTTGGAATTATGTTGTAGTAAATTGCTTTCAGAGGCTATTTACATTTGTGATTCATATTAAAGCATTCATAAGAATGTTGGAGCAATTGTTGCAAACATATTCATTGGGCGATTGAAACTAGGACTTACGCATTGACAAAAAACATCAATTATGGGCTTTAATAAATGCCTGCACTAGTGATGTTGTTCAAAATATACTCGCGCACGACTTCTGTAAATAAATTCCTTTGGACTTCATACCAATTGGTAATTGTTTTTTCAGAGCGCATTAGCTCCAATCTGACAAATGCTTGAAGTGAGCAAAATATGTGAGTCTTGATTGCTTGGCTATCTCTAACCATAAATCGACAGATTCCACAGACCTGTTTGATTGCTCGATGAAATGTTTCAATTTTCCAATGGGTATCATGAATTGTGATAAATTCACTCCTCGATATTTGTTGCAGCCTATCCTCATCAGGTAAATATAAAATATAGTGTCTAGAGTCTTCTTTTTTAAAGACTTTCCTAAACAACTTAATAAATCCAAATTCTTTTAGATGAGTTCTTAAACCTTCATCTGGAATCTCTAGAGTGCTTACCTGGCTAGTATTTACCTACTTCATTCGAGACAGTTCTTGTCGCGCAGTGCAACGCACCATATTTAAGCTTTTTCTAATGAGGTGTACTTCCCGCTTGCAACCTGACTTTGAATGAACTGCTCAAGCTCGGTCGTTAAAGAAATATTTATAACCTATAACCATATTTTTCATCAGCTAATTCTAGATGCGAACTGACAGCAGTCCATTGCGATCGCCTCCGGCGGGCGGGTACGCCATCGCACCAAGTCAGATGTTAAAACTTCAGATGTATTGACTTATACGCAAGTTACCCCACTCGCTCTGCCCTCGCATCGATCCAACCCCCTTCAAAATGCACCACAAGCACGTTAAGCTGGATTAAAGTGACAATTTATTGCGCTTTTTAATATATAAATCTCTGTTCTTGTCAAATTTTAATTTTTTCTGCTTGAGAAACCCGGAATGCTAGACCGAATTTTTGATTACCTCGACTTTCATTTCAGCCTTGAAGCCCTTATAGTTCTGCTGATCCTGGTGCTTTTAGAGGCGCTGTTATCTGCCGACAATGCGATCGCTCTGGCTGCGATCGCAAAAGGGTTGGAAGACAAGGAACTTGAGCGTAAAGCCCTCAACTTTGGTTTAGTCGTTGCTTATGTACTGCGAATCAGCCTGATTCTGACTGCCACTTGGGTGCAAAAATTCTGGCAATTTGAATTATTGGGCGCTGCTTATCTGCTGTGGTTGGTATTTCAACACTTTACCTCGGAAGAATCTAAGGACGATCACCATCACGGGCCGCGTTTTAATTCATTGTTGCAAGCGATACCTGTGATTGCATTTACAGATTTGGCATTTTCTTTGGATAGCGTGACAACTGCGATCGCAGTTTCTCAAGAAAAATGGCTAGTGCTGACGGGTGCAACAATTGGGATTATTACGCTGCGATTTATGGCGGGATTGTTTATCCGTTGGCTAGACGAATACGAAAACCTAGAAGATGCAGGCTATGTAACTGTAGCGTTCGTAGGCTTGCGCCTGTTGTTGAAAGTGGTAAACGATAATTTAGTTCCACCAGAATGGATCATGATTACTGCCATCTTCCTGATTTTAGGCTGGGGATTTTCCAAGCGTGTTAGCACTGAAGTGCCCCAATTAGAACCAGAAAAGAGCGAAGTATCTAAATAAAAAGAGCAGGGGGGTAGGGAGCAGGGGACAAGGGGACAAGGGGACAAGAGGTGAGAACTTGAAACAAGTCTTTCCCCTTGTCCCCAATTCTCCTTGTCCCCAAGTCCTCTTCCCAATTCCCAATCCCCAATGCCCAATTCCCCACTCCCTAATGTTTTACTCGTGCAACCAAGGGGTTATGTGTGGTTGCCAATTGACTAATTCTTCATCTTTAAACCATAGGGCTATTTCCTGTTGTGCGGTTTCTGGAGCATCAGAACCGTGAATCAAGTTTCGACCAATATTGATGCCAAAATCACCGCGAATTGTTCCCGGTTCAGATGTTAAGGGGTTCGTGGCACCAATAATCTTTCTGGCAGATGCAACGACACCATCACCTTCCCATACCATCGCTACCACTGGGCTAGAAGTGATAAATTCGACTAGACTACCAAAAAAGGGACGTTCCCGGTGAACACCATAGTGTTGTTCAGCCAATTCTTTACTGACTTTCAGGAACTTTAAACCAACTAGGGTAAAACCTTTAGTTTCAAAGCGACGGATAATTTCCCCCACTAATCCTCGTTGTACTCCGTCAGGCTTAATTGCTAAGAATGTACGTTCCATTGCGATCTCCCAAAGCTTAATAAAGTTTTTATCTTGTCAATTGTCATTTGTCCTTTGTCTTAAGTCTAAGGATTTTGCACTAATGACCAATGACCAATGACCAATGACCAATGACTAATGACCAATGACTCTTGACCAATCAGAGTTTATCTTAGAAATTATCCTTGGGTACATATACGTTCCCAAATGAATGCGTTAAATTGTTAAGTCGTGGGCGAAAAACAGAGGTTAGGAAGAAATGGGTGTTGAGTCAACTGCTACATCTGACGAGGTGGTACCAGTACCGTCCAATGGACAAAAATCTGAAGTGAAAAATCATAAGCAAAAGAAACTTTTACCACCTAGTACTACCACAGGAAGTTTACCTCGCTCCTGGAAAATTGAGGATAGCGAAGAATTATACCGTATTGAAGGTTGGGGACAACCCTATTTTTCCATTAGCGCTGCTGGTCACGTCACCGTTTCACCCAAAGGCGATCGCGGTGGTTCTCTAGACTTGTTTGAATTGGTTAACTCCATGAAACAGCGCAACTTGGGACTTCCGATGTTGATTCGCTTTTCCGATATTTTGGAAGACCGGATTGAACGGTTGAATGCTTGTTTTGCCAAAGCGATCGCCCGCTACAACTACCCTGGCGTATACCGGGGTGTGTTTCCTGTCAAATGCAACCAAGAGCGGCATTTGATTGAAGATTTAGTCAAGTTTGGCAAACCCCATCAATTTGGCTTAGAAGCTGGTTCCAAACCAGAATTAATGATTGCCCTGGCTGTCTTAGATACACCAGGAGCGTTGCTAGTTTGCAACGGCTACAAAGACCGAGAATACATCGAAACAGCAATGTTAGCCCAAAGATTAGGGCAAACACCAATCATCGTTTTAGAACAGATTGAAGAGGTTGATTTGGTGATTGATGCCAATCGCCAGTTAGGTATTAAACCGATTTTGGGAGTTCGGGCTAAACTCAGTACCCAAGGTATGGGACGTTGGGGAGCCTCTAGTGGCGATCGCGCTAAATTTGGTTTGACAATGCCTGAAGTCATTGAGGCTGTTGATAAGTTACGGGAAGCTAACCTGCTCGATTCTTTGCAATTGATGCACTTCCACATCGGCTCACAAATCTCTGCCATCAATGTAATTAAAGATGCCATCCAAGAAGCCAGCCGCATTTATGTGGAATTGGCGATGCTGGGGGCAGATATGAAATACCTTGATGTCGGTGGCGGCTTGGGCGTAGATTATGATGGCTCCCAAACCAACTTCTATGCGTCGAAAAATTACAACATGCAGAACTATGCCAACGACATCGTGGCAGAGTTAAAAGATACCTGTGCAGAGCGCCAAATTACCGTACCAACACTGATTAGCGAAAGTGGACGTGCGATCGCTTCCCATCAGTCGGTGCTGATTTTTGATGTTCTCAGTACTAGTGATGTCCCTCTCGATTCACCAGAACCTCCACAAGAGGGAGAATCCCCAATCATTAATTATCTTTGGGAAAGTTACCAATCTATCAACCAAGAGAATTACCAAGAGTTGTATCACGATGCGGCACAATTCAAAGAAGAGGCCATCAGTCGCTTCAACTTAGGAATTTTACGCCTCAGAGAACGAGCCAAAGCCGAACGGCTATACTGGGCTTGTTGTCAGAAAATTCTTAACATCACTAGACAGCAAGAATACGTACCCGATGAACTAGAAGACCTTGAGAAAATCATGGCTTCCATCTACTACGTTAATATGTCAGTGTTTCAATCAGCGCCAGATTGCTGGGCGATCGACCAGCTATTCCCCATCATGCCAATCCACCGTTTGGATGAAGAACCAATCCGGCGAGGAATTTTAGCAGACCTAACCTGCGATAGTGATGGTAAAATAGACCGCTTTATTGACCTGCGCGATGTCAAATCGGTTTTAGAACTACACACCTACAAGCCCGGAGAACCCTATTATTTAGGGATGTTCTTGAATGGAGCCTACCAAGAAATCATGGGCAATTTGCACAACCTATTTGGCGATACTAATGCTGTTCACATCCAATTAACGCCCAAAGGCTACCAGATTGAACACGTTGTCAAAGGTGACACCATGAGCGAAGTAGTCAGCTACGTTCAGTATGACTCCGAAGATATGGTGGAAAACATTCGCCAGCGTTGTGAGAAAGCATTAGAAGAAAAGCGTATCACCCTAGCAGAATCTCAGCGATTACTGCAAACCTACGAGCAGAGTCTCAGAAGATACACGTATCTGAATAGTTAGTTAGGAATGGGAATTGGGGATTGGGGATTGGGGATTGGGAATTGGGTATGGCTCAAGAATCAATAAATAGTTCTTTTTCCCCTGCTCCCCCTGCCCCCTGCCCCCTTGCTTCTTCCCCATTCCCCATTCCCTAATTCGCGTTTGTCCCCAGCAATTCCTCTATCGCTTGTCGCTCAACAGGGGTATGAGATGGTGGTATTTGGCGAGCATCGGTAATTAGCCAATCTAAAGCAGCCGCTTGGACATCTATAGCGGCCCCGGTTTTATCTACACAATAACGTCCAAACACTAGCTTATCTACTAACCTGACTCCTGGCCCCAGGCGCGACCATTCAAAAATCACGCTATTTTCTACTGTTGCGCCACTACATATCCAACAATTGGGGCCAATCATCGCTGGGCCGACAATTTTCGCTCCGTCTTCTATTCTCGTCATCCCGCCGATGTAAACTGGGCCTGTGATATCCACTTTGTCCCAATTTACAGCGACATTTAAGCCAGTATAAATACCAGGGGCGACTTCATGACCGGGGATTTGCACATTTTTGATTTCACCCAGCAGTACCCCGCGAATCGCTCGCCAATAGTCTGGGACTTTACCAATATCTACCCATTCAAAATCCATAGGGATGGCGTAGAAGGGAGCTTTGATTTCCACTAATTTGGGGAACAATTGGCTACCAATGTCATATTCCACATCAGAGGGAATATAGTTAAAAACCTCTGGTTCAAAGATGTAAATACCTGTGTTGATGTTGGTGCTGAGGGCTTCTTCAGTTGAAGGTTTTTCTTGGAAAGCTTTAACACGCCCCTCTTCATCAGTGACTACCACACCGTAGCTCGAAACTTCTTCTTGGGGAACAGATTTTGTAATAATAGTAGCGATCGCCCCTTTAGCTCTATGCCATTTAACCGCCTCAGTTAAATCTAGGTCAATCAAAGCATCACCGCACAACACCACAAAGGTATCATCAAAAAACGGTGAGAAGTCTTGAATGCGGCGCATCCCTCCAGCAGAACCGATTGCTTCCCCTACCAGTTTACCGTCATCATCAATTTTGCCTTCAAAGGAATAGGCAATCTGCACCCCAAACCGTTGACCATCACGGAAATAGTTTTCTATTTCCTCAGCCAAATGACTGACATTGACCATAATTTGGTCAAATCCATGTTGGCGTAACAGTTCCAGCAAGAACTCCATCACTGGCTTTTGCAGGATGGGAATCATTGGTTTAGGAATTGTATAGGTAATCGGACGCACGCGAGTACCCTTGCCAGCCGCGAGAATCATCGCTTTCATAAAAATTTATTCCTCAACCACAAGCCAGTTTACTTTCATCGAGTGATACTTAATCATCAGTTTTATTTCTGCTCTAAGTCATCCCCAAAACAGGGATAACAGGAATTTAGTGGTTATTGCAACCATCTATATACTTAGATGACAAGCGATCGCTTATCTTTTCAATTTACTCGGATTTTGAGACTGAATCAAAAATCTGTAAATTATCTGTAAGGCTACTTTTCGCTTTTTTAGTTCATCGACTGCTCAAAAGGTTTACTGGTCTTAGGTGAATCTGTAAGTAGCCGAATTTTAATCTCATGGTAAAACTCCTCTTGAAATAGCTCTACTTTCGATTGAGCCGAAAGTAGTAGTAGCGCCCAGAAAACGCTAACTAAATTACTGTGTTTAGACTCATGTCCAGACCGATTTTGGTTGAGAAGCTTTGTCTGAGTCCACAATTCTACAAGTTGTTCTAAATTCAACCAATTTTGTTCTGAATTTAGCTCTCTTGCCGATAAAGTCAACACTTGTTCGAGTTCTCCAGCTACTTCTGTCAGATTTTCTTGGTGAGCTAACTCCAGCGCCTCCCGCATACTTTGGACGCTAGGTAAACGTCTGGGACGAATAGGTTTGCTGACTTTTTCTACTAGTTTTAGCTGGTTTGCCATAATCTGCAATTGCTTGATTAACTCTTGCAGAGTCACCCGGCGCTTTGGTGGTGGCATTGCCGATGGACGACGACGCAATTGCCGTTCTAATGGTAGACGATGACCATGATGTGATATTCCGTCTTCATCTTCCAGTATCGCATCATCTAATACACCATCCTGGATATCACCTACTGTTGACAATTGCATCAATGTATTAGCTTTGAATAATACCAGCATTGATGCTGATAAAAATGCCTGTCCAGATTGAGACAAATCCGCTTCATAGCCTCTTCCTATTGACTCCGGTGCCATCAGTTCTAAGTAACGGTCAATCACCTCAATTACTTGGACATCCCAAGGGTCAATTTCTCCCTGTTCAGCTTGGTAAATCAGGAGTGTGATTGTTTCTAATAGCTCGGAAGCTTCCATCAACGGGTTCTAAGTTAATTAATTAAGAATCGAAACACTGTAAATTCAACAGTAAATTCATTGACTCTTGGCAAAGCGTCTACTTAATAGATTCGCTTATGCTTCTTTTAATCAGGAATTGCCTGCTGCCAGTATCCTCTGAAATTTGTAATCAATCACCATTGTGAATTGTGAGATCGGAATGTGCAACTTTTGATATTGGGAATTGAGAAGAGGACAAGGGGACAAGAAGAATTGGGGACAAGGGGAAAGACTTGTTTCAAGTTCTCACCTATTGTCCCCTTGTCCCCTTGTCCCCCTTGTCCCCCTTGCCCTCTGCCCCCTGCCCTCCTGCCCCTTCCCCTGTCAATCTGGGGGTGGGTCACGAGCAATGGTGACAGTTGAGACGAAATTACTCGGTTTGCCGCTCTTGATCGCATCGAAAGTGCCTTTAATAGTACCAGCAATGGGAACAGCAACAAGCGTTCCTAACAGCCCAGCAATCTCAAATCCCATCAAAATAGCTACAAAAATCCAAATAGGATTCAGCCCGATAAAGTTGCCGAGTAATCTGGGAGCTAACAAGTTATCTTTAAGCTGTTGCATAAGAATTGCCGCGATCGCAACTTGAACTGCTAACCACCAATTTTGCAGTAGTACTAAAATCGTCACTAGACCAATGCCAAGGGATGCCCCAATAAAGGGAATGAGTTCTGAAATCCCAATTAATATGGCAAACAACAGGGCAAAGGGAACCTTCATGACTAAGAAAATTGGTGTCAGGGTTAGCATCATGAATAGCCCTAGCAACAACTGACTAAGGAAGAAGTTCTGGAAATTTAGGCGTAAGGATGCGGTAAGAGGCTCTCCAATATTAGAAGGCAAAAGATTCACCAGACCATACCAGACGCGATCGCCATATAAAAGCATATAAAATGCCAGCACAATGACTAACACTACGTCAAATAAGCCTGATAAGAGTGTCCCAGCAAATCCCACTGCCCCAGAAGCTAGTTGTTGCACCAGATTCTGAATGTTGGCATTGATTTGACTGCTTACAACCCTGAGATCAATTGGCAAACGTCTTTGTTTTGCCAGCATCTCAAATTGTTCTAAGTTTGCCTGACTAGCGCCTAACCAATCAGGGATCTTATTTAACAGTTGGATTGTTTGGTCAATGATTAACGGTACTAGGGTGACACCTAGAATCCCAAACAGGGTTAATGTTGCTAGTAATACTATGATTACTGCCTGAGTGCGCGTGATTCGGGCACGTTCAAAGAACTTAACTGGGTAATTTAGTAAAAAAGCTAAAATTGCCCCAATGCTCAAGACGGTAATGGGATGCTGGAAGTATCGAAAAAGCACGGACAGTAGCCAGACATTAAGAGCGATAATTGGACCGCTCAGACCATAAATTAACAGGCGTTGAAGGGAGGCCGAACGGCGCATTTTATGCAACCTATCTTAAGATATTCCTGAAAGAATTTGTAAAATTCTTGATGACACTGATTATCATCATAGATATTTTTAACAAAGATATGTATAAGTGTATCTGATAGCAAGGAAGTAAATCAAAATGGACAAAACCGTAGCTGACCTCCGCAAAGACTACACCTTGGAAGGTTTAAGCGAAATTGAGGTAGACCTCAATCCTTTTATCCAATTTAAAAAATGGTTCGATCAGGCTTTAGCAGGTCAACTCCCCGAACCCAATGCAATGACTCTTGCTACCGTCACGCCCGACGGTAAGCCCTCAGCCAGAATGGTGCTACTGAAAGATTTCGATGAACGGGGCTTTGCTTTCTTCACCAACTACAACAGCCGCAAAGGACAAGAACTGGCAGAAAATCCACTGGCGGCTTTAGTCTTTTGGTGGGCAGAACTAGAACGTCAAGTTCGGATTTGTGGGTATGTAGAAAAAGTTTCTGAAACTGAATCCGACCAGTATTTTGATACCCGCCCTCCTAACAGTCGCCTGGGTGCGTGGGTATCTAATCAAAGCGAGGTGATAGAAAGTCGAGAAGTTTTAGAGCGACGTATGCAGGAGTTTTATAGCAAATATGAAAATCAAGAGATCCCCCGACCGCCTCATTGGGGAGGTTTACGAGTGATCCCTACAGAAATTGAGTTTTGGCAAGGACGCTCTAGTCGCTTACATGATCGCTTGCTCTATAGCCGTTTAGATAATGGCACTTGGAAAATTGATCGGTTATCACCGTGAAGAAGAGGCAGGGGGCAGGGGGCAGGAGGCAGGGGGCAAGGGGGACAAGGGGAAAGACTTGTTTCAAGTTCTCACCTCTTGTCCCCTTGTCCCCTTGTCCCCAAGTCCTCTTCCCAATTCCCAATTCCATACATTACCACTGAGCGATCGCGTCTTGAATTGCTGCCCGTGCTTCTGATAGAGATTGGGTACGGGCATCACCCTCATTCAGCCTGTTAGCATTAATAAATTGAATATCTGTAAGCCCAATAAAGCCGAAAATCGCCCGCAGGTATGGTTCTTGGAAGTCATAAGCAGCGAAAGGAGATGTCCCGCTAAAGTCACCGCCGCGAGCTGTAATGATAATCGCCTTTTTACCCTCGACTAAGCCTCTAAAGCCTTGAGCTTCTACAGCAAAAGTCCGGTTAGCGCGAACGATTTGGTCGATGTAAGCCTTAAAAGTGGAAGGGATATTCAGGTTATACATTGGCACTCCAAAGACGTAGCGATCGGCTGCCAAAAACTCATCAATCAATTCGTCAGAAATCCTGATTGCCTCAGTTAATTCTGGGGTATGGGTTTCTGGTGGTGAAAATGCTGCCGCAATCCAAGCTTCATCAACGTGAGGAACTGGGTGACGGCCTAAATCTCTATAGGCGATCACATCTTCAGGATGTGCTGCTCTCCAAGCACTGACGAATTCTTTAGATAGTTCTCGTGAGTGCGATCGTTCAGCACGGGGGCTGGAATCAATATGTAGAATGTTTACCACCAAATATCTCCTGATTAGCTAGGATTTACTGCTTTGACTTTTTTTGAGTCTCTATTTCAAAGCATTACATCAGATACTAAAAGTAACTAGTTACTAAAGTAAAGTAGTTACCATAAAGTAACTATTGGAAAATTTTGGCGAATTTATCGATGTCTGTCTCTAAAAATTCTGATGCTTGCCCAATCAGCATTCTGATGTCTTTACTATCAGGCCCTTGGACAATGTATATACTGTGGGTGTTGTGTAATAGTGGGCCTACTCGCTTTGTTGCATTGAAGCACTTAGTCGAGGGCATCTCTACCAAGGTTTTAACAGAAAGACTGAGGATGCTTGAGGCAGCAGAGATTATTTATCGCCAATATGAACCAACTGTTCCACCACAAGTAACTTACGGTCTGACAGAACGGGGTAAGGAACTCATTGAAATCCTTCATCAACTCAATGTACTTGCTGAACGCTGGTATGGCAGCGAACAACGGGAAGAGGGAATGGGGAATGGGTAATGCCCAATTCCCAATGCCCAATTCCCAATTCCCAATTCCCTCAAAATGATGAATAGTCTACTGTTCCTGCGTAGCTGCTGCTTTGGGAAGCAACTGAATTCTGGGATCTGGCATGAAATTGTATCTTAAGTACAATCCTCCCCAGACAAATAGGATAATTAACAACGCACCAATACCAAGGGGACTAGGAAGCCAGAAAACCGCTTCTATGTGGTTGAGTTGGCCAGGCTGGAGTTTCCACACTAGTTGATTGCCATTTTTTTCTGGCTCAATGGCAGTTTCAGTTAGTTGAATGTTTTTGGCTCCCCAAGGAGTTTTCAAGCTAAATTCCAAGTCGAGAATTGAACCAGCATTAGCGAGAACATTACCCTTGCTAGCAATTAGAGCAAGCGATCGCAAATCCAAATCATAAATCAACCGATTTCGGACTAAAAGTAAAAAATAATTCTGCTCCAAGAGGACGTTTGATTCAATCTTTGGCAGTTCTGAGTCAGATTTGCTCTGCACAGCCTCAGAGGATTGATTTGTACGGGAATTAAAAAATTCGTTGAACTTCTCTTGCAATTCGCTACCACTACTAAAAGGAATTGTAACGATGATTTCTTCTTGGGAAACTCGCTGCGTTTTACCTTCTAGTTGACGGGCGCGGCGTTCTATGCTGTTCAACCATTCGTATACAGAATCGCCACTAAAGCTGGTTAGCCGCTCTCCCAACTTAATATGCTGTACGAATTCACCACTATTTGAATTATCAAAGTTAAGCCCTACATCGTATTTAACACAGCCAGTCAGTAACAGGGATGTTAACAGCACTAGCCACAATATAGGATTTCGCCTCGGAAAGACGCGGTTCATTCGATTTCGACCATTCAGTGTCAATACAAAACTAAATGGTCTAATTAACCACAACAAAATCTTTCCGAAAATTGAAGAAGTTGAAACCATAAATCTCCCCAAAAGTCAACATAGTATCAGCCAGGGGTTCCTGAAAAATTCAACCAAACCAAGTACGAGATGGTTAAACCAATGGCAATTAGCGCCACCCAGATAAAGCGATTATCTCTGGTATTGACCTGGCTGAGGTCAACAAATTCTGGCTCTGTAGGTTTTGGCTTCTGCGGCACAGAAGATTTAGTCGGTTTAGCAGCTATAGAAATTTTGAGTTCATTGTCTTGTAGTGTATCCAAATCCGGGATTTGGGTCATCCATTCACTAGGTCTTTTCAGCTTTGGTGCTTTTAAGATGTAAACCATCTGTCGCGCTTGTTTGCTGATTTCAATATAGGGATGGCGTTTGAGCCTTTCGCAAAGGGCGATCGCCTCATCCGTGCGTCCAGCCGCTTCATAAGCTGTCACCAGACAAATTTCTACTTCACCCCCAAAGCGAGAATTACGAGCTAACAGGGCGCTGGCCTTTTCTAAATTTTCTACAGCTTCGCGGTATCGCCCATTTTCAAAGGCAATTTTCCCAGTCTGATAGAAGGTTTTAGCAATTTCTAAACTTTCTGCACTCACGTCTTATACAAAAATTAGCACTATTTTAATTTTGCCAACACCAGCAATCTTTTTGGAATCTTTTCAAAGGCTGACAATCTGAAGTGGATAAATTTCTAAAATTTTAACTAAGTAGCTGCGACTATTTTCTAATTAAAAACTCTGGTATCAAATGCAGGTGAGCAAAATATAGAGAGGCAGGGGGCAGGGGAGGCAGGGGACAAGAAGTGAGAGAGAACTTGAAACAAGTCTTTCCCCTTGTCCCCAATTCTCCTTGTCCCCTTGTCCTCTTCTCAATTCCCAATGCCCAATCCCCCATGCCCCATAAGTAAGCATCAAGAGGTAAATTGCGAACCCAAAATCATCGTCCCAATCCCAACATCAGTAAAGATTTCTAGTAATAGGGCGTGGGGAATGCGACCATCGATGATGTGCGCGGCACGAACTCCTTGAGCAAGCGATCGCACACAACAATTAACTTTGGGAATCATCCCACCGGTAACTATCCCATTGACAATTAACTCGCGGGCTTCGCGGATATCTACTTTTGGAATCAAGGTAGATTGGTCTTTGTAATCTTTTAAAATTCCACTGGTGTCAGTCAGTAAAATTAACTTTTCTGCCCCTAGTGCCGCAGCGATTTCTCCAGCTACAGTATCGGCGTTAATATTATAAGCTTGCCCTGTCTCGTCTGCGGCGACGCTAGACACTACCGGAATATAGCCATTGCTAGCGAGGGTGTCCAAAATTTTGATATTAACATTGCTGACTTCCCCCACAAAACCGATGTCTTCTTGACCTTGGGGACGGGCTGTAAATAGATTACCGTCTTTACCGCAAAGTCCTACAGCCAATCCACCAGCTTGGTTAATTAGCGCGACAATTTCTTTGTTAACTCGACCAACTAAAACCATTTCCACCACATCCATTGTGGCAGCATCAGTGACTCGTAGACCATTCTTAAATTGTGGTTCGATTCCCAGCTTATCTAACCAACTGTTAATTTCTGGGCCACCGCCATGTACTACTATTGGACGCAAGCCCACGCAAGATAAAAATACAATATCGCGGATAACTTTGTCTTTGAGTGCGCTATCTTTCATTGCTGCGCCACCATATTTGACAACAACAGTGCGACCGGCAAATTGTTGAATATAAGGTAGTGCTTCGCTTAGTACACGTACACGAGTGGCTTCAGTTTGCCTGATGTATTCAGAATCGTTGTCCGTCATGAGGAGCCTAACAGAGAGAGTTAAAACCTATTTCAGTCAGTGTAGAAGACTTTGTAACTCGTCACAATCTCTGATGCCAAAGTTGAGTATGTTTGTACTGATCAGTCATAGCTGTTTAGTTCATCTCAGAAATGTGAAAATCTATAAAAGAAGGACTAGCAACCAAAATCGAAAATTATCAGGAAAAATAATATGGATACACCGATTCTCGATCGGCTAATTGAAGAATTAAAAGTGATGCCTGAAGACTTGCAATATCGAGTGCTGGAGTTTGCCCGAACTTTAGTAGGTTCGCAAATTCATGGTGTTCCAGGTAAACAATTATTAAATTTTGGAGGTACAATATCACCAAACGATATTCAGTTGATGCGGGAAGCAATTGAACAAGGTTGCGAACAGGTAGATATAGATGAGTGGTAGATACCTGCTTGACACTAATATTAGTATTGCTTTATTTGCAAATGATATCGCAGTAAATAATCAGCTAGTAAATGCAGAAGAAATTTTTATTCCCAGTGTTGCTATTGGTGAATTATTTTACGGTGCTAGAAAATCAGGGCGATCGCAAGGAAATTTAGAACGTATTGAGGAATTTATTGCCAGAAATACGGTCATGGGATGTGATGTAGGAACTGCCCGTGAATATGGTGAAGTTAAGAATAGATTGCGCCTCAAAGGTCGTCCATTACCCGAAAATGATATTTGGATTGCAGCTATAGCAATTCAGTATAATTTAATTCTCGTTACGCGAGATGCTCATTTTCAAAAGGTTGAAAACCTGCAAACAGTAGCTTGGTGAATACGTCTTGTACACAAGTAGCTTCAGCTTGCCTGACTATTCAGAATCGTTGACCGTCATGAGGAGCCTAACAGAGAGAGTTAAAATCTATGCGGTCAGTGTAGAAGACTTTGTAACTTGTCACAATCTCTGATGCCAAAGTTGAGTATGTTTGTACTAATCAGCCATAGCTGTTTGGTTCTGTTACGAGTTCACCATCTGGCATAACGGTATTGTAGAAATAAGCCCCATACTTTTCCGCGCCGCGCCAGTTAACTTCCAATAAATTAGCATTTTCGAGATTGACGCTCTCCATACGAGTAACTCTCAAATCAGCACCACGTAAATCAGCACCGCTCAGATTAGCATCTCTTAAATCAGCACACCATAACTTAGTTTTACAGAGGATCGCCCCACTCAAATCAGTACCACTGAGATTAATGCCAGACAAGTCAACTTCGCTTAAGACTGCACCACTGAGATCGACTCCTGAAAAATCATTTTCCCCAGCATCTAAACAACTGAAAAACTCTTCAATATCCATTGAATTCTTTGGTGACACAGCAGTAAAACTTCAAGCTCTAGAATCAATCCCATAAATATGATGGATGAGGCAGGCTAGATCAAGATGGTGCTTTAACGAAGTAATGTACCCTACAAATTAACTATTCCCTCATTACCCGACACAACAAACAAGCGATCGCTACTTCAAACCTCTAGAATTGAAATCATTCGGCTGAAGCTAGGGAATGAAAATGACCACGCTGCTAATTCAAACTGAAAGCACACCTCTAACGGTAAATTTACCCTCGTTGGTGCAGATGACAAATGAGCAGTTCTATGAATTCTGCCAAGCCAATGGAGATTTGCGAATCGAGCGCACTGCTAATGGGGAAGTCATCATTATGCCACCAGCTTTTTCAGATACGGGCAACCGTAACTTTAACATTGCTGCACAGCTTGGGTATTGGACAGAACAAGATGGCAGTGGCATAGGCTTTGACTCCAGTGCAGGTTTTACACTACCCAATGGAGCGATGCGTTCCCCTGATGCTTCTTGGATTGAACTGGAGCGTTGGAATGCTTTAACAGATGCACAAAAAGCTTCATTTGCGCCAATTTGTCCTGATTTTGTAATTGAACTACGTTCCTCTAGCGATCGCCTGATCAAATTACAAGAGAAAATGCAGGAGTACATCGATAACGGTGCATCACTAGGTTGGTTAATCGATCGGCAGAATCGAAAAGTCTACATTTACCGTCCGAATCGAGAAGTTGAAATTTTAGAAAATCCCGAAGCAGTTAGTGGTAATCCAGAATTACCCGAGTTTATCCTACGGATGACCAAAATTTGGTAACTTGAGTCTTCTTAATGAGAAGCTTGGGGTTTGAGAACGTTAGGAATTACCTCAATTATTCTGTTGGCAATGTCTTCGGGTGTTTCTCCCTCTTGGACGGTGATGTGCAAATCGGCTTGAGAGTAAAGTGGTGTTCGTTGTTCGAGGAGCGATCGCAATTTACCCTTGAGGTCAGCATCTTGCAAGAGTGGTCTAGTGGTATCCTCAGCTAAACGGCTGTAAATGAGTTCAACTGGCACATCTAGCCACACTATCAAACCGTGGTGCAAGTAACCCCAGTTTTCTCGCCGTAATACAATGCCCCCACCGGTTGCTATAGTCAATTTTGTAAAAGCACAAACTTGTGAAAGTACATCACTTTCTATTTGGCGAAACCCTGCTTCACCTTCTTCTGCAAATAACTGATTGATAGATTTATCTGTTGCTTTGGCAATGACACCATCAAGATCCAAAAACCCATAACCCAGATGTTTTGCTAGTAAGGGCCCTACTGTCGTCTTACCAACGCCCATCATGCCAATTAAGTACAGGTTAACTCCTTGTAATAAACTGCTCACCAGTCACTTCGCTCCAATTATGAGTTGTCACCGTTCGCCTTTGGCATCTACCCTTGGAAGGAGATTTGAGCCAGGTATTCCTTAGATCAAACTTCTCGCTGAGTCACAGTTTCCAATTATAAACCCATTGACTGATACATTTTTGCTTCTCTCCCCAGTATTAGCAGCAATTTTTGGGTTTCAATATAGAACGTAAGATATTGCAAAAAGTAGAAACAGCTAGTTTAAATCCCTAATAGGGATTTTGATGAATTGCAATTTGATGCCTTGACTAATGAGGCGAATACATAAACTGTTTCAATCCCTAATAGGGATTTTGATAAATTGCAATATCAGCCTGCATCCGTCCTCAGTGAATATCAACTAAGTTTCAATCCCTAATAGGGATTTTGATAAATTGCAATGGCGAGAGCCTGAAGCCCAAGCTATATTTAGTTTTCAAGGTGCGGTTGCGCGGTTCAAGAGCAATCATAGCATTAGAGAATTCGTTTGGAAAGAGTGCCGGGACAGATTGAAAGCTGAAACCCATTTCTAGCAGGCATTTCAGAGATTGCGCGGATGAGAATAAGGTGATTAGTGAGGTGAAATGCTTGCTGGTGTTGAGATAGAAGCACTTTTTGGTGACTGTGGAATTTGTACACCTACCCTTCCGCGCATTTGACATACAGGAACCTAACGAAAAGGTGACTCAACAAAGAAAAACTGACTTAAAACCCTATAATACTGTTCGCCGCAATTCTGGAAAAACCTTAGACACCTTATTCAACACATAATCACCATAAGTTCCGCGAAAATCATGAATGTTAGCGTTATCCCAGCGATCGCTTATATTGTCATTCGCTACTATATTATCTAATTCAATTGGCTTCACTTCTACATCGAAATTGGGATCGAAAAAGAAGGGGAATGAAAGGCGGTGATTTGGGGACTGGTTTTGTACACGATGAGGTGTAGAACGATAGAAACCTCCCGTCATTTTGTCTAGCATATCGCCGATGTTACAGACAAAGGAACCGGGAATGGGAGGCGCAGCAACCCAACCTGATTTGGATTTAACTTGTAATCCGCCTGAGTCGTCCTGTTTGAGAATGGTTAAAACACCATAATCAGTATGTTCGCCAACGCCCCATATCGGATTACCATCTGACGGTGATAAATTAGGGGGATAGTTAAAGATGCGAAACAACACTAAAGGATCTGAAGTATAACGGTCAGCAAAGTAAGATTCTTCTAATCCCAAACTTAGGGCTATACCAGTCATGAGAATGTGTCCCAAGTTTGTCATCGCTTCCATATATTCAAGCACTGTTTCGGCAAATTGGGGAATGTTGGCGGGGAAGAGGTTTGAACCATGCATAGGAGTACCAGCTTGCACTAGTGGGTGTTCGTCTGGGAGTTCAGCACCAAAGTAAATACCTTCTTTCAAGTCGGGTTTACCGGATGTCAGTTCGCCACCAACGGGGAAATAACCTCGCCATGCAATACCTGCCAAAGCCATACGAATTTTAAGTTTAGTTTCCAAATCCTGGGCGAAAAACTGGCGGCTGAGTTCTTCGAGTCGCTGCTGCAAATTTTCGTCTACACCATGTCCGATAATATAGAAAAAACCCGATTCTCGACACGCTTGCTGAATCTGAGATGCGACGGAATAGAGATTTCCTGTTCCAGAAACTAAGGCGCTAATATCAATAATCGGGAGAGATGAAAACTCTTTCTCCACAACTTGCAAGTTTTTCATGTTCAGCTTGGCAATATATATTCTTGGTTCCAGACTATTTGCCTATTCACATCAGTAATCTGATTATTGTAGAGACGGCGATTCATCGCGTCTTTATGATGATTTATCGCACCATCAAAAAACCTTAACCGAGCCGTATTGAGAGCAGTGATATAGTTTAATTATTTAAAATCGCTGACCTGTAGTAACTTCAAATCTAACTTCTCCTTGGTCGCTAATTCCTAAGTCGCCTCGAATTAACCCAAAAGGTGAGTTCAAGCGCAATCCTAACCCGTAACCAAAGCCGCTTCCAGGTTTGTCTCGTAGGACTCCTGGTTCTCCTAACACGGTTTCGCTAGACCCGAAATCTGAGGCGAAGTCAGTAAAGACAACTCCACCTATTGACTGGAAAATTGGGAAACGATATTCTACGGAAGCTAAACCATAACTCCGACCACTGGCAACTTTACCATAACCGTAACCTCTGACAGAATCTATTCCACCAATATTAAAAGCATCGGCTGGTAGGAAGTCTCCAATAGTTGTACCAATTTGTAAATTAATCGCCAACATTTCTGGATTGTCGGTTGGTTTACCATTACCTATCCAACTAACTGGGAAATACTGAATATAGTCTCCCCGTAAGCGGTTGCTGGAAATATTGCCCAGTCCAATGGGAATCGCTTGTTCTGTGCTAAAGGTGAGGATTGAGCCTTGAGTCGGATTGTCTCGGCGATCGCGTTGATCTCTCGATACAGCAAATGATACTGTAAATAGGTCATCAATTCCAGTACCGCTCACAGATAGAGGACTCCCTAATCTATCGACCTGGACAACGTTATATTCTCCATCGCGTAGGCTAATTCTGGTATAGTTGAGAGCCACAGATGTATCCCACTCATCAAAAGCTCGTAAAAGCGCTACAGAACCACCAAATCTTCCTTCTCGCACTTTGTCACCGTTAGCCAATCTGATATCTTCGTTGAAGGTTCCTGATGTATTGCGATTACGAAAACCTCTAATGCTATAGCCTAAGCGGTTTGGTTCTTCTGAACGATAACGACTAGTGAATTGACCATCAAATTGGACATCTTTAGTGCTAAACTGCAAAACTGTATCTAATTTATCGTTCAAACCGCTAACATTTTCATCTTTATAACCCACCCGACCGTATAGCCCAACGTCATCATTATTACCGCCTCCTAAGATGAGAGAAGGGAAGCTACGCTCTTTGATTACGTAAAGGATATTAACACTAGAAGCATCTTCTTTAGGGTAGACATTGACTTGATTAAATGACTCTAATCTCCTCAATCTTTGCAAGTCTGCTTGAAGTAAATCTTTACTAAATACTTGACCTGGTTTGAGTCTCAGCAAACCAATGACAAAATCTTTCTGAGTTCGCCCTCTGATTGGCAGACCTCTGCTATTAAGAAAACGAATCTGGATATCTTTGACAACTTTTTGGGAAATTTCCAGCGTCTGGCTATCTCCTAAACTAACTCCTATATAATCACCATATTTGGCATACTCTCCCTCTATCTGGATCGTAGCTTCTGGTGTCACAATCCCACTAGCCCCATCTTGAGTAGATGGTTGCAAGTCTGCAAGGGCCTGTGGATTTTTACCACCCACTAACATTACTGCGATCGCAACTACAGTTATTTGAACTCGCATATTGAAAATCCGTTAGTGTTATTAAGTTTACAGCATAGAGCGGATCTCTTGTGCGTAAGTTCTATATTAACCTTGTTATTGGGTATCCCAAAATCCGGTTGCTTGTTTCCTCAGTACTCAGTATAAGCTGTCAGACTGTTTTCAAATTGCGATGACCTCCAACGGGCGGTTACGCCATCACTCAATGCCAAAAGAGGGTACAGTCTCAATACGGTTCAGTTAAAGGGAAAAGGTTTTGAATACATCCTTTACTCCTTACCCGCAACCCCATCCCCCAGCCTACAAGGAAAGTAAAAAATGCTTATCCAAACCGTATTGGGCACAGTCAGGGAAATAAAACCTCTTTCCGAAAACTATGACGGAGAAATACTCAGGTTTTAAGCTCGTTTTTAGCTTTTTTGTAGATAATTAGAGTTGGTAATTATCTGGTAAATCCACCTACACATAAAAAGCCATGAGACAAAAACCTAAACAGCAAATGCGTATATGGGCGATGTTGTGTCATTTGTCGGCTTTGTTGGGATGGATATTATTGTTTTTTTTAGTATTTATTGGCATTCCTTTATATTTACCTTTAAATCTTTTAGCTCCCCTGATCATTTGGCACTTTAAAAAATCACAATATGCTTGGATTGATTTCCAAGGTAAAGAATCTTTGAATTTTCAATTTTCTTTAACATTATATACGTTGATTGTCATAGCAATATCCTTAGTCTTTTTGTTAACTAGTTTTGTCCTGGTGATGATTAATAATGGTTCATCCAAGGAAATAAAAAATATTTTAGACGGCTTATTAATTGTACTGATGTCATTAATTTTATTTAAATTCATACTACAATCGTTTGTAGTGACTTTTGCATCTGTAAAAGCTTACAAGGGTGAGTATTATCGTTACCCTTTTACAATTAGAGTTTTACGATGACAATAATTGAGCCTCTCTTGACTAAAACCTAGAATTTTCCACAAATACTAACCTTTTAAATGTAAAAATGCACGATACTTCCAAAAATACAATAGGCTTTATTTTACTCAGTCATAGAAAACCACTACAAATTTACAGATTAATAAGTAAGCTAAACAGCCTATTTGATTATCCTCGAATTGTATGCCATCATGATTTTTCAAAATGTGATTTATCTATAGAAAACCTGACAAAAAATATTTTATTACTACGCCCTCATATAGAGACAGAGTGGGCAGGATTTTCTTTAGTAAAAGCCACAGTAAAGGCACTTCGACTGATGTACGAAACTCCAGATTCACCAGATTGGTTTGTATTACTCAGTGAATCAGATTATCCAATTAAAACTGCCAAGCAAATATTAGATGATTTAGCATCAAGTCCATACGATGCTTATATTCGCCATGAACGAATTAAATATGAGACTTATAAATATGATGTAAGACCAAGCATTTTATGGCAGAAAAATTCTTATGAACGATATTGTACGAAGTCGTTTTCTTTCCATTATTCAAAAAAACACAGCGCTCAAATGAATTTAGAAATTCGTTTAGAACATCCGCTATTAACAAAATCTTTCCTTCCTTTTTCAAAGAAACTTCTTTGCTTTAGTGGAAGTCAATGGTTTTGTGCAAATCGTAAAGCTGCTGAATATATTATCGATTTCCACAGCAAGGGAAATGCTTTAACTTTGCACTATAGTAAACTTAGGTATGCAGATGAGTCGTATTTTCAAACTATACTTGCTAATGCATCTCATCTAAAGCTACAAAACGACAATTGGCGTTATATTGATTGGTCAGGTGGAAGTGCCACTCATCCAAAGACATTGCTTATGGAAGATATACCTAATCTGATAATATCATCTGCTCACTTTGCTCGGAAATTTGATATTGACATAGATAGTACTATTCTGGATGAACTTGATATAATTACGTTTTAGTACCGAATATAAAATTTTTACAAAAAAATTATTTGTAGAGAGACTGCCGAGAAAATCAGAAAATTTATTGGTTCATATAAATAACTTTGTTTAATCAGTCTGGATTGTTTAAAATCTCTATAAAAATTATACAAGTATGGGAGTAAGTATGATATGGTCAAAATTGCGATCGCAGGCACTGGATTTGGTCAAAAAGTTCACATCCCTGGATTCCAAGCACATCCTCAAACTGAGGTAGTTGCTGTCTATCATCGAGATATAAATAAAGCTAAAGCCATAGCAGAATCCCATAATATTCCTCACGCCTCTGATTCTCTGGCTGATATTGTGGCATTACCAGAAGTGCAAGCAGTCAGTATCTCTACGCCGCCATTTTTGCACTATGAAATGGCAAAAACTGTACTGCAAGCTGGGAAACATTTATTACTAGAAAAGCCGACAACCTTAAATGCAGTTGAAGCTAAAGAACTTTATCAGTTAGCGAAAGCAAAAGGTGTAATTGCAACTGTAGATTTTGAATTTCGCTTTGTACCAGCATGGCAGTTATTTGCTGAATTACTATCAGAAAATTATGTGGGTGAGTTGCGCCTAATTAAAATTGATTGGTTAGGTTCTTCTCGTGCTGATACTTCACGCCCTTGGAATTGGTATTCTGACAAAGACAAAGGAGGTGGTGCATTAGGATCTTTAGGTTCCCACGCCTTCGATTACATTCACTGGTTATTCGGGCCAGTCCGTAGATTAAACGCCCATTTGAGTACTGCGATTCCTACACGAGTTGACCCTGTTAGTGGGGAATCTAAGCCAGTGAATACAGATGACAACTGTATATTAACCCTGGAATTAGCAAATGGTACACCTTGCCAACTTTCTATCAGCGCGGTTGTTCATGCAGCAAGAACCCATTGGATAGAAGTATATGGCGATCGCGGTACATTAATTGTAGGCAGTGAAAATCAAAAAGATTATATCCACGGCTTTCGTGTTTGGGGTTCTCAGCCAGGTAAACCTTTAACGGAAATAGAAATACCGAATCGGTTAATTTTTCCGAAAAATTATGCTGATGGGCGGATTTCGGCATTTATCCGCGTAGTAGATCAATGGGTGCAGGGAATTGAACGCAATCAGGAAATTACACCATCACTGCGGGAAGGAATTTATTCTCAGTTGTTGATGGATTTATCCCATGAATCTCATACAAAAGCAAGTTGGGTAGATGTACCTAGCTTGGAAGAATTTATTAGCAACTAGAGAGAAAATGAGCAAAACTCCCCGTATTCGTATCCCCCCAGAAGTCAAGAAATATGTTTTTGAACGTGACAAATATCAATGCCAAAGCTGCGGTAAAACTACTACAGAAACTCACCTCACCATTGACCATATCATTCCCCTTGCCCGTGGTGGTCAAAATGATATCAGCAATTTACAAACTCTCTGTATTACCTGCAATCAGCAGAAAACAGATAATATTGACCCCCGCTTCCGGCGATATTTTCAGCATTAGGCTAAAATTGTGTGGGCTATTCGTTTCTTATTTCTATGCCTCAAAATCACAATAGCAATTCCCGAAGATTCCCCAATATTAAAACTACAATTCTTTACCTCTTCACCTTCATGACTGTTTTAGTAATAGCCTTTCCCTGGCTATATGAGGTTAAAACTAAAGCTGGGATCAACATATCACGTAGCCGCCATGCAGGAACCTTTTTTGAGAAACATACATTTGGACTCTTCAGGTGTGAGTGGCTTTATCCCTACCATTGCGATCCTTCCCAGGATAAGTAAAAGGAATTAAAAAGAGAAGGGGAAAATTTTCCCCTTCTCTCTGTGTAAAATTTTACCCCAACTGACTTAAGCCAACATGAGTTCGACAAGTCTTATTTGACCTCTCCCCCAGCCCCTCTCCGACGCAAAGAGGGGAGCAAAAAGTGTAATTTTTCTTGCTCCTCCCTTTCCGTTTCGGAGAGGGAGGCTGGGAGGGAGAGGTTCATCGAACTCACGTTAAGCCAATGCACCCCTGTGCGTCCCTACATTTATCCCAACTGATTGGAGATCGCACTAACATCAACGGCTAACTTCTTGCCTAACTTGAGCAACTGAAGACACTGATTATCTCCTTCATTCCCAACGCTAGTAATACACACCGGCGCTATTTGACTGTGCAGACAACTAAAGTATAGTTCCTGCGATCGCTGTAGGGAAACATCAATATTTAGTTGATCCCCGACATCAATCAACCGCTCCAATAGTTGGATATCTGCATTAAAACTACCATTGGCATCGTGCAACAATTGCCAAAGCGATCGCGCAATTAACTGTTCTAACATCTGCTTACCGTCAGGAATATTCAGCCGACAACGCAGATGTTTTGCTTCAGTTGCGATCGCTTCCAATTCTAAGATGTGACTCCAACTCTTTTGGGGATCAGCGATATCTTGCTCCAGCGATCGCAATGTCATCAGACAGCGATGCCCTAAAGCAATATCTGCTGCCACTTGCAATTCTTGTGGTACTGCGATTTCATCTCGATGAAACGCCATCAGCACCCCATAATTATCACGGTAGGCTTGGGTATACAACTGTCCTAAGCGTGTCAGTGTTTCCTGACTAAGCAGCCGCATAATCCGGTGGCGTTCTTCAGCAAATAGATTTTGTAAGCTGAAAGCTTCTTCGCCAAATAGCTGTGTCATCGCCAAGATAGTATGAGCCGCACTAGCTTGTTTTAGTGCCCCAAACAGCTTTTCTTTTAATTGGCTGTAGTCACGCCGCCCGGTAAATTGTTGAATGCAGCAGTGGAAATCCCAGCCTCCCAAATGCAGAACCGCAAATACCAAATGCTCACTTTCCCAAGTAATCTCTGATACCAGCTTTAAATTTCCTACAGCCAGAGTTAGCGATCCCATCCGTTGCAGTTGGTAATCTAGCTCATTGGCAGCATAGCAATAAACTTTTTTGTGGTAACGCTGAGATTGTTTGTCAGCAACATCTTTTCTAGGCAAAGAATTGTGCGTCTGTGCTGGTTTCTGATTGGTAAATAGGGAAGTAATGGCGTAATGGGATGCTACTTGCTTAAAGCCAAGCTGGGCAGTTAACACGAGTTGCCGATAAATTTCTGCACCGTGTTTGAATTCATCGACATTACTGGGGGCTAAACCAAGACGTTTGACAAAGCCTTTTTCTAACTGTACGCCAGCGACTTCCCCTGCCAATTCCAAAGCACGGGCGGCGTAGCGCAGAATTTGCGTCCCCTCTGGACGGGAAATTTCTTCAAAAAACCAACCGCAACTAGTGAACATCAACAAAGCGTGACGCTGCATTTCTAACAGGCGCAAAGCGTCTACTTGTTCGGCTGCTGTTAGTTTGTGGGTTTGATGGCGGGCGAGGAAACGGTTGACATTGCCAGCAGAGCGATCGCGCATTACTTGGATATATTCATCCCGTGTTTGCCAGGGATCGCGAAATAACTGCCTACCATGTTCCTCATAAACCTCAGTTAGCTGATCCCGCAGCCAATTAAGGGCATCCCGTAGGGGACGACGCCATTTCTGATGCCAAACACCACCTTCACCACCGCAACCACAGTCATCTTCCCATCTGCCGACACCGTGGGCGCAACTCCAGGCTGTGACTGACTTTAATTCCACTTCCCAACCGGGAGAATTTAAGCTCAGGTAATGGGCGAAGTTCGTTACCGTCCAACCTTGTTGAGGAAACTCTTTAGTAAAGGCGTAGGCTAAAGTTTTCTCTGTTCCTTTCTTGTGATGTCCAAAGGTTTCCCCATCCGTCGCCACCGAGATTAACTGTGCTGGACGATGATCCCCACGGACTGCGGAACCGATACGTCCGGCAAAGTGACTGGAGTTATAAACTACATCACTAAAACCCATGTCCCGCGATATCGGGCCATCGTAGAAGAAGATATCAATGTAGGGCAATTCTTCTCTACTACTCTCTTTAGGGCTAGTAGCGATCGCACTCAGAGGTGAAGATGAAGTATCGAGTGTGGGCTGTAAATAACAACGATAGGGACGGGTAGAATCAATCTGACTACCACCGACTTCGATCCATTCAGGATGGGGATGATCTGGAGTGGGGAGGGGACGGCAACGCAGGGCTTGAGACGGTGCAAGGATAATGAAGCGAATACCCTCAGCAACAAGAGCTTCTAAGGTTGCGTAGTCTACAGCAGTTTCTGCTAGCCACATCCCTTCGGGATCACGTCCAAAGCGAGAGCGGAAGTCTTCTTTACCCCAGCGAATTTGAGTATATTTGTCGCGTTCATTCGCCAGAGGCATGATGATGTGATTGTATACTTGCGCGATCGCATTACCGTGACCATGCAAGCGTTGGCTACTCTTAGCATCCGCCTCTAAAATCCGCTGATAAACTTCCACATCGTAGCGTTCTAGCCACGACATCAGCGTCGGCCCGATATTAAAACTAAAATACTCGTAATTATTGACGATCCCCACCACTTCACCTTGGTCATTTAAGACTCTGGCAAAGGCATTCGGGCGATAGCATTCCCAATGAATCCGCTCATTCCAGTCATGGAAAGGTGCAGCGCTCGGTTGGCGTTCAATTGCGTCCAGATAAGGGTTTTCCCTCGGTGGCTGGTAAAAATGACCATGCACCGTCACATAAACACCATTAGCCTTTCTCAGGGGATCGGTTTCTTTAGTGTTATTGGGATCTGAATGTAATGTTAACGTTGAGCCAGAGCTAGCTGGCATTTCAGCAGCAGAAGTCATGTATATTTATCCAAAACAAAAAACTTGCAGTTGCACCGAAAACATTGTGCATAAACCTTTCTCCAATGGTTTAAACACAAAATCCGGTATAAACAACAACTATGGAATCCAACCAAATTTTTGACAAATCTTTCTCATTGTAGTGGGAAATCTGCGTTATCGCACAGCCCTTTCCCTGAAGGCTCAAATGTAATTAGCCATTGAACAAAAACTCAGTTAGGGGTTTCCTCTTTAGCAGCGCCAATTAAAATTTTAATTGTCTTTTAATATATTAAACCCCATTCTTGATGTAATATGTTGGCTCCGATTCATACTTTTGCAACGAAAGATTACAAAAACTCCTTAAATCGCAATCTTATTTTACATACGCTGTAGTGAACTGAAAACAGTACAATTTCTGAATTGGTCTACAGGTGGTTGAGAGTACCATATCGGAGTGATGAGTGAAAGTAATTTTTAATTCAACACTCCAAATTTAAAATTTAGGATTGCTAGCTGTGAATGATACCCTCAACCCAAAACAACAAATGTCAACCAAAAACATTATTCTTTTCGTTCTATTACTGTTTATCCCAGTTTCTGTAGCAGCCCACTTTCTGGAGTGGGGAGAATTGATAGTTTTCATTACAGCTGGATTAGCAATTCTGCCCTTAGCAGCTTGGATGGGTACAGCCACAGAAGAAATTGCTGTCGTGGTGGGGCCGTCATTGGGGGGCTTGTTAAATGCCACCTTTGGTAATGCAACAGAACTAATCATTGCCCTAGTAGCGCTGAACGCTGGGTTAATAGATGTAGTTAAAGCCAGTATCACGGGATCGATTATCAGCAACTTACTACTGGTAATGGGTTTTTCTATGCTTTTGGGAGGACTGCGCTACAAAGAACAGACATTTCAGCCAATTGTGGCGCGGGTGAATGCTGCTTCGATGAATTTGGCAGTGATTGCCATTTTGATGCCAACGGCGATGAATTACACCTCTCAAGGAATTAGCGAAGAGACAGTGCAAAATCTTTCTATTGCTGTTGCCGTCGTATTAATCCTGGTTTATGCTCTAACGCTGCTATTTTCGATGAAAACCCACTCTTATTTATATGATGTGGGTGTAGCGGAGACAGAAGAGGAAGAAACCCCTCATGCTAAACCAAATATGATGTTGTGGGTTGGTGTCTTGCTAGTATGTACCTTACTAGTAGCACTTGAGTCAGAAATGCTAGTAGATTCTCTGGAAGTAGCCACATCTCAGCTAGGTTTGACGGCGCTGTTTACAGGGGTAATTTTGGTTCCCATCGTCGGTAACGCGGCTGAACACGCCACAGCAGTCACGGTGGCGATGAAAGATAAGATGGATCTTTCCCTTTCGGTAGCTGTGGGATCAAGTATGCAGATTGCCCTATTTGTCGCGCCCGTGTTGGTAATAGCTGGGCGGATATTGGGTAAACCAATGGATTTAGATTTCAAACCCTTTGAATTAGTTGCTGTGGTTGTGTCAGTGTTGATTGCAAACAGCATTAGTTCTGATGGTAAATCCAATTGGCTCGAAGGCACTTTGTTATTAGCTGCTTATACAGTATTGGGATTCGCCTTCTACTTCCATCCAGTTATGGAAGGTATGGGGTAGTTTAGCAGTGCATAGGCGTAGCCCGTCGTAGACATCGCTCTTGATGATTTTAGATTCTTTTGGTTCATCATTCCTCCACCCGGTTTTCCCTCTTCTGCATGACACAAATCCAAAATCTGTTAATTACACGCTTTTGCCTGGGACAGGAGAAAATAAGAACATATAAGAGCGATCGCCTGTATGAGCTACTGCCTTAATCCCCATTGTCCCAAGCCTGAAAATCCTCATGATGTCAAGTTTTGCCGGACTTGCGGTTCTAAGTTACTCCTCAAAGAACGTTACCGTGCTATCAAACCAATCGGACAAGGTGGTTTTGGCAGAACCTTCTTAGCTGTGGATGAAGATAAACCTTCAAAACCACGCTGTGTAATTAAGCAATTTTATCCCCAATCCCAAGGCACTAACACTCTTGCCAAGGCCGTAGAGTTATTTAACCAAGAAGCGGTGCAGTTAGATGAATTGGGTAAACATCCCCAAATTCCCGAACTCCTGGCATATTTTACCCAAGAAGATCGCCAGTATCTTGTACAAGAATTTATTGACGGGCACAACTTAGCCCAGGAATTGGCACATAGGGGTGCTTTCAATGAAACGCAAATCCGGCAAATATTAAATGATTTATTGTCAGTTTTACAATTTTGTCATGCTAGACACGTAATTCACCGTGATATTAAGCCAGAAAATATTATTTTACGTAGCGGCGATCGCAAACTAGTATTAGTAGATTTTGGTGCAGCTAAATCTGCCATTGGCAACGCCTTAAATCAAACTGGTACAAGTATTGGTAGTCCAGAATATGTTGCCCCTGAGCAAATGAGAGGTAGGGCTGTTTTTGCCAGCGATATTTACAGCTTGGGTGCTACCTGTATTAATTTATTAACCCAGCGATCGCCTTTCGATTCTTATGATACTAACAACGATACTTGGGTTTGGCAGAAATACTTAAAAACTCCTGTTAGTAATCATTTGAGTCACATTCTCAACAAAATGCTAGAAAGCATTCCCGTTCGGCGTTATCAAACAGTAGATGAAGTTCTCAAAGACTTAAATCAACATTCGCAAGTAGCAGCCACACCAGCGATAAAGGCAAAGCCTATCCCTCAATCACCATCCAATTCTCCACCCGCTTTTGTATCGCCATCTCCTAGTCAAATCGATCTAGAATTAGAGGAAATGAAAACTCAATTTATGGGTGGCAACAAACCTCAACCAAATAAAATACAACCACCAAGTCCTACATCTCAGCCTTCTAGTAAAAACGAAATAGATCAAGAATTAGAAGAATTAAAAGCCAAATATCTTGGTAATAATAATCCTTAAAATCAATAAACAGTAGAGAATTGCTATTATCCTCCTCTCTTCCTCTGCGTTCTTTGTGCCTCTGCGGTTCTAGAAAAAAAAGTGGCTCTGAAACTCAGAGCCACTACTAAATCCGTATTTTGAAACTGACTAACCTTTCACAATATTCTGATACAGATGTGCAAAAGCTTACTTACCAGCTTCAGCAATAGGTACCCATTCAGTATGGAAACTTCCGGGCTTGTCAAGACGCAGGTAGGTATGTGCGCCAAAGTAGTCGCGTTGTGCTTGAGTTAGATTTTGAGGCAAGCGATCGCGGCGATAGCTGTCAAAATAATCTAAGGAGGCGCTAAATGCGGGTACTGGAATTCCTACTGTTGCAGCTGTCGCAATCACTTCCCGCCAAGCAGTCTGTCTGTCGAGAATTGTCTGCTTAAATTCGGGAGCTAACAGCAAGTTGGGCAAAGCTGGATTTTCGCTAAAAGCCTTCTTAATCTTATTCAAAAAGCGAGCGCGAATAATACAACCACCTTTCCAAATCCGCGCCATTTCGCCCAGATCCAAATTCCAGTTATATGTTTTTGAAGCTGTGGATAGCAACGCCATCCCTTGAGCATAAGAACAGATTTTTGAGCAATAGAGAGCATCGCGTACTTTGTTGATAAAGTCCTTGGTTTGCCCGTCATACTTGCCACTGGGGCCTGTGAGGACTTTAGATGCTGCAACCCGCTCATCTTTAATCGAAGATATAATCCGGGCATTAACTGCTGCTGTAATTGTAGGAATAGCAACTCCCAATTCCAATGCAGTTTGTACAGTCCAGCGTCCAGTTCCCTTTTGACCGGCTGCGTCAACAATCAAATCCACCAGGGGTTTATTTGTTTCTGGGTCAATATATGGGAAGATATTCTTCGTAATCTCAATCAAAAATGAATCGAGTTCATCGGTGGTATTCCATTCAGCAAACACATCATGTAGCTGACTGGGGTTTAATCCAGCGACATTTTTCAGCAAGTCGTAGGCTTCAGCAATTAGCTGCATATCGCCATACTCAATGCCGTTGTGTACCATTTTGACATAGTGGCCAGAACCACCAGGGCCAATGTAGGTTACACAAGGGCCATCATCGACTTGGGCAGCAATTTTGTTGAAAATTGGTGATAGAAACTCGTAAGAGCTTGTTGTACCTCCAGGCATCAGAGATGGGCCATTTAGTGCCCCTTCTTCACCGCCACTGACACCCATACCAAGATACCGAAGCCCAGCGGGTTCTAATTCCTGAGTGCGTCGTTCCGTATCTTCAAACCAAGAGTTGCCACCGTCGATAATGATATCGCCTTCCTCTAACAAGGGTTTGAGTTGAGCAATCACCGCATCCACTGGCTTACCAGCTTGCACCATTACGAGAATTTTGCGGGGACGTTCCAATAAGGCAACGAATTCTTCCAAGGTAAAGGCGGCTTTGACGTTCCGTCCTGTAGCACGCTGCGCCATAAACGCATCCGTTTTTTCTCGGGAGCGGTTGTAAACTGCAATTGGGAAGCCATTGCGCTCTACGTTTAGAGCGATGTTCTCACCCATAACGGCTAATCCAATCACACCAAAGCTTTGTAGTGTCATAAAAAATTTCTGGCTAACTCTCTTGCAGATCCTTTTACTTTAAGGGTAGTCCGATATTTTCCGTTCTCCCCTAAAGAAGACCTTAAGAGTTGAATAAAGGGCAAAAATCCACAACTAACACGGCTAATTAATTTTAAATTGTATCTAAATCAACAATTGACTGACAAAATTTGCAAAATTGAAATAGTCAAAGGACGCAGTAAGGAGTAACCAAATAATGCTGGCATTTGTCCTAGCTTTGGTGGTCGGTATTGGTAGTTTAGCCATTTACATAGCAGCTTTCTTTTTTCCAGAAATCCATCGCAAGAATGACTTTATCTGGAGTGGCGTAGGACTATTCTATGCCTTAGTCTTATGGGTGTTTGCACCACGCATTACTGGAGGTTTGTTGCTGGGTCATGTGGCTAGTGTGGCTCTTTTGGTCTGGTTTGGCTGGCAAACTCTATCATTACGTCGCCAACTGACCCCCCAGGCACAACAAACGCAAGTACCCAGTCCTGAGACGGTGAAAGCTGGAATTCAGGAACAGGTAAATAAATTGTCCCTTCAGGAACGGCTGGGCCAGTTGCAAAAAGGTCTGGGTAGCACCTTCAGTGGCGCGAAAGATAAAGTGCAACAGACTGTGAGTAAAAAGACACCCACAACCCCCAAACCAGAAGACATTACCTCTGTACTAGCAGAGAAACCTACTGTTGAGATTATCGACAAAACTACTGCCATACCAGAAAAACCAGCAGAGGAGACAGTTACTACTGACACCGAAGCCAAAACCGAGAGTGTACCAGAAGCGATTCCACCACATCCCCCATCTCCTGAATTGGTGGAAGCAGCGCAACCAGATTTTGAAATTGAGGAGAAGCAACCGATTCCCGTAGAAGAAATTGCGCCGGATGCGGTACTGGCTCCCCCAGCAGAAACGCCACCTGAGCAAATACCGCCTAATCAAGGTAGTTAAATTCTGTGAAACCCACCATTAAACTAATATGATGTTGGGTTTCACTAAACTTACTTTAATGTTTTGCCACAAATCGGCTGCAACAAACCTTGATAAATGACCAACATTAGTTGTTGCGATGCCTACGGCGGCAAGCTACGCAACGATAATAGTTACCATAATATTTTAAACCTGCTTCCAGCCTTAACCAGCGATCGCAATTTTATATTCCCAGCTTCAGATATTTATGCAGCGATCGCAGTCCCATCACAATATATAAAAGCATATAGCGATCGCAGTAGCATCAAAATCGAATAGCGATCAAACTAGCATATCTCCGGGTTTAGACGATGAGATGAGGAGTTGCACTGGCGATCGGGGTTAGTTTATTAAGGAAATCAGGTAAAAATACTATAATTTGTAAGAACCGTAATTTATACTACTCCTGAAGACGCAAAATGGCAGATGTTTGGTTAGAACCACTCAAGGTGTTTTGTTCCTACTCTCACAACGACGAACCCCTAAAGGATGAACTGGCTAAACACCTGACTATGTTGGAACGCCAAGGTATAACTTCAACTTGGCACGATCGCAAAATACCACCTGGAAAAGAATGGGATCAGCAGATTAATAAAAATTTAAATACAGCCGATATTATTTTATTACTAGTCAGTTCAGACTTTATATTTTCTAAATACTGCTGGGATGTTGAAGTTACCAAAGCAATAGAACGCCACGAAGCTGGAGAGGCTTGTGTCATTCCAATTATTCTGCGAAGCGTCTCTTGGCAAGATGCACCATTTGCTAAACTACAAGCTCTGCCTAAAAATGCTCTACCTGTTAAGTCTTGGAGTAATCAAGATGATGCATTCACGAATGTAGCTCAGGGAATTAAGTTTGCAGCTGAACAACTAATTAAGGAGCGTCAACAACAACGGTTAATCAGGGAAGCCGCCATAATTGAATATCGTCACAAGGCTGAAGAATTTGCGTCTGATGGCGAGATTTCTCCTTTGGAGTCTGATATATTAAAAGATTTACAAGAAAAGTTAAAATTAACAGATACAGAAGCTAGTGCAGTTAGAGAAAAAGCATTAGAACCTTACGGTACATATAAGAAAAATCTAGATAAATATAGGCAATTCTTGGCAAGGTTTGTAGATGAACAAGGATATCCATTGCGTGAAAAATCTGAGACTGAATTAGAGAAATTCCAGAAATACTATCTGCTTAAAGATGAAGATGTAGTTCGCTTAAAAAAAGAACAAGAAATAGAGTATCAAAAACAACAAGCAGAAAGATTACATCTAGAGCAAGAAAAAGCCAAAAACAAAAGACAGGAAGCAGAAAGATTACGCTTAGAACAAGAAAGAGCCGAAAATAAAAGACGGGAAGCAGAATTACAAGAACGACTAAAAAGGGAATCATCTCCCTCAGCTATTCAAACTCAGCCTTTTGAGTTTGAAACCGCCAGCCTAACTCCCAAATCAGCAGGATTTTTAGGTAGGGGAAAAACCTATGAAATTAATCGCAGTCGGGGACGCGCTGAGTTTTTTAGAGAAAATTTGGGTAATGGCGTAGTTCTGGAGATGGTTGCAATTCCGGGCGGTAATTTTCTCATGGGTTCGCCAGAGAGTGAGCCAGAAAGAGTTAGCCGGGAAAGTCCACAGCACTCTGTCACCATTCAACCCTTTTTTATGGGGAAATTTCCAGTAACTCAGAGTCAATGGAAAGCCGTTGCTGCTTTACCCAAGGTTAATATTGATTTAAATCCCGAACCATCTAATTTTAAAGGTGATAATCGACCTGTTGAAATGGTTTCTTGGGATGATGCAATTGAGTTTTGCGCTCGGCTATCTAAAAAGACTGAAAAAACCTATCGCTTACCCAGTGAGGCAGAATGGGAATATGCTTGTCGCGCGGGAACGACTACACCGTTTTATTTTGGCGAAACGATTACGACTGATTTAGCGAATTATCAATTCCAGTATGGGGAAACAACAGATGTAGGGAAATTTCCTGCTAACCCCTTTGGTTTATTTGATATGCATGGTAATATTTTGGAATGGTGTCAGGATGAGTGGCACGAAATTTATAACGGAGCGCCAAAAGACGGAAGCGCTTGGCTGATTGATAATGATAATCAAACTCGCCTTCTGCGTGGTGGTTCGTGGGACGACTTTCCCAATAATTGCCGCTCGGCGTTTCGCGGCTATCGTGCGCGTGGTCTTCGTAACCGCGGCGTGGGTTTTCGGGTTGTATTGGTTCGTGGCGGGATTTAGTATCCCTTTACACTCTTGCCCTTTAGCACTTTTCTCTTTATTTCTTTACCCTTCTTAATGTCTCGCGCAAAGCGCGATCAACTTTTTTTATTTAATTTTGTATGGATGAGTGATTTACCAATAATACAAAAAACTTACGATTTAATCAAGTGGTATGTGCCAATTTTAAATCGACTTCCTAGAGATCATAAATTTTTGCTAGGAAATCGGATTATTACAGAACTATACAATTTATTAGATGTTCTGCTTATAGCACGGTATGCTAAACAGAAATTAGCCCATTTAGAATTATTGAATAGTAAACTAGATATTTTACGTTATCAAACTCGCCTACTTTTAGAATTTGACTTAATTAAGACAGAGCGTTATGAATATGCTCAAAAACTTTTAAATGATATTGGCATCGATTTAGGTGGATGGATAAAACAGCAAAAAATAACGTTAATTTAACTACTCATAATAATGTCTGCTTAATTCTCTTTTATTACTCCGAAAAAAGACAATATTTGTAGGTTGCGTTGAGGAACGAAACCCAACATTCTCAAGGATTTGTTGGGTTTCACTCCGTTCAACCCAACCTACACCTAACCAATTATCAGGATATTTATATAGAAATAAATTGTACTAATAGATACTTTGTTTCAAGCGATCGCACCTTTGAAAGTAAAATTAGGGCCATTTTGGGCTTTATCTAACAAGATTCCTAGCTTCTTTGCAGAAGCTAGGAATTTAAGCCTTTCAGAACGGTAGGCGATCGCACTACTATTAGACGAAAAAACGTTAATTTATAGTCTATTAACGTAATCTTCAACAGAAAAGTTATTCAATTCTGGCGCGGAGTGCAGGAGATGGAAAGAGACTTCCAAATCCAACTTGTCGCTCGTTTAAGGGTTCTAGAGCATCGTTCCAAAGACTTTCATAATAAAAGAAAGTTACGCCTAAACCGCGTTCTTGGGCAGCCCGCACCTGAGACTTAATTTGCTGCATAGGAACTGGATTATTTCGTAACCCAGTCATAATCCCAATTCCAGTTGGAATTATTTTTTGGGCTTCTTGAATTTCTGAGCGAGAAATATTAGCCACAAAACTTTGCAGATTCGGACGATAAACTTGCACAATTAACTCGTCCACAATATTTTGCCGTATCCAACTCAGCCAATCTTGTAGGTGAAACTTGTAAGCAAAATCATAGTAATTAGGAGAAACAGAGAAAATCGCCTGGGGTTTTCTCTGCTTCACAGCTTGGTTAAGTTGTACCATGAAAGCCGTAATTTTATCTGCCCGCCACTTTACCCATGCCGCATCTTGGGAATTCTTTGGGGGAGCATTTTTGGTTTCTTTGGTGTACAAAGCAACTGTATATTGGTCGTAGCCAAATTCGTGAGGCAAACTCATGTGATCGTCAAACTGAATGCCATCGGCATCATATTGAGTGACAGTTTCCAGCACGAGGTTGGTGATGAACTGTTGTACTTGCGGAAGGAACGGATTCAGCCACATAACTTCACCAGCCGCACTGATAGAAGTTTGGCTACCATCCCGCTTTTGTGTGAACCAATCAGGATAATTCAGTGCTAGTTCTGACGTTGGGGGAGCCATGAAACCAAATTCAAACCAGGGAATCACTAGCAATCCTTTGCGATGGGCTTGGTTAATCAGGTCGGCAAGAATATCATGTCCATCTGAACCTTTATAGATAAAAGGTTGAATACCTGCACGTTGTGCGATCGCACTGGGATACATCACATAACCAGAATTCCACACTACAGGATAAATTGTGTTGAAGTTCAGCCGTCGTAATTGACTTACCGCATCCTGGACTTTGGAGCGATCCTTGAGAGTGTCAAAATCATTGGTGGTCATCCAAACCCCACGAATTTCTTGACGGGGTATCTGTGCGATCGCGCTGAAGCGCCCACCTTCGGTGATCGCGGGAGTAAAACTATCTACCAGTAATACCGTAAAAAAGGATATTAAAATGAGAATCGGAAAAAGATACTTAAGTAGTCGCCGCCAACTTTGAATAATAAAAGGTGATTTCATAAATTTGAATGGTGCATTAGCTACCCACACACGCCATTGCTCGCTTTTACGATTGAATCTACTAACCATATAGTCTACAAGTATTTATGCTTAGTACAGGATTGATGAGTTGGTAGTTGTTCGTTCCCTGCTTATGGAACTTTTGCACCAGAAAAACTAAAGCAGACAATATTAAGATAGTTGACGCAGCTAGTAAGCATTTGTGCCCAATAGATATTGGTATGAGGAATGGGGAATGGGAAATGGGGAATGGGGAATGGGAAATGGGGAATGGGGAATGGGGAATGGGAAATGGGAAATGGGGAGGGCAAGAATTTCTTCGTTAGCTTCCCCTGCTCTCCCTGCCCCCTTCCCCCTGATCTTCACACTCCCCCACACCCCACCTGTGTCACAATAGAGAACTGTAATAAGAAAAATATTGTTAAGGTAATTTAGTGAGTCCAACTGCTCAATCCACGGCAAGTGCGCGTCGCGTGGTATTTCCTTTTACGGCAATTGTGGGCCAGGAAGAAATGAAACTGGCGCTCCTATTGAACGTGATTGACCCCAAAATTGGTGGTGTAATGATCATGGGCGATCGCGGTACCGGTAAATCCACAACTATCCGGGCGCTGGCGGATCTGCTGCCAGAAATTTCTGTGGTTGCCAATGACCCCTTCAGTAGCGATCCTAGCGACCCCGACTTGATGAGCGATGAAGTTCGCCAACTCTTAGAACAAGGGGCGGAAATTCCTGTAGCTCATAAAAAAGTCCAAATGGTAGACCTGCCGCTAGGAGCCACAGAAGACCGAGTTTGTGGCACAATCGACATTGAGAAAGCTTTATCTGAAGGTGTCAAAGCCTTTGAACCGGGACTGCTGGCAAAGGCTAACCGGGGCATTCTCTATGTGGATGAAGTCAACTTACTAGATGACCACCTTGTAGACGTGCTACTAGATTCCGCCGCGAGTGGATGGAACACTGTAGAACGGGAAGGTATTTCAATCCGTCACCCAGCGCGTTTTGTTCTTGTGGGTTCTGGAAACCCTGAAGAAGGCGAACTACGCCCGCAACTGCTCGATCGCTTTGGGATGCACGCAGAAATTCACACCGTAAAAGAACCGGCCTTGCGGGTGCAAATTGTGGAACAACGGGCGGATTTTGACCAAAATCCTCTAGTATTTCTCGAAAGCCATAAAGCCGAGCAAGAAGCATTACAAGAGAAAATTGTCAATGCTCAAAAGCTTTTGCCAGAAGTGAAACTTGACTATGAACTACGGGTAAAAATTTCTGAAGTCTGTTCTGAATTGGATGTAGATGGTTTGCGGGGTGACATTGTTAGTAACCGCGCCGCGAAAGCCTTAACAGCTTATGAAGGACGCACTGAAGTTACAGTTGATGATATCTGCCGTGTGATTACGCTATGCTTGCGTCACAGGCTGCGGAAAGACCCCTTAGAATCGATTGATTCTGGCTACAAAGTCGCTAAAGTTTTTAGCCGCGTCTTTGGCGTAGAACTACCAGAAAGTGATACTGCACAAAAAAACGGCACAGGTCAAAAGTTAGGGGCTAGAAGTTAAAAATTACGAGTGAGGAGTTAGGAGTTAAAAGTTTTGAATGGAAAGCTGCTTCATAACTAACAACTCTTAACTCAGCACGGGCTAAACCCGGATTTCTCACGGATAGTGTAGGCAGAGGGAGAAGAGGAGTTTGGGGAGTGTGGGGAGTGTGGGGGGTAAGACTTCTTCCCCATCCTCCCACACCCCTTGGATTTCTCACTTGTGAGAAATCCAGGTAAAGTCCCCGTTACCGCTAACAATATTCAACACTGACTATGAGATTTTGGTCTTTTTGGTTCAACAGCTTTGTTTTATCTAGCCAATACAACCCGCCCAGGTTTGTAGAATTATTGATGCTTTTATTAGCGATCGCTATGCTGGCAATAGCCAGTATTTTACCGGACATACCTTATTTAATCTTAGGCTTGAGCCTAGTAGTTGGGGCATCTATTTCTATTTTAGTGCGGGAAGCGATCGCGCCCTCACCCCAAGCGCGAATTACCCAACTAACAGCATCGTTATTGCTGATCATCAGCCTCTATGGGTTTGCTGATTTAATGTACAGTATTTAATCGGGAATGGGGAATAGGGAATGGGGAATGGGGAATGGGAAGAAACTTAATTAACAATGCCCAATCCCTAATACCCAATCACCAATTCTGCATTTCTACCAATTCCATACACAACTTATTAATTTCCTCTAAATCAGGTTTATGAGGGAGTGTAGATTGTTCGTAGACAACCTCCATTTCAGCGACTAAATCTTCTGCCATTTTCATCACTTGTTCATAAGAATACTCACCCTTCAAAATAGCTCTTAAATCTTCAACATCACCAGCTATTCTTCTATCTACAATCACTTCACCTTGACGCAATATTTCTACTCCACTGCGTAATAATCGAATGCAGTGCATCCCATGTTTGAGGTCAAAACCCGACTTTCTTTCCATTTCTGCTCTAGCCGGATTTCTATTTTCCTGCCAAGATAAATAAGCCTTCCATTCTCTTAAAGCTATTTGATAATTTTGGCTTTTTTGAAGCAGGCGGATAAAATCTTTACGGCTATTGGTTAAATTTTGAGTATATTCTAAAGTTTCATCGGGTAAAGTATATTGTTTTAACACTCCTTTAAAATCAATATCTGCCGTCAGCAATTTGTATAACTCTTCCGCTTCTTCCAAAAACTCAATCCGTCCTCTGATTAAGTTATAAAGATACTCCAGAAAAGCATTTAGCTCATCTTTGCTGAGGGGGGCTTCGTCTTCTATGGCGAAGTCAGATGGTATTGGCTTTTTTTGTGGTGGCTTTAACAACCATTTACGATGAGTTTCCATCTTTTTGATTTGAGCAAAGGCATAACCAGTGTAAGTATGTTTTACCTTCTTACTCAAAAATAGCTGCTTATGATTAATTAAATTCTGTCCGACTGTGCTTACAAAAGGATAGTTATTTAACCAGAGCAATTCTAAAACATTGGGGTTTGCGCCCGCTAATAACAGGAGGATTTTTCTTAATTCATATATAACTGTGTCTTTGTTACCATCCAGGAATGAAAATATTCCTGGTTCATCCCAACCAGTATCTTTTTGTTCTATACGATCAAACCCCAAGTAGTACCTTTTGGGCGCGATAAAGACTCCCCGATAATCAAAGTCTGAATCAGGACGATTTAAACCATAGCCGTGGCTACCTGCCAAACCAATTAAAATAGTTCTTTGCTCAACTTCTATTCTTTCCATATCACCTGATGAAAATATAGCCATCCTAACTCACGAGTTAGGCAGGTGGGCAATACTTGTCGGTTAAGGGGAAAAGGGGAAGGTTAAAGGGGAAAGAAAAAACCTTTAACCTTTACCCTTTAACCTTTTCCCAAAACCCAATTCCGAGTTAAAAATGCAAAACCCGAGCAGTATTGGGCAGGTGGGGAGATGGGAAGCAGAGTTGCTTAATTTCACAGAAATGCCCCTAAAGGAAATAATGCAACGGTATCCCCTTTAGGAACAAAACTTGTCAATTCAGTTTTTCCTATACTTTCAGTTTCCTAGAATAGGAATTATCTAGGATTAAGGTGCCGTCTGGTTCCCCATCCTGGATTGACAATGGCGGCTAAATCTTCTTCTGATAACTTGTTGATTTCATTTTCCAGTTCATCAGTTGTGAAGTCATAACCACGCTCTTTAGCAATCTTGATGAAAGCTTGTGGATCAGCTGTTGCTTTAAGCTTTTGCTGTAATGCTTGATCTTTTTTTACAGCTTGAAAAAGTCGGGTAGCATTTTGCTGTGTCATGACAAATCCATCTCCTGTTTTAAATATCAGGTTTGAATGTAGTAATTTGATTTTTTCAGTTCACTAAATTCTGTAAAGAACTATTAGATTAAGCGTTGTAAGTTTAATTTTAAAACAAATAAGATAAATGTGTGAATTTTGACAAGAAACTATAAGTTTGAGTCTAAAATATTTCTACTAGTTTATAAAAATCATTCCTCAGATAGAAGCAGTTTTTGAATAAAAAGCATCAATTCTGATTTTTGGGTAAGCGATCGCCATCACGAATTTTGGCAAATGGAAGCTTGACTTAGCACCTGTGAATAAAATAGTATGTTAGATTGTCTGTCTAATTCCTGCTCGGATCAGGTAGACATATTACAAAAGCTGGCAAAAACCTCTCTACAGGAGATAAAAACCAGCTACCTGTACGGCAACCTCAAGGACAATTAATTCCATGACTTACGCGATTATTGAAACTGGTGGCAAACAAATACGAGTAGAGCCAGGGCGGTTTTATGACATTGAACTGCTTCCTACCGAACCAGATGAAAAAGTTACAATAGACTCCGTATTACTCGTGCAGCACGATGGCGCAGTCAGCATTGGACAGCCACTAGTGACAGGTGCAACTGTAGAAGGGACTGTAATGCGACATTACAGAGGTCGTAAAGTCTTGGTATACAAGATGAAGCCGAAAAAGAAAACCCGCAAAAAACGGGGGCATCGTCAGGAAATTACCAGACTTATGATTGACTCCATCACCCTTAACGGTGAAGTATTTGTTGCCCAAGGAGAAGCGGAGAAGGAAACCCCCGTTTTAGATGAGACTCCTGTCGAAGAAGTTGAAACCGCTGCTGAATAATAAAAAGAAGTAGATACAGATACATAAGAGGAAATCATGGCTCATAAGAAAGGAACGGGTAGTACACGTAACGGTCGCGATTCTAACGCCCAGCGTCTGGGTGTAAAGCGTTATGGCGGTCAAGTTGTGCGTGCAGGAAACATTCTCGTGCGTCAGCGCGGTACCAAATTTCACCCTGGTAACAACGTTGGTATTGGTAGCGATGACACTCTGTTCGCCTTAATCGACGGTGTTGTAATGTTTGAGAGAAAGGGCAAAACCCGTAAAAAAGTTAGTGTTTATTTACCTATAACTGCTGTTGAAACAGCCCCTGCTGAAGCAGTAGCAAGTTAGAGTCTTAGGGTGGGTAAATAGTGCCCACCCTAATCGCTAGTTAGCGATCGCATAATGGTCAGATTTGCAATAAATATTATAAAAGTCGCTTTTTTCATCTGTTGTCCATAGATTAGTATCAGGATTATCAAAGCGCAGATATTCTTCACTAACAAAATATTAGGCATCGTATATTAAGTCTTAAGCACCAATTTTTTAGGATGTTCCAAAGTTCAGGATAGCCAGCCAGAGATAGGTTTGTTCTGAAACTCTTAGGTAGGACTTACGCAATAACTCTCTCAAACTCTTATCTAGTTTATACTGCTATCATTCCAGTGCTACTGTTGGCAATCTTGAGTGGTCTGGCGATGTACAAACCTGCCCAACTGCATTGGATTTCGGGGCTGTTTGGTAGTTGGCAAACTCTAAGCACTGTTCACTTTATAACTGTTCCCACAGTCATACTGTTTACAATTGCTCATTCCTTACTTGCCCTGAAGTAGGAAGCATCCGTCTAGTTAAGTCTATGTTCCTGTAGAGGTAATATGAGTCTGATTCTTCCCAAACGCACCTTATCCCGTCGCCAATTATTGCAACTATCTGGACTTTCAGGGGTAGGCTTTCTTTTAGGTGGCTGTGGGACAAATTTGTTCTCAGATAATCTGCGGCAAATATCTGAGCCACTAAACCAACGTCTAGAAGCACTCCTGTTAAGTCAGAAACCAGTTCCAGAATTTCCTGTTAGTGCCATAGAAGCAGACAAATTGCTAATCAATTCCTTTGACTTCACGCCGCAAATTGATCCGGCGCAGTTTCGCCTGAAGATTGATGGCGAGGTTAGTAACCCGATGCAATTAAGTATGGGGGATATTGAAAAACTTCCCTTGACTTCAATGGTAATTCGCCATGTCTGTGTTGAAGGCTGGGCTGCGATCGTTCAATGGGGAGGCGTGCGACTGCGAGACTTAGTAGCGCTGGTACAGCCGAAGTCCAACGTCCGCTATGTCTACTTTAAGTCTGCTGATGGCTACTATGAAAGCTGGGATCTTGTCTCTGCTGTACATCCCCAAACCCTGATGGCTTATCAAAAGAATGGACAACCATTATCAGTTGATAATGGTGCGCCTATGCGCCTAGCATCCCCAATTAAACTGGGTTATAAGCAAAGCAAGTGGGTGACTCAAATTACATTTGTCAGCAGTTTGTTACCTCTTAAAGGCTATTGGGAGGATCAGGGCTATGAGTGGTTTGCAGGGCTATAGTCAGCGAAACAGTGCTGAGTAAAGAAGTGGGAAGAGTTTAAGATTGCCCACTTTTCAAATTTGATAGTGAGTTTTTCCCGTAGGAACTAGCATCATTGATTATGTGCTTTTAAGCACCAAGACAAATCGGCTCAATCCCAATAAGAAACCCCCTCTGCTTGCGTCATAGTAAAGTAATTACAAGCAAGAGGGGTTTCATTTTTTATTTATTGTATAGGCAGATTTTAAAGATAATGCTGGCAAAAAACCAGTTTCTCTGATGTTGTGTTTATTTTCACCTGCCTACTCAGTTCAGCCTAGTCCCAATCGGGAATTTCAGCATCTTCTCCACCAATCCCGATTCCAGTGTTAAATATTTCGGCACCAGTGAGATTTAGATCGTTCATTGATGCTTTATACACATTAGAATCGTGAATCGTAGCGCGGGTAAAATTTACTCCGTTAAGATTGGTTTGCTTCAAATTAACATTGGTTACATAAGCTGATGTTAGGTTAGCACCTGCCAAATTAGCACCTGTTAAGTCAGCACCTTCGAGGTTAGCCCCTACAAGGTTTGCTCCTTCGAGCTTCGAGCCTCTCAAGTCAGCACCAATTAAATGAGCGCCACTGAGGTTAGCTCCCGACAAATTGCACTGGATACATTCCCCAGTTGAAAGCAGCTTTTGTAAATCCTGTGGATTTTCGGCTCTAACCGAGCTAGCGAAAAATAGGGGAGTTGCTAAGGCCATGGCCGCTAATAGCTGGAGTTTCATATATTTTCCCCCTTAATAATCAAGTTGCGTCCGTTCTGTCCCTCACAACTCTATTATCTCACTAAACTTCGTGAGGTCAATGTATACTATGCGTTAATAAGTTGGTTATGATATGAACTTGCTATAGTAGCGAGATAAAAAATTCTATATATCCTGTTTTCTGGTCGATTTTTAACCGATAAACCCTAAAAAGCTGCCAGTGTTAAATCTCTGTTAAATATTTTTAAAGGCTTGCACTGCTTGGCATAATTTGGCAGTTTTATAGGTATTTATACTTTATCAATTGATTTGATCGTAAATTTGCAAATTAGGTTAAGTCTATTAGAAATTCTCGCATATACTGATTGACCAATTCAGGCTGTTCTTGCTGCACCCAATGGCCACAATTAGGAATATACTTGATTTGAAAGTTTTGGACATAAGCTGCGGTGTCATAGGTTAGTTCCTTGCCGAGTGCAGTGTCATTTTCTCCCCAAATCATCAGTGTTGGCACTTCCAGAACGCCCCAACTTGGATTTAGCATTTTCTGCTGAAAAATATTGCGGTAATAGTTTAACATTGCTGTCAAGGCACCGCGTTTTGCCGCAGCATTTTTATATGCCTCAACATCAGCTTTGGTGAAAGCACTCTTGTTAACTGCTGTACCTTTAAAAGCTGTTTCAATAGCTTGGTAGTCGGAAGATTGTAAAAGTAATTCTGGTATCCACGGTAGTTGAAAGAGGAATATATAGTTGCTACGTAGCAACTGTTGGGGAGTGCGTAACCCTTGGGCAAATTTGGCAGGATGAGGCAGGTTAAGAATAATTAATTGTTCTAACATTTCGGGGTGAGTGTATGCAAAATTCCAAGCGATCGCACCACCCCAATCATGTCCAACTAAAACACACTTTTGGTATCCTAATCCTTTGATTACTCCCTCAACATCTTTGATAAATTCATCCATGACATAAGCTGATTGCTCATTTGGTTTATCACTATCGTTGTAGCCACGCAAGTCAAGGGCGACGACTTTGAAATTTTGGGCAAATTCTGGTATTTGATGCCGCCAAGAGTACCAAAACTCAGGAAAACCATGCAACATCAACATTAAAGGGCCTTCACCTTGGGTAACGTAGTGTAGCTTTACGCCATTGGTAGTTATATATTCGTGTTTCCAAGAAGTTTCTATTAGAGACATAATCCATCCAAATTCAGCATTAAAAAATACTAAATAATAATACTGTGCTTAATAAATGTAATATTATTTTGAGAAGCCTCACATCTATTAAAAGACAGTATTACAATAGGGATTTTTTGCAAAGATATTAGACAATTTGCCTTGGGATAGATGTGGATGCTGGGTAAATTTTGGTAAAGAATAGATATAATAATTCTCCCTAAATACCATGACACAACAGTTGACAAACCATGCTTCATTATGGGTTGAGCGACTGGGACGATTTGGCTATGTTTCCAAGGGAGTAGTTTACGGTATCGTTGGACTACTGGCAGCACAGGCGGCTTTTGGCAGTGGTGGTAAAACAACTGATACCCAAGGCGCTCTCCAAACAATCGTTAACCAGCCATTTGGTAAATTTTTACTGGCTTTAGTTGCAATTGGCTTGATTGGATATGTAATCTGGCGTTTTGTACAGGCAATTAAAGATCCAGAAAAAAAAGGTAATGATGCCAAAGGTTTGGCAGTGCGAATTGGTTACGCAGTTAATGGCTTGATTTATGCAAGTTTAGCCTTAAGTGCTGTGCAAATCGTTACGGGTACAGGCAGCAGTAAAAATAGTAGTGATTCTACTGAAGATTCGACAGCACGTTTGCTTTCTCAACCCTTTGGTGAATGGTTAGTTGGAACTGTAGGGGTGTTTGTAATTGCTCTAGGTTTCTATCAGTTTTATCAAGCTTTTAGTGGCAAATTTCGTAAAGAACTCAATTTAACTCAATTAAGCAACACACAAGCCCAATGGGTAATGAGGATTTCCAGATTTGGTTTGGCGGCACGGGGTATAGTATTTTGTATTATCGGTTGGTTTTTAATTGAAGCTGCAAGGCAATCTAACGCCGCTACCGCAGAAGGTTTGGATGAAGTATTACAGACGCTAGCGCAACAGCCTAACGGAGCATGGCTTTTGGGTATTGTGGCGTTAGGTTTGGTTGCTTATGGAATTTACACAATAGTACAGGCGCGGTATCGTCGGCTAGTCAATGTTTAGATGGTGCGGTGCTGAGAATTTCAATTTATCAAACAGAATTCAGGAGTCAGGAGTCAGAATTCAGTTGGGTATTCTGTACGATTGGTGGACGAATAATCGGGTTTAAAACCCCCACAAAATAAGAAAATTTGGCCTACTGAATTGCTTCTGACTCCTGTTAGCGGTAGCGGGGCGTTTAGCCCATTCTGACCCCTGAATTCTTCTTCAAAGAAATGGCAATAATAGAAACCCGTGGTATCTGGCTGACTACTACTGATAGTAAAGTTCTCAGGTCAAAGGAACGTATTGCTGAGGCGATGAATTTTCTGGCTGAGACAGGATTTAATGTGGTGTTTCCCGTTGTTTGGAATAAGGCGGTAACTCTGTATCCTAGTCAAACAATGCAGCAGACTTTTGGGGTTGAAATTGACCCTATGTTTGTAGGTCGTGACCCTTTAGAAGAAGTGGTGGTTGAGGCGCGGCGAGTTGGGTTAAAAGTAATTCCTTGGTTTGAATACGGTTTTGCTAGTTCTTACAATTTGAATGGCGGTGTACTTTTACAGAAAAAACCGGAATGGGCTGCGCGTGATTTTAACGGCAACTTACTGAAGAAAAATGGTTTTGAGTGGTTGAATGCACTCGACTCACAGGTGCAGGAATTCTTGTTAAACTTGGTGCTGGAAGTTGCGAATAATTACGATGTGGATGGTATCCAAGGTGACGATCGCTTCCCAGCGTTCCCCTGTGAAGGTGGCTATGATGAGGGAACTGTCAGCCGCTATTGCCAAGAATTCGATCGCAATCCGCCGCAGAACCCCAAGGATAGGCAATGGTTACAGTGGCGTGCAGATATTCTTACTGAGTTTTTGGCGAATCTCTACCGGGAGGTGAAAAGGGTGAATCCTAATTTGCTGGTAGCGATCGCACCTAATATCCATGATTGGGCATTCCAGGAATATCTGCAAGACTCCCCCGCATGGCTAAAGCGGGGAATAGTTGATATGATTCAGCCGCAGATTTATCGCCGTGACTTTAGGAGTTACGCTGCGATCGCTGATAAACTAGTAAACCAACAGTTCACAGATGCGACGCTGCCGAAGTTAGCACCGGGAATACTGATGAAGCTTGGCAGTTATTGTATTAGTCCAGAATATCTGGTGCAGGCAATTGAATACAATCGTAAACTTGGGATTCAAGGAGAGGTATTCTTTTTTTACGAAGGTTTGCGCGAAAATAACAATACCCTAGCTAAAATTTTGCGAAATGGCCCCTATGCTAAGTCTGCATCATTTCCTACTCTGTCAGATTTGAGTCCGGGTGGTGTGAGTAATAGGAAGTCATCTTCAATTTGGCAAAGGTTGTTAAAAAAGATTTTTTAAGGGAAAAGGCGCGTGGAATCTCAATTATCAGTAGAACAAGTAATTAAAACTTTAAAAGAGGATTTACCAACACTTTTTGAAAAAGATATTTCTTATGATATTTATACACAGGATATCTATTTTAAAGACCCGGTAAATACATTCAAATACAAATTTAACTATCGCATTATATTTTGGACTTTGCGATTTCATGCTCGGCTATTTTTTACCCAAATTTACTTTGATGTACATGAAGTATCTCAGTTAGCCGAAGACACGATTTTAGCAAAGTGGACAGTGCGAGGAATGTTACGAGTTCCCTGGAAAGCTGGTTTGCTTTTTAATGGCTATTCAACGTATAAACTCAACCCAGATAATTTGATATACGAGCATATCGACACCTGGGATAGAAAGCCAGGGGAGATTTTACAACAGTTTTGGCAAAGGGGAGAGAGAGCTAATTAGCTAAAAGTTTTTCCACCAATTGTTGATGATATAAAGTCATTAGCTGGCTAGCATTTAAAGTTTCTACAGCATAAGCTTTTCCTGTTAAGTCGCTGAATTCTACTTCAAAAACACCAGGTTCATATTCTTCTACAATCGTTCCTACTTGACCGCGATGCAATCCCAATTCTGGTAAGTCTTCAGTTAGGGCAACCACATCTAATAATTTCATTGGTATTACCTCATTGCTTAGATTACATAACAGGTGACTAGGCGGGGGAAGCCTTCATTATTACGCACTATCCAAACGCTTTGAATAATTGCTTGTTTATCTGAACGATTCAGGGGAAAATCAATGATATATTTTTGACCGTATGGATTCCTTTTACCAGGGATAGCATCATAATTTACTACTGCTTGTAAAAGGATTGCTTTTAATTCTTCTGCATCATCTAAATTTAAGCCTAGTGCAGATTTAAATACACGGGCTTTGTGTTTTCCCTCTGGATGTTCTGGGTTGAGACAGTAATCTACAATTTTATCTATTTCAACGATAGCGCATTCAGGGTTAGGAAGTTTCATAATACGTTTGCTACACAAGCTTCTCCGCTTTTTTCACCTGGATATGACCTGTATGTAGTACACCCTACTCGGAAAAGGCTAAGATTTAACTGCCGGATACTGTTTCAACACCTGCTTTAAATATTGCCCAGTATAAGACCTGGGATTTTTTGCAACTTCCTCCGGTGTCCCCACAGCAATCAATTCTCCGCCTTTATCGCCACCTTCTGGCCCCAAATCTATCACCCAGTCAGAACAACGAATTACATCTAAGTTGTGTTCAATTACTAATATTGAATTGCCCTTATCTACCAATCGTTGCAATACATCTAACAATTTATGGACATCGTAAAAAGATAACCCTGTTGTCGGTTCATCGATTAAATAAAGTGTTTTACCTGTAGCGCGTCGAGATAATTCTGTTGCCAATTTTACCCGTTGTGCTTCACCACCTGATAAGGTTGTAGCAGGTTGTCCTAATTGGACATAACCCAAGCCGACATCAAATAAAGTTTGCAAACGCGCGATCGCTTTGGGTATATTCTGGAAAAAGTCTAGACTTTCCTCAACTGTCATTCTCAAAACATCAGAAATTGACTTATCTTTATACTTCACCTGCAAAGTTTCGCGGTTGTATCTTGCACCCTTACAAATTTCGCATTGCACGTAAACATCCGGGAGAAAGTTCATTTCAATTACATTCACACCCTGTCCGCTACAAGCTTCGCAACGTCCACCTTTAACGTTGAAGGAAAATTGTCCAGGTTTGTAACCCCTAGCTTTGGCTTCTACTGTTTGGGAAAATACATCTCGAATGGCATCAAAAATTCCTGTGTAAGTTGCAGGGTTAGAACGTGGTGTGCGTCCAATAGGGGATTGATCGATAACGATCGCTTTATCAATCGCGTTTAATCCCTGAATTTTATCCAAATGTCTTGGTAAAGGAACTTTCTTTGTTAAATGGTGTTGCAGAGATGGGTACAGTAATTCGTTAATCAGGGTAGATTTGCCAGAACCAGACACACCAGTGATGGAGACGAGTTTACCTAATGGAATGTCTACATCTATATTTTGTAAATTGTTGCGATGGGCATTTTTAATTCCCAAACTACGCCCATTCCCTTCTCGGCGTTCTGCTGGTGTGTTAATTACTCGCCTTCCTGATAAATATGCACCCGTCAAAGAATCTTCTGCTGCTAATAACGCCTCAAAATCACCTTGGGCGATTATATTTCCGCCGTGAATTCCTGCACCAGGGCCAATATCAACAATGTGGTTGGCTGCGCGAATTGTTTCTTCATCGTGTTCAACGACAATCAATGTATTACCTAAATCGCGCAATTTCGTTAAGGTTTTGAGCAATCTGCCATTATCTCGTTGATGCAAACCAATACTCGGTTCATCTAAAACGTAGAGAACTCCCGTTAAACCAGAACCAATTTGCGTTGCTAGACGAATCCGTTGGGCTTCGCCACCGGAAAGGGTCATGGCTGGACGGTCAAGGGTGAGATAATCTAAACCTACATCCAACAAGAATTGCAATCTGGCTTTGATTTCTCTCAGAACTAAATCAGCAATTTGTAACTGGCGATCGCTCAACTTAAATTGCTCAATTCTCTCCCGACAATCTCGAATTGATACGGTAGTTAATTCTAAAATTCCATATTGTCCCAACTTCACCGCCAAGGCTTCCGGTTTTAATCGTTTTCCCTTACAAACCTCGCACGGTTGATCAATTAAATACTGCTCTAATTTTTGCTTAATTAATTCAGAACCACCTTCATATTGCCGTTGCAAAATTGGAATAGCACCTTTAAAACTCTGCTTTCTTTGTGCTTCTGCGGCTCGTTCATCTTTCTCGCCATACAGAAGAATTTGCTGCTGTTCTTCTGTCAGCTTGCCCCAATTTGTCTGTAACTCAAATCCATAAATCTGTCCTACACTATAGAGTAATTCCAAGTAATAAGAATTATCTTTTTCTGACCAAGGCGCGATCGCAGCATAAACTGGCGCTTCCCAGTCGGGTACGATCAAATCAGGCGCAAATCTTCTTAAAGTACCGATGCCATGACAGTGCGGACAAGCACCATAGGGCGAGTTAAAGGAGAACAATCGCGGTGATAGTTCCTCCATTACCGCGCCATGTTCTGGACAAGCAAAGTTTTCCGAAAATACTAATTCTTCTTCCTTTTCTTGTCCGTCGTCACCAAGCAAACTCACCAGAATGGCTGCAATCCCACCTGATTGCTTGAGACACGTAGAAAGAGAATCAACCAAACGCTCCTGAATATCAGCCTTTTTCACCAAGCGGTCAATTACCACTTCGATGGTGTGGGTAAAGTTTTTATCCAATTCAATGGAATCTGACAGTTCGCGGATCTCGCCATTGATCCGCACGCGGACAAAACCTTGAGAAGCCAGACTTGACAAGAGCTTACGGTGTGTGCCTTTCTTTCCCCTGACAACGGGTGCAAGAATTTGGAAGCGGGTGCGATCTGGTAATTCCATGATGCGATCGCACATCTCATCAATTGTCTGGGGTGCAATACAGCGATCGCATATCGGACAATGGGGTTCACCTGCTCGACCAAACAACAGCCGCAAATAGTCGTAAATCTCTGTCACCGTACCCACAGTGGAACGCGGGTTATGAGACGTTGACTTTTGGTCAATAGAAATTGCTGGACTTAAGCCTTCAATGGCTTCGACATCCGGCTTATCCAGTTGTCCTAAAAATTGCCGTGCGTAGGCGCTGAGGGATTCCACATAGCGACGTTGCCCTTCAGCGAAAATGGTATCAAAGGCTAGGGAAGACTTACCAGAACCAGAAACGCCAGTGAAAACGATTAGGCGATCGCGTGGCAATTCCAAGTCAATATTTTTCAGATTATGCTGCCTAGCACCCCGAATCCGAATGGTATTCTGGCTGTTGTGGCTGGGGTACGGAAGATGTCCATTCAAGGATGCTGCTAGCTGTTTGTCTGACATATTGGGCGGCGAAGAAGGAGTTTCTTATGAAACAGTCCTTAATAATACTATCTTTAATTAGTTTATAGTAGAACAATCGTACTGTTTTAGTTAGTTATCGTTCCAGATTCATGGCGCAGACATCATTAAGAGTCGGCTAGTTTAGAAGCATCCCGATTAAAATAATTCGTAATTGAATTAGCTGAGGGTTTAGACCCCAACAGGCAAAGACCACCAAGAAAGACAATTACGCGCGAGTGTTTCGCCAATAATTACGAATTACGAACTACGAATTAGTAATTAGTTAAATATCCTTCTGAGGGCGAAGCTATGGTATGGCAAATCCAACCGCCGACGCAGCCAGAGGTTATCTACTTAGATAGTGATGGACAACCAGTTGCAAATAATACCATACAGTTTGGCTAAATTGTAGAAATTAAGCAGAATATAGAGTGGCTATTTGCTGACTTAACTGGGAACTTCAAGCTTTGAACTCGGAAGTTCGACCTTTTTGCTCGGACATTGGTGTTCAGAACTCGGAAGTTCGATTTTTTTACTCGGACATTGGTGTTCGGAACTCGGAACTTCGACCTTTTTACTCGGTCATTGGTGTTCAGAACTCGGAACTTCGACCTTTTTGCTCGGCCATTTGTGTTCGGAACTCGGAAGTTTGACCTTTTTGCTCGGTCATTGGTGTTCGGAACTTGAAACACCGAGTTCAGAAGTGCGATCGCATTTTTTTAGCGAGCGATCGCCTCACACTTTACATTTAAACTCAGGATTACCACAGGCGATCGCTCCACAACAGCCCATCGATGGGTATTCCCATTTGAGTTAACTTACTATTTTTCTTCTAAGTACTGGAGAATACCACGAGCGATCGCTTCGGACATCTTATTTTGTGAATCTGGATTGGTCAATACAGTAACATCTTTTGCATTATCGATAAAACCTGTTTCTACTAAAATAGCTGGCATAGTCTTTTCCTTTAAAACATACAAATGACCACCATCTTTTACTCCCCTGTTGAATAAGCCAGTAACCTTGATAGTTTTATCAAGAACTATTTTAGCTAGATGCCTACTATCATCTGAATCAGTAAATATTTCAATACCATTAGCTCGTCCGTTGAATCCATTCGCATGAACGCTGATAAACAAGGTTGCACCAATTCGATTCGCTATTTCTCCTCTATATGAGAGGCTATCTCTGACGCTAGACGACACATATTCTGCATCTCGTGTTAGTACCACCGATATACCACTTTGCTCTAAAATCTTAGCTATTTGTTTGCTAATCGGTAGAACGACATCTTCTTCTCGCAGTTTATTAATGCCTATATGTCCTGTGTCTGGGGTCATCCCATGTCCAGGGTCGATAACTACTACAATTCCAGTCTTGGGAGTCTTCCTTACTGGAGTAGTAGTTGATGTTTGAGAAGGTACTATTTCTGAGGCAAATCCGCAGATTTGGCGAACTTCTTGCATACGATTTTGGCTTTGGCTAACTTGATCGCTCACGTCAGCATCATTCATATAGACTGCATATGGTAAATAGCCCCGCAACCAATCACAACTCTGATTTAGTAGTTTCTCTAAGCTTTCTACTTTTACAATCTTGCCATTTAAAAAAGTATTCTCTTTCTTTGATTCATTATTAGTAATACTGAGGTACTTGTTTAAAGCGTTCTGTTCTTGCTGTAACCAAACCAAAGCAGTCTTATCAGATGAGGCTGTGACAATGCGTTGCCCATCGCGGCTAAAACTAGCACTCCAGACCGTGCCATGATGCCCTTTCAGAGTAGTAATCTCCTTTCCTGTCAAGTCCCACACTCGGGCAGTACCGTCGCGGGAGGCAGTGATGATGCGCTCTCCATCAGTGCTAAAACTAGCGCTCCAGACAATACCATCAAGTGTTATTCCCCATTTCTCCTTCTCTTCGCTCTCCTTGGATGGTGTCTGTTGATCTTTCTTTAGGTATTGCTCCCATTCCCATTTCTTTACGGTTCTGTCACCGGAGGCTGTAACAATAGATTTTCCGTCCGGGCTAAAACTGGCACTATAGACGGCGCTCTTATGCTCTGGAAAAAAAGCAATTTCCTTTCCCGTCAAGTCCCAAACTCGGGCAGTCTTGTCACCGGAGGCTGTGACAATGTATTTTCCATCAGGGCTAATATTGGCACTCCAGACCATGCCCTCATGCCCTTTGATGGTAGAAATTTGCCGTCCTGTCAAGTCCCAAACTCGGGCGGTTTTATCAGATGAGGTTGTGACAATGTATTTTCCATCAGGGCTAAAATTGGCACTCCAGACAATTCCCTGATGTCCTTTTAAGGTAGAAATTTGCCGTCCTGTCAAGTCCCAAACTCGGGCAGTCTTATCAGATGAAGTTGTGACAATGTATTTTCCATCAGCGCTGAAACTGGCATTGTAGAGAATACCTTGATGACCTTTTAAGCTGTAAATTTGCCGTCCCATTTTCCATAAGCGAACATCGTTACTGGAGGTAGTGACAATGTATTTTCCATCAGGGCTAAAACTGGCACTGGTAACAGGATGCTGATGCCCTAGCACTTGCGGCATATTTTTAAGGATGGTTTGTAAAGCTAGCACTGGATTAGCTCCAAGGTCTAGTGTTTGCAGATGATTCTTCGCTACCAAGGCTTTGAAATCATTTCCGTATTTTATTGCTGCTAGCAAAGCTTTTACCCTATCCAACTCAAATAGTGCTAAAGCTTGGACAAATGGCCCTTCCAGTTTTGCACCTTCCCGTGTAATCTGTGTTTTTGCTTCTGCCTGTTTTTGAAATGCTTCTGCTTTTCGTTTTTTTCGTTCTGCCAGTTCTGTTGCTTTGCGTGCGTTTTGTGCCTGTTCACGGGCAATTTTACTCTCAGACTTCGCTACTAAAACTGATTGTTTTGCTTCAGTTCGAGCTTTTTTTGCATCGTCATCGGCTTTTTTTGCTCGTGCGAGGGCTTGCTGCTGTTGATTATTAGCCTTGTTAACATCAGCTATTGCTTGCTTACGGTCAGATTCTGCCTTTTTTACCTGTGCAATCGCTTTTTCAACATCAGCTTTTGCTTGATGCGCTTGCCCCAATTGATCTCGAGCCAATCTTAACGATGCTATCACCCCCACCATAGCCAACCCTAGCACCACAGAGCCAATCTGAATCCGCCGATTAGCTGTGCGGTTCGCTTCTGCCAAAACTCGCCTTGCCTGTTCCTCGGCTTCCAGCCTTTTCTGCACATCGCGCTTTTCCAACTCTTGGCTAGCAGCTAAAAACTGATAGTCTAAGTCACTCAAACTTTTACCGACTACCCATGCTTGGGCATCTTGCAAAGTCTGTCCTCGCAACAACCGCGACTCATCTTGACGTTCCGACTCAACCCAGGCATTAAATGTATCGGAGTAGGGGCGCAAGTTTGCTAAAATCTTTTCGCACCATTCCTGTTTAAACACCTCTGCATAAATGCGGTTATAAATTCGCAGCTTCCCGTCTCGCTTTACCACCAAACCCGTCAGCCGCAATTCCGTTTGTTCAGCACTATCATCAGTTGCTATCTCTTCCTGCTGCAAAATCTGCTGATACAACCCCAACAATCGCCCAGTCCTCTGTTCCCCACTCTGCAAAATTCTGTCTCGAATCGTCTTCAAATGCTCCGGCTCATCTTGCGTCTCCCAATTCTCAATAATCCCCCTCCTAACCAACCCTTCAATTTTGGATGTTAGATTTTGGATTTTAGATTTTTCCTCCTCCGTTCTTCTCGTTGTCCCCCACTCCCCAACCACTAACTTACAAACCTTCTGCGTCAAGAACGGCTGTCCCCCCGTCCAATCCAGCACCACCTGCATTAACTCTTGGGCATTACCCACCGCCGCCAAGCCCCGCGCCAAAGGTTCCGCCTCAGCAAGTTTAAACCCAGTCAAATCAATTGCCTGCCCAATATTAAAAGGTGTGCGCTGTTTGTCTTGAATCAAATCTGAAGGCGTAGACACTCCAATCAAAGCAAAAGTGAGGCGATTATATTCAGGATGGTCTGCTCGTCGGTTGTAGCAATCGCGGATAACTGCAAAAAAGTCATCCAAGTTGAATGAAAGACTCAGAACGCTGTCAATTTCATCAATAAAAATAACAATCTTTTCGGTAATTGTTTTTAGCAATATTGTTTCAATAAACTTACCCAAACGCTGCACTGGTGAAAGCAACCCGTTTTCAGTCCACCAATTATCTAAATCAAAAGTTGTATAAATATTAAAACTTCCCACCAGAGTATCAATCACCCCGGCATACCACTGTTCTGGCGTAATATCTGCCGTACCAATAGCTGTAATATCAACAGCAGCACAAGCAAATCCCTCAGTTTGCAACTGCTGCATTACCTGCACCCGCAAGCTAGATTTCCCCATTTGTCGCGAATTGAGTACATAACAAAAATCCCCAGCTTTCAAGCCTTCATAGAGGTCATGGTCAGCTTGCCGTCTAACATAAGTTAGGGCATTTTGAGGCAGACTACCACCGACTTGATATTGGTACTGGGTCATAAACAATTAAAAATTAAAAATTAAAAATTAAAAATTATGAAATCTAAGCGAGTTTTGAGGGTTTGTAGTAAGCACTTTAGTGCTTGGAAGATAAGGACTCAAGTCCTTACTACGAACTTACTTACCCATCAATTTAAACTTGATATGCTACTACGAAACTAAATAAGCTAGACGTTTTAACACTTTTACCACAGTATCTAGGTCATCCCCACGATTAAGCGACAGTGTGTAAGATAATTCATATTTTGGTGTACCCTGTTTCGTCAACTTAATAAATTGAAATTCCCGCCCATTGGTTACAAAACCAAATGTAGGTTTATCATTACCAGGATTAGCCAACATATAAGCTAATGCTTGAGAAATTGCTACCTCCAAAGAATATTCTGCTCGTTTCGCCTCAATTACGAGAACCCAAAATGGAGGATGAAACACCAAGATATCAATACGTCCTGTAATAATTGTGCCTTCGTCTTCAGAAGAAATTCTTACCTCTTCTTCGGAGGCGATGTAAAAAGGCGGTTGATAAAAACCTGCTAGACGCAATAGTGGAGATAGCACCACCATTTTGACTACAGGTTCTAAAATTTGGTAGCGGGATAAATGCAAATATTCTGCCTTGACTTGGTTGAGAGATTGCTTTTCTAAGTCACTCAACTCAGGTAAATCTTGCTGCCACTCTAAAAAAAACTGTTCGTTGTCTGCACGTTGTAGCCCAAATTTATCGATGAGTTGGGCTAGGGTAATATCTTTTCCTTGAATAACTTGAACCATTGTTAAACCTTTTTGTTAAATGGTAATTGCAGATAAAGGTCTTATTGCACTCCTAATGTACTTTTTTAATTTTTAAACCCCAAGCGATCGCCCAAAATATTGACGATACAATTCACACAGTGGCACTACTTGATTGCCTTGAAACTTAACCAACCCCATACTGCGGAGTTTAAACGCTTCAGTTGTGCCTACATCTACGGGGCGATTTGCTGTCATAACTTGTTTGACCGCAGCTAGCAATTCTGCGTCCTCTTGCAAATTCAACCAATGGCGGCGTAAATGGTCACTGTAAGGCCCTTCCTGAGTTGCTGCGATTTTTTGCAGATTTTCCAGCGTCATCCGACCACGGGCAATTTCATAAAGCGCTACTCGCACTAAATAAGGATGACCACCGACGAGTGTCATTAATTCTTCAATTTGTGAGTCAGACCAATTGAGTCCGTGACGCTGTACCAAGTCTTGTATTTGTATTTGATTTAAGTCTGGCAACTCAATGGGTAAGCCGACATTAAAAGGCGACTGATTAATGTTGAGCGGGATATAAACTTCCTTAGAATGCACAATTACCAACCGGAGATTTTTCCAAATTGTTTCATTCTTTGACCGTTCATGCCAAGCTCGTAGCAATCCAAAAAAATCAGCCGCAATTTTGGGATGCTTAAAGACTTCATCGACTTCATCCAAACCCAAAGCTATGGGGCTATTAATCGCGGGTAATAAATACCGTTGAAAGTAATTTGTACATTTATTCTTGCTACCTAAAACACCCTTCCAATACTCGTCTAGCTTCTCTGGTAGATTCAATTCGTAGGTAATGCTGGCGCAGAACCACTGCAAAAACTGATCTAAATTGGCAAGAAATTCTGCATCGGCTGACTGGAAATTTACGGGTGCTATCTGATAGTCATGTTTACTAGCATGATGGAGAACCCGCGACATCAGCGAAGTTTTGCCCATCTGCCGGGGAGCTTTGATGCGAATTAAGGCCCCTGGTTGAAGAATCGCTTCATAACAGTCTACCTCAATTGGCGATCGCTCTACATAGAAAGCAGAGTTGAGAGATACCTGCCCTTCTGGATTTTCTAAGGAGACTGCTGGTTTTATCTCGGTATCTGGAATAGCTTGGTTAGCAGAGATAGCACCTTGGGGATTGTTCCGACTTTTCAGCACTGGGGTGGAAAACTCTGGAATACTTTCTAAATCAATAGCGCTACAGCCAAACTCATAAGCATCCTCATAAGACCTATCAGCACCCAGTGCATCATAAAAGCCTACCGCAAATTTAATTGCGGCCCTGTCCCCAATTGCCCGATTCATCCCAACTACACAATTAATGTGTTGGTAAATAGCTTCAGCTTGCACCTCGCTATAGCAAGCATTTAACAATATACACTCAACTTTGTCTTTAAATAACTTAAATAGCCTTGCCAGTGACTCTGTACTCACTAGCTGCATTTCCCCTGTAATATTTTCCAAGGCTAAACCTTGATTTCCTCCACCATGTCCAGAAAAATGGATGATATGAGGATTATGATCTAAAAGCGCACGCCGCAAATCGTCAGGCCGCACCGCCCATTTAGTAATCAGTTCAAACTTATCTCGGCTGCGAGAGCGTTGCAACCCTTCCTGAATTTCCCTTACTTCCTCGTCCAAGCGAAGTTTATCTGTCGTCGTGGGATTAGCTGACACAATCAGGATTTTTTTCACAGCGCTATCAACTATTAAATGCAGGCTTCTGGCTTAGATGTAGTTTACTACAGCAGATAACTACACAATTACTGATACTGTATTATTGTTAACGAGCCTTTTAGCTTCATTAATGAGTCTTTTAGCTCCATTAATGAGTCTTTTAGCTCCATTAATGAGTCTTTTAGCTCCATTAATGAGCCTTTTAACTCCATTAATGAGTCTTTTAACTCCATTAATGAGCCTTTTAACTCCATTAATGAGTCTTTTAACTCCATTAATGAGCTTTTGAACTCCGTTAACAAGTCTTTTAACTCCATTAATGAGCTTTTGAACTCCGTTGACGAGTCTTTAATACTCGTGAAAATGACAGCAATTTTCACAAGGGTGGAATACATATAATTTTAGGGGCACAATATATTGTGCCCCTAAGCGTGTAGTCTATTCAATTGGAAACGACTGTAATCCTTAGCCAGATGCAACCTAATTAATCTTAATTTCCGGTTTTTTCTTGACAACTTGCGTTTAAATCCCAGCTTTCACATTCTCTGGCTTCCAGCAATTGCCTAACCGCACTACCAGGCTGACAACTCATCAAAGTTGCCCCCATTGCAGCTAGTGTAATAACAGTGGCTAGTCCCAGCACTGTAGCTCGTTTTATAGGTTTGATTGTACTGATTAAATTATCTATTCCAGTGGCAGTACCAATAACCTCAATTGGCTCAAGTGCTTTTAAAGCAATAGCCGCATTAGCATAGCGACGGTTTCGGTTACGTTCCACCATTGTCATTAACCACCACCGAAAACGTGGACTGATTTGAGGAACTAATTGCTGAAAATTAAAGCGGTAGTTATCATCAATTAATTTTCCAATATCAACAGAACGGGTATTAGTAAGTAAGCAAATTAATGTTGCTCCCAAACTATATAAATCTGATGCCTCAGTCAGAGAATGACCAAACTGTTCTTCTGGTGGCATAAAACCTGGGGTTCCTGCTACAAAGCTGCTAAGAGCTATTTTTGCACCCTGTATCCTAGCTAATCCAAAATCAACTAAATAAGCATTTAGTTGCTCATCAACCAAAATATTTTCTGGTTTGATATCCCGATGAATAATTGGCGGAGCTTGCTTTTGTAGATAGACCAAAAGCTCTAAAATGGACAGAGCAATTTGCTTAATTTCTTCTGGATGAAAGCTGTTTTTTAAGCCTAAAGATGGGGCATTTTTATGTTCCTGCACCAGATAAAAAGCCCCTGGTATTTCAAAAGAATCTATATAGCGAGGGATGCGAGAATGATTGAGTTGCTGCAAAATTTCGATTTCGCGCTGATATGCTTTCACACCTGACAAATCAGCATCGGCCCGAGCAAAACAAAACTCTTTAATCACTACCTGTTGCTTAGAGTTGAGGAGATTAGCTAAGTAAGTAATTCGTCCTCCTTCTCGGTTGCGTCCTAGTTCGCTGATAACTTGATAGCCTTGTTGAGAAAAATCTGGATGGTGATTTGAGGAAATTACCTCTTTATGTCCATTACGCACATCAAGCTCCATTACACACCATACGAGTTTGATTCTGTCAAGATGCAATTAGAAAGATTAAGAGCCACTCACCCAGATTGTTAGCTCAATTTCTACTCTGCATTGGCCAAGACACATTGACAGAAAGTATCTTTGCATTTGCGTCTTGGCATAAAATTACTAATTTTGCGTTAGCCAATCGATAATCTGGGCATTGACAACATCTGGAACTTCATCGTGCGGACAATGACCGGCATTAGGAATGGGGACTATTTTGATTTCTTTGCCATTCTCACGCGCCTCTTCGTAAATCTTTGCCCCGGTAATTGGTGTCCAAGGATCATCAGCACCCCAAATTACTAATAGAGGACGTTCTACTTTGGGCAAAAGTTCCTCTGGACTTGGGCCAGGAGGGGCTGTGAGAATGGAAGCGAAGACTTGTTGCGCTCCTGGGTCGCAAGAGGGTGTATAAAGTAAATCGACTAATTCATCGGTGACGGCTTGGCGATCGCGGTAAACTTGGTAGAGAGTACGGCGAATTTGGGCTTTTTGACGGATGCGGTTATAGACAAATTTACCTGTAATTGGCGATCGCACAAACCGATTAAAAGCTGCCATCACCATCCGTAGCGGCGGGTTCAATTCGTGAGGACGATGACTCAATCCACCCGCAGAGTTTATTAAAATACCACCAGCAGCAATTTCTGGATGTTCTACCAGTACAATCAAGCTCAAAAGTGCGCCGATGGAGTTACCAATAAATACAGCAGGTTCGTGTATATGTGCTGTGCAGAAATCTTTCAGCAGTTCCACCCAAACTTCCACGCTGTAATCAATAGGCGCTTTATCGGAACCGCCAAAACCTAAAAGGTCTATGGCAAATACTTGGTAGCCAGCATCAGCTAAAACTGGGATATTTTTACGCCAGTGTCCAATGGAAGCACCGAAGCCGTGAACCAGTACCAGAGGTCGTCCAGTACCCATGACAGTGTACTGAATTTTGTAGCCCTGCCAAGTCCAAAAGAATTTTTCAAAAGCGTCTTGAGTTGCAAGCTGCTGTGTAGTTACAGTCATTAATTAAGATTCATAAAGTGTATCTTCAAATATATTAATGTTCTCTGACCTCATAACTCGCCACTGATTAGATGTTAGTTTCATCCACACCAAGGGATTAATGAGTCAAGGGATACCAAATACCCCTGTGATTTTTTAGACGAATGGTCGTGTGAGATGAAATACATGAATCAAAGTTACTTTGCTCAAATGAGCAAATTTGTTCTGGCTGTAACCTCTGTGGCAATATTTTCGCCAATAGCTTCTGCATCTGCAACTTCAGGGTTCTCTACCACCGTCGCCCAAATATCCGATAATTCCACAAGTCAACAACTTTTAGCCGATAAGGAAGTAGAAACTAGGAGTCGTACTACTATTGAGCGGCAAACTATCACTACAGAAAGCCGCACTAGTAGTGTTTCTGCAAAAGGCAAAAAAACAGGTTTTAGCCTTGCCATTTGGGAACCGTCCGGTAACTTGTCTGAGGTGATTGCTCGCATTTCTGTCAAGAGTAAGGGTGGCAAGGGCTATTTAAAAGAGCGGTTTTTGGGTGATTACAAGTACAAGATTAAGCAAAAAGCAAAATTTGCTAAGGGGTTAAAAGCTAGCGATCGCATCGTCGTGCGATTGTATGATGTTCAAAACCGCTTTATTGGCTACAGCGAATTTGAATGTTTATCGGCAAATACCACAGTTAACCTGGTTTTGTCAGCTAAACCTACAGAATATCAAGTCGTTCGCACTGTTTATGGTGTTGATGCTGACCAAAACGGCACTATTGACGCAGGTACCACCACCTACGACTACTTCACCCAAGTCAGCGACCAGCGTGTTAGTTTTCTGAGCAGTTCCCAAACCTTCCAAGGTAGTCAGTTCCAAGTAGAAGGTTTATCAAAAATTGCGGGAACCAGCGTTTATCCTACCTCTTTCACTCAGGGTGAGTATGCTTTAGTGCGTCAGTCGTTCGTGAGCGTCTTTAGTTCTGACTTAGCAGAGGCTTTGCAAGCTACTCCAGGTAGTTTGGTGCAGGTGATTGAAGTCAGCGATAACTCTAGCTACGACATCAGCCAAATGCTGATGAATTATCGCCAAGTTGGGATGTCTCGCGCTCTCCAGGTTGGTTTTTCTGATGTTTCCACAGATTATTGGGCTAAAGATTTTATTGCCGAATTGGCTTCAATGGAAATTCTCGAAGGTTTTCCTGATGGGACTTTCCGCCCGGATGCACCAGTAACTCGTGCCCAATTTGCGGCAATGTTGCGGAAAGCTTTTGCCAAGGGGAAAATTCGCCAAGCGATCGCATTTAAAGATGTTTCAACTCAATATTGGGCTTACAATGCCATCAGCGAAGTTTATCAAATGGGCTTTTTAAACGCTGTTATTGGCAAAGATTTCAACCCCAGTCAAAGCCTTTCTCGCCTTGACATTTTAGTAGCATTAGCGCAGGGATTAAATTATAAAAGCAGTGGTTCAACGGATACAATCTTATCTGTTTACAGCGATGCAACTAGTATTCGTAGTGAATATCGCAGTCTGATTGCAGCTTTGACACAACGCGGTATAGTCGTCAACTATCCCAATGTGAACTTGCTAAATGTTGAACGGGTAGCAACCAGGTCTGAAGTGTCTGCTTTGCTATACCAAGCTCTATCTAGCACTGGACAAGTAGCAAATATCTCCTCGCAGTATGTCGTTGGACAACAACAACAAGTTGCAGCTGAGGAGCAGACTGAAACTTCAACAGAGGGCGTAAAACCACGTCGCCACTGTAACCAAGGAATTGGTAATGGTTCTGAGGGATGTGACCCTGGCAATTCCAGTCCTCACGGTGGTAGTAACGATGAAGGTGGACGCACCCCTGGTAATAAGTAACACTATTTTTTAAGAGACGCGATTAATCGCGTCTCTAGCTTGCTCAACTGTAAAACTAATTTCCTGACCATAGGAAATTTCCAGTGTATGACCATCAGGGTCTCGAATATAAGCCCAGTAACCAACCGGAAAACCCCAGTCATTTGGGCCATCTAGCAGTATTTCCTCAGCGCGTGCCTCATTGCACAGGCGATCGATTTCCCCACGATTCTGATAAGCTACCCCAAGATGGGATTGTGGTAATAGTGCGCCTTCTACTTTAGCTGCTTTAATTAGGACAATCACAAAAGGTCTAGTCAGGTCACTAATCCAAGCAACATCTACGTGACTAGTTTGATCGGTGCGACGATGCACAACTGTCATCTGAGAATACTTTGCATAAAATGAGATACTTGCATCAACATTAGTAACTGCAAGTGCAATATGAGTAAAACCAAGATCAGACATAAAAAAACCCCGTGTGTAGACTTAACCGGAAGAATGTAGGTATTGGCCTCAGTGCTTACATAGAAAGCTGACACGATTGATAATGAAGATAGGCGTTATCTTCACAAAATTTATGTTTTTAACTTGGTTCGACAGCAACTCTTGGTTACTGGAAATTGGTGGGAAAAGAATACTGATTGACCCTTGGCTGGTTGGTTCGTTAATTTTCAGCAATTTGGATTGGTTATTTAAAGGTTCGCGATCGCAAAATCGCCCAATACCAGATAATATTGACCTGATCCTGCTGTCTCAGGGTTTAGAAGACCACGCTCACCCACCAACGCTTCAGGTACTCGACCACAGCATCAAAGTTGTAGCCTCTCCCAATGCTGCCAAGGTAGTACAGCAGTTAGGTTATACCCAAGTTACTACTCTCGCTCATGGTGAAACTTTCACTTTAAATAATCAAGTTGAAATCAAAGCTTTCCCCGGCTCCCCCATTGGCCCCACTCTGGTAGAAAATAGTTATCTCCTCAAAGAATTGGAGAGTGGGCTAACTGTATACTACGAACCTCACGGTTATCATTCTCCACAACTTCAGCAATCTGCACCTATCGATGTAGTGATTACACCGTTTATTGATATGACGTTGCCTTTGCTTGGGCCGATTATTAAAGGCAAAAATAGCGCTTTGGAAGTAGTAAAATCGTTACAACCTCAAGTAATAATACCTACGGCGGCTGGTGGGGATGTAGCGTTTGAAGGATTGCTGATGAAATTGATTCAGACTAAAGGAAGTGCTGAGGAATTTCGTTCGTTACTAGAGAAAAACAATCTGGCGACACGGATACTTGAGCCGAAACCAGGCGATCGCTTTGAACTACCATTAGAAAAACGAGCATTAGCAATTTAAGTTAGCTCACGCCTTGCACTAGGCGATTACAAATCGCGGCTATCGCGCACCACGCGAACTAACACAAAATTAAGTAGTTTTGTAGGTTGGGTGCAGCGATAGCGTAACCCAACATAAATAAGGTGGTAATGTTGGGTTGCGTTTCACTCCACCCAACCTACATAAATATATCTTAGGACTTACGCAAAATATCTCTCAAACTCTGATTTCTCCGTGCCGCGCCAGTTGCTTCAAGTCGGGGAACCCGCCCAACGCACTGGCTTCTCTGTGCCTCTGCGGTTCGTTATTCTGTAACTCATTCGTAAGTCCTATATCTTTTAAAAAACTCTAGGTTTCAACATAGATGAGGTTTAACGTGGCAAATACTAATTTTTTCCTATAGCTGAATTATCTTGCATATATACTTTTCTAATCGGAAAAGGAATTTGAATTCCAGCTTGCTGATAGCGTTTGTGTAATTTTTTCACAACTAGATGTTTACCAATACGCTGATCGAAGTATTCGCTTACCCGCATATAAAGCGTAAAATCTATACTAAAATCATTAAAAGTATGAAATCTAATATATGGCTCATTATCTTTTAATTCCGGTGCAATTTCTTGCATGACTTCTTTAGCAACTTCTACAGTCACTTTTTCAACTTGTTCCAAATCGCTATCATAACTTACGCCCACATCCATTGTTAAAGTAATTTCTTTTGCGGGTAAATGATAGTTTGTGAAAATTGCCGAAGACAATTTAGAATTGGGAACAATGACAACATTATTGGAAATTTCTTTAATTGTCGTATTGCGCCAAGAAATATCTATGACATATCCTTCATGCCCAGCATCTAATTTTACATAGTCTCCGGTTCTTACTTGCTTAGAAATAATTAAGTAAAACCCAGAAAACAAATTTGCTAGTGTGTCTTGAAGTGCCAAACCAACTGCTAAACCACCAATACCTAAAGTTGTGATAATCGGGGTGATTTGAACACCCACCGTTTGCAGTATGATTAATGTTCCCAAAGCTAAAACAGTAATTTTAGCCAGGTTAGAAATTAGCGATGTGGGAACACCTTCTGCTCTGCGAATAAATAAATTCACAAAACCAGCAGTCAATCTGGCTAAAACTAGGGTTACTGAATACAGCAGTGCGATCGTCAGAATTTTTTGCAGTACTAATGCAATATCTGGTTTGAGGGGTGCGCTCAGAACTGCCCAAAAAAAACCGGCAATGACAAACCAAATAAATGTCATGCGGTGCAGAGAGTGAAATATAATATTACCCCCGGCAATTCGTTTATTATTAACGAATATTTCCAGTTTTTTGAAGATAACTTTTTCACCAATTATTCCAGCCAGTAAGCCAGCTAGAATAAATGCTATGGGCGGAATCCATTCCATCATATTAATTTAAATTTGGAATTTTAGATTTACAAGAACAGCATTTTTACTGTGATTATGGCTAAATTTTACCTTGTTGTCGGATTAGCTGCTTGAGATTGTCTTTCCTTATGGACTTGCCAATTATTTACCACCCAGATTATATTGCTCCCCTACCTGAAGGACATCGTTTCCCGATGTCTAAGTTCCGACAACTCTACGAATTGCTGTTAGCTGATGGTGTAGCGAATCAAGAACAATTTCACACACCCGAACGTCCACCGCTAGAATTGATAGAATTAGTCCACACCCCAAGCTACGTTCAAGCTTATTGCGAAGGAACCCTAGACCCCAAAGCACAGCGACGCATTGGTTTGCCTTGGAGTCCAGCATTAGCGAATCGTACCTGTGTGGCGGTAGGTGGTACGATACTCACTGCAAAACTGGCATTAAGTCATGGTTTAGCCTGTAATACGGCTGGTGGAACTCATCACGCCTTTCCCAGTTATGGGTCTGGTTTTTGTATTTTCAACGATTTAGCGATCGCTTGTCGCGTTTTACAAAAAGTCGGACTCGTCCAAAAAATCCTGATTGTCGATTTGGATGTCCATCAAGGAGACGGTACCGCTTTTATCTTCCAAGACGACGACAGCGTTTTTACTTTCTCCATGCACTGCGAAGTCAATTTCCCCGGTACAAAACAAAACAGCGATTTGGATGTTCCTTTGCCAGTGGGAATGGAAGATGACGCTTATTTACAAACTTTAGCGAATTATTTATCAGATTTGTTATCTAAAGTCAAGCCAGACTTAGTATTTTATGATGCTGGTGTTGACCCTCATATAGGCGATCGCTTGGGCAAATTAGCCTTAACCGATACGGGCATTTTTCGCCGTGAAATGCAGGTTTTAAGTACTTGTGTGAGTAGCGGTTATCCCGTCGCCTGCGTTATTGGCGGCGGTTATGCTGATGATATGAAATCTTTAGTTTGGCGGCATTCCCTACTGCATCGCGCCGCTAGTGAAGTTTATCAACAGTATAAACTTTGATACAGCCTCTATTCTTTGGAAGTCCCTTAGATGAGAAAATTGGGAAAAGCAATAACAGTAATAATATTAAGTACATTGTTAGGAATTCCGTTAACTATTTTATCGCTGTGGTATCAGAATCCTCCTGGCTGTAACCGATTTTGCTCAAGAGAACCCTGTCCTTCAAGTGCGTGTATAGGTGGTGATTCGTTAACTGCTGGTTTCCCATTCGCAATCTTGCATGATGATAATGCTGGCTCACCAGTACATGGCTGGGGGAGAATTGGGGTTGAAGATATCCAGAATCTAAATCTTGGGGCATTTTTATTAAATGCCTTTTTTTACGGTGTCATAATAGTTATGCTTTTTGCGATTACAAAAAGTATTTTTAAATCCGTAAAACGTTCAATAGGGTTGGGCTAATACGGACAAAGGTAATAGTTGATGAATAACAGTAAACTCAGAGTCTACGAACTAGCAAAAGAATTAAATTTAGATAGCAAGAAGCTATTATTAATTTGTGAAAAACTCAAAATTGTAGTCAAAGGTCATACCAGTACAATCTCAGAAGCCGATGTAGAACGCATTCGTTTAGCGGTAAATAAACTAACAGCAAAATCCTCGAAAACTACCAAAACAACCTTGGAAGATTGGGGCTATACGTTTATAGCTTCAGCAATTGATAGTTTTATCCGCCATCTTGAAGGTGAGGCTGCCTTGAAATCATATTCTGATTTTAGGGAGCGGCGCGATCGCGCCAATGAGTTAATGTATGAATGTGTCGGGAAAAAGCCTTCTTTATTTTATGTACGTCGCAAAGGCGCAGGGAAAGAGGCAAGAGAGGAAATTTGGGATTTGACAATAGCGACAGACTCCGATGATTTTCCATTGCCTGCAAGACTTGAGAAGCTCAGAAAAACATTAGGATTTAGAGCAGCTGTACAAAAAGATGGACGCGACGGTATAAAAATACTTTCGGCTCAGTTGTTACAACCTTCACGCGGACACGCCGACAGCTACGCTATACCTTGTCGCTTGCGTTTACTGGCTAATCATCAGCATCATCTCGACATTCCGCCCGCGACATTGAAACGCATCGCCACCGCGCCAGTTTGTGGCGAAAATGTACCCACAGAAGATCAGCTAAAAGCTTGGAAAGCGTTTTTGCAAATTGAGGAAAAAATTGCGAAAGCACGTCAATTTTGTGTGCGTTACGTAAGTCATAACTATAACTTCAAAAGGCGAATTAGTTTTGAAATTGATGTAAACTCAGCCACCCTTGACGGCTTTTATCAAAATTCCCTCGAAGTAGATAATTTTTGGGAACGAGCAAGACGCACAAAAAACGAAGATTTAAAACTTTTTGAAACTGCTCCTGTCGGAAAAAATTGGATTAGCGGTCGTCAATTAGGAACTGTTGAAGAAGTTGATATCAATCGTGGTATTATCAGCCTCAGACTAGAACGCGACTTAGCTGAATTCATGGCAACAGAGCGCTATAAATTACCAGCTACCGGATTCTTATGTTTCGAGGCAGTTGGTGATATTCAGCAGATTCAGCGTAAGAAAAAAGCTTTAGATGATTTGAATAATGGTTACACCCAAAATCCTTATTTGGGTAACTTTTTATTTGATGCTTCTCAGGCTAGACAAATCAAAACTACTGTTGAACTTTTGCCACATGATTTATTATTATCTTCGGCTAATCCTGGGCAAAAAGCAGCAGTAGAAAAGGTACTTGCCGCTAAGGATCTTGTTCTCATCCAAGGGCCACCGGGTACTGGTAAAACTACTGTAATTGCTGAAATTTGCTATCAAATTGCCCTTCGAGGTGGAAGAACTCTAATTGCTTCGCAAGCGAATTTAGCAGTAGATAACGCCCTGAGTCGATTAGTTCACAACCCAGTGATTCGGGCTGTACGCAAGGGTAGAGCCGAAAAAGTTGGCGAGGAAGGACAGCCATTTTTAGAAGACCAAGTTATTGGCAGATGGCTAGAAAATACAGCTTTTGACTGCGAAAATAATATTACACAACGGCTCGAAAATATCAAAATTTTCAGTCAATTACTGGCATCAGCACAAAGATTCACACCCTACTTCCAGGCAGAGGAAGAATTTAGCCAGCAGCAAGCGAAATTCAATAAAAATAAGTTAAAGGTAGAGACAAACTTTAAAAATCAAGAAGAATCCTATAACGAAACTGTAGAAAAACAGAACAACGTTGAATCTCTAATTGCAGGTCTAGAAAACATCTTAAACACTGCACCAAATATAAATTGGGAAGCTCCAGAAGTTACAGATTTTTTGCCTCTTCTGAAGCCATACACAGAAGGTAATAGTTTAGTAGAAGAATTTTTAACAAATGTTCGTCAAACTATCAAATATACTAATGAACTTGGCTTGATGCGTCCGCCGCTTGGTGCTTTTGGTTTAGCGGTTTGGTTGCGTGAAACTGTAGCCAAAGAAATTTCTGGATTTAAATCTGCTTTTACTCATGCTCAAGAGGCTAGTCAAGCTATCTTAGAAGTTGCAGCATCAGTGGAGGTTGTCAAACAGAATTTTGCATTGTTAAATCAGGTACAACCAGATTATCAGAAATATCTTGCCAAACTACAAAATCTACAGCAAACAATTCAGATTTGGGAAAATCGCCAACGGGAAATTGACTATATTATCTCAGCAGTAAAAGAATGGAAATCTACAGCACCTTCTCATCTCTATCAAACTTTAAAAGATTGTCAGCAATCAGGTTTACCACTAACAGAAAATTTGGTGGACTTGCCACTAGGTTTATTGATGTTTGCTAATACATTAAAATTAGCAATAGTACCAAAAGTTTACAAAATTAATCTACCAGAATGGGAGCTATTGACAAAAGCGATCGCTTATGAAATAGATGGAGGTTTTACTGATAGACGGGGTAAACAGCATAATTTCAGCTATTTTTTACAAGAAAATTTTAGTCAGATTCCAATGGTGCTATCAAAGAGCGATCGCATCCAATGGCAAGAAACCTATCAACAGTTTAGCAATTATCAGCTACTCAATCCCAAGCAGCGAAAATTACTGGTCGAAAATACCCAGGTTTTCTTAATTAGAATGCAACGGACTTATAGCGCATCATGGGAATGGAATAACATCGATTCTACTCTCACCAAACTTACCCAAGAATTGTTAGATACTATTCTTGTAAATGCACGTCAATGCGTTTTAAAAGTCAAAACCGAAACTGAACAACAGCTTCAGTATTTACAAAGACAATTAAATGAACTTCAGAAAAATGAAATTAGCCAACAGCAAATATCCATTACTCAAGCTGAGGTAGAAAAAGCAGAACAAGATGCTAATCTGCAACTTGGCAGAGTTATTAATATCTTGCAAGAACTTAATCAACAAAATATACCTGCTCAATTACGCACTTTAACTGAGAAATATCTTGCAACCCAATCAAATATTTGGGAGCATCCACAAGAATTTTCAAATCAAGTTCATTATTGGGTAACTTCCATTAGTCAGCTTGAAACCTTAATTTCATCCTTAGAACCTTTTGCGGTGTTAGAGATGATTAAAAATTCTCTACACGAGCATTTATCAAAACTACAAGAAGAAACTGAAACTTCTCTACAACAACTTCAAAAATTGCAAATTAGCTTACGTGAAATAGAAGATAAATTACAACCACAGCCATCAGATAGTTTAATAGAAGAAAGAAACTGGTGGTTGAAAGAATGGCAAAGAATACCGGATAAGTTTAAACCAGAAAATTCTGCTACTGACTTGTTTAATATAGAGTTATTGCGCGGTATCAATATTCAGTTTGAATCTTGGCAGAAGGAACTCGAAAAAGAAGAAAATTACCTCAAAAAATATCAGATTTTTGTCCAAGATTGGATTAGAAAATTAAGACAGCCAAATGAGCGCGATCGCGACGATTTAAGGCGCATATATTTAGATAATGCCAACGTCGTTGGTATCACCTGCGTTCAAGCTGCAAGCAGAGGTTTTTCGGAAGAATTCAAATCCTTTGATGTTGTCATTATTGATGAGGTTAGCAAGTGTACTCCACCAGAGTTACTAATCCCAGCCTTGAAAGGTAAAAAATTAGTCATGGTAGGCGATCATCGGCAATTACCACCCATGCTTGACACTAGTACTTTAGAAGAAGTTGCTCAAACAATGGGCAATACGCGAGACGAACTACAATTCTTAGAAGAATCACTATTTAAAAGTCAGTTTGAATCGGCTGATGAAAGCATTAAACAAATGCTAACTACACAATATCGAATGCACCCATTTATTATGGGTGCAATCAATCAGTTTTATGATGGTAAACTAGAATCTGGTATTTTGGAACCGGACACAAAACGCGCACATCATTTAGTAGGCGAAATTATCCAAGAATCTCAGCATCTTATTTGGGTAAAAACGCCTATTGAAAATGAGTTTTTAGAGCAAAGAAACGGAACTTCTTATTTTAATACTCCAGAAATTGATGCGATTGAACGTCTGTGTCAACAATTTGAGACTACTTGGGCTTCTAAAGTTGCTAATGGTGAACCAAAAAAAGAAATTGCTGTCATTACATTTTATGGCGCTCAATTAAGGAAAATTGATGAACGCCTACAATCCGAACTTTTTCCTTCATTAGAGATTCGGACTGGGACAGTAGACAGATTTCAAGGTATGGAAAGACCTGTTGTGATTGTGAGCATGGTTCGCAATAATAGCAAAGGAGATGTCGGATTTGCTAAGAAACCAGAACGGGTAAATGTTGCATTTTCTCGCGCCCAAGAACTGCTGATAATAGTAGGTTGTCATAATTTGTTTACCCATCAACCAGGTAAAGTCGGAAGTATGTATTCCGAAGTATCAAATATTGTAAGTCTTCATGGAGGTTTCGTAGATGTTTCTCGGCTCTTCTATTAAACCTATTACAGTTCTTGAACTAGAAATTTAACGGGAATACGGTACAATCCAGAGGCACTTTTGTTGTTACCAACGCGGGTTAAGGATGGAAGCAAATTTTCTGACGGCTGTTTTTCTGCCCTTGGCTCTATTTATTATCATGTTAGGTATGGGGTTAACTTTGACCCTAGAGGACTTCAAGCGAGTTATAATCTATCCCAAAGCGGTGGTGGTTGGCTTAGTGGCACAGTTGCTCATGTTGCCAATGGTGGGCTTTGGTATTGCATCGGTGTTTCCCCTTAAGCCAGAATTGGCGGTAGGTGTAATGATTTTAGCAGCCTGTCCCGGTGGCGCTACTTCTAATATGATTACGTTTTTGGCTGGGGGTGATGTTGCTCTTTCTGTGACGCTAACAGCTATTAGTAGTTTCATTACGGTTTTTACGATTCCTCTGGTAGTAAATTTGTCAATGCAGAGATTTTTGGGGGAAGGAACAACGCTACAGTTACCTTTCTTAAATACTGTTTTGCAGATTGCGGTGATTACACTTTTACCTGTAGCAATTGGGATGATAGCCAAGCGGTATGCACCTGGATTGGCAGACAAGGCAGATAAACCTGTGAAGTGGCTATCTTTATTTTTCCTGGCGGTGGTAATTACTGGAGTGCTGTTGCGAGAACGGAATAATTTTGTTTCTTATGTAATAGATGTGGGCGGAGCAACTCTAGTTTTGAATGTGGTTGCAATGGCTTTAGGTTTTGCGATCGCAACTTTAACCCGATTAGGAGAAAAAAGTGTTACGGCAATTACAGTAGAAGTAGGAATTCAAAATGGGACTCTGGCGATCGCGATTGCTTCTACACCTACGCTGCTGAATAATCCTACAATGGCTATTCCTGGGGCAATTTATGGTCTACTAATGTTTGTGACTGGTGCTGCATTTGCTTGGTGGGCTAGTCGTCGCCAAGGCTTACTGAAAGCATAAAGATATTTTGCCTCATGGGTTATAAGTATTAGTACAAATTAAATTACCGATCTCAAGAGTTTGATTGAAAAGATTGAGGCTATCTATTAGACAAACTAGCCCGTGTAGGTAGAAATTATCCAGTCGCCTGCATCATTTTTGGCAATTATACTGATGAGATGAAGCCTTTTCTGGGCGTTACTTCTTCTCAAAATTAAAGCGATAAATAATATTTTCTTTCCTGCTTCCCTTACCCACAATCCTTTTTCCCCTTTCCCCTTCAACTAGGAATTATTAAGATACCAGACATTTCTGGAAAAGAGATTATGGCTTGTGTAGTAAGAAATCAAATATCACTTGATGCTTAATTTAGCTCAAGGGGGTCTAATGATTGATCGTTTTGTAAATCTAATTTTTATCGATTCTTTTGCCCTTGCAATTAACCTGACATTTGGTAAATTGCTTCACACCAAAATCTGCAACTATTCATGGGATGGAATGGTAAGCGATGAGCTTTCAACACCAGAAACTGGCGCTAGTTCTTCTGAATTGCCAGCATCCTTGGAGGAAGACATAACCACTCCTATTTCATAAGGCCTGCTTAGAGGATGTTTTAAAAGTCCCCTTATCGGTATCAAAAGTTAAGATCCCCCTAAATCCCCCTTAAAAAGGGGGACTTTGATTCCGGTTCCCCCCTTTTTTAAGGCTAGGGGGGATCTAGAAGTACTTAAAAGCACGTCCAAACACTTTTAAAACAGCCTCTTAGAGACTGTTTATAAAGTAAATCTTATTAAGGTGGATTAAGGCTTTGCTATTACGCACCGCTATGTAACACGGTGCGTTAGCACTTTGATGAAAACTTTTGTTACAAATCATCTAGAAATATGTGCCTAACACACCGTACAATAATCTTATTTTTACTTTATAAATAACCTTTAAGATTTTGCGATCGCAACTTTAACCCGATTAGGAGAAAAAAGCGTTACGGTAATTACAGTAGAAGTAGGAATTCAAAATGGGACACTGGCGATCGCTTTTACCCCTAAGCTGCTCAATACTCCCACAATGGTCATTCCTAGGAAAATTTATAATGTGCTAATATTTGTCACTGGTGCTGGATTTGCTTGGTAGGCTAGTCGTCGCCAAAGCTTATTGAAACCATAAAAATACTTTGCCTCATGGGTTACAAGTATTTGTACAAATTCAATTATCCAATCTTATTCCCTTGATGTTTCTCGCCTCTTCTGCTAAACCTATTGATGACAATCTCAAAAATTTTGTAGACGAAATAGAAGCGCAAAGTCCTAGTTTATCGGTTTTAGCAGCGCGTCAATTCCGTTATAGTTTGCGTCAAACTACTATAGAAGTAAATATCAAAGAACCCCGCCAGTTTAACGTACTCGAAGAATTTATTATCCGCGCTGCGATTGAATTTCAACCTCCGCCCACAGAGGATGAATTAGCCTCTGTACTTGGACTGGATTCTGTATTTATCAAAACTACTACTGCAACTCTTCGCTCATTACAAACTCTATCACCAACATCACCAATTACAGTTACTTCTGAAGGTCGTTCATTTTATGAAAAAGGGTCTGTACCACAGCCCCCATATCCTGTACAGCTTAATGCTATTACAGATCCTTTAAGCGACAAAATAACCTTTCAAGCTGAATCACTAAGCGAGACAGTGATAAAGTTGCCAGACTTGGCAGATTTTTTAACTATTGATCATACAATTGCTGATATCTCTTCTTTACAACTTGAGGAAATACAAAAATTTATTCAGGCTTCAGATTTAGCACTTCATGTCCCAGAAGAGGGAAAAATAGTTACTTCTTATAAGGTATTAAATCCAACTCAAAAATTTTGGAGAAAGATATCGCTTTTCGTTATCTTCGATGCTCTTGAAGATAAAATAACCATCCAAATAAGAAATGGAAAACAAATTTTAGAGTCAGCATCAAATTGGTTAGAAGATTTACACGCTCAAGGTAAAATATCCTTACAAGCATTATGTAAATTGTCAGACGAAACCATCAATTTTGAACGTGAAGCCATTCTCAAACATAAAAATACTGAAATAGAAGCTAGGCTTGAAAATATTCGTCAAAAAGCCTTAAAACCTGCGAAAAAAGCTGGTAAAAAAGTAGATAAATCTCCAGTCGTAGGTGAAGTTGTACAGTTACGTGACGGACAAATTAGCCAAGCTTTCTCAGAAGTTTTAAATTCTGCCAAAAATCAGGTTATTATTTATTCTCCTTGGGTGAATCAGGCAGTTGTCGATGAAAAATTTCTAACTTTGTTACAAAAATTAGCTAATCGTGGAGTTTGGATTTTAATTGGACATGGAATTGCGCGGCGACAAGAAGATGAAGAGAAACCAATTTCGCCAGAAGTCGAGAAAAAACTGCGAGCAATAAAAACACCTGATGGTTTATCATCTGTACAGGTTTTATGGCTGGGAGACTCCCATATAAAAGAAGTAATAGTTGATCGAGAAATCCATCTATGTGGATCTCATAACTGGCTATCTTATCGTGGTGATTACCTACCACGGGGTGAATCAGTTTATAAAGTCACAATTTTGCATCAAGTCCAGGAAGCTTATGAATTTCTTGCTAATCGCTTCCAAAATCAAGCTCAAAAATTATGGCAAAATGCTCTAAACAACCGTGATTCTAAACTGGCTGTGGAGTCTTTATATATATGGGGTACGCTAGGTAAGGAAGACATTGCACTCAAAAACATACAGCAAAGCAATTGGCTGGAACTTCTGCCTGTGTGGTTAAATGTGGCACTTCAAGGGTTAAGATCGAAGAATATACAAGCTGATTCAGAAAGTTTTGAAACCGCCCTTTCGTTGTTGAGTCAAGTTTCTATTGAAGAGGCTTTTCTTGAGTCATTGCAGCAAGGATGGCGTAAAGTTATCGGTGCGATCGCAATTAACAATCCTAAAATTGCTTTAAAGTTACTTAGCGATGAAGTCTGGGTGCAGTTTCTACGTCTCAATATTGCCCAAAATAGTGATTCACCTGATAATTTTATCTCGCAACATACTTTATCAAAAAAAATAAATAGATAACTATAGCAGTCAGCTTTGATTTTTGTTCGCGCAGTGCAAAAGCGATGGCAGCCAACAGGCAACAAGGCTTTTCAAGTGGTACTAAGTTTTTTCAAAAATTAAATATGATTTCTATATCGATATAAAATGCAAAAGCGATAGTCAAATTCTATGCAAGGCAAACGTAGCCAAAACTCCCTATATTGTTCACCTGTCTAAATAAATACAAATGTTCTAGTTTTTTACTTATTAGCCGTACTATCCATAACCAACAGCATTCTATAAAATTCCTCCCTAAGAATCACATGATCCCCCTTACCTGTGGTGGCAGACAGTCCTAAACTGAAGATGAGAGTTGAAAGGCAGTCGGGAGAAATTTTGTGAAAAAAGTATTATCAATCATCCTTGGCGGTGGCGCGGGTACTAGGCTTTACCCATTAACCAAACTCCGCGCTAAACCAGCAGTACCAGTAGCGGGGAAGTACCGCTTAATCGATATCCCTGTTAGTAACTGCATAAATTCCGAAATATTCAAAATCTACGTCCTGACACAATTCAACTCAGCTTCCCTGAATCGTCACATCGCCCGTACCTATAACTTTACTGGTTTCAACGAAGGTTTTGTGGAAGTGCTAGCTGCACAACAAACACCAGAAAATCCCAACTGGTTCCAAGGTACAGCCGATGCTGTGCGTCAGTATCTATGGTTGATGGAAGAATGGGATGTAGAAGAATATCTAATCCTTTCAGGCGATCACCTCTACCGGATGGATTATCGCCAGTTTATCCAACGCCATAGGGACACAGGGGCTGATATTACTCTCTCAGTCATCCCCATAGATGAGCGCCGCGCCTCAGATTTTGGCTTGATGAAAATTGACGATTCTGGTAGGGTAATTGACTTTAGTGAAAAACCTAAAGGCGAAGCGTTAACCCAAATGCAAGTTGATACAAGTGTACTGGGATTAACAAAAGAACAAGCCCTGAAACAGCCTTACATCGCCTCAATGGGGATTTATGTCTTTAAAAAAGAAGTTTTGTTCAAGTTGTTGAGAGAAGGTATAGAAAGGACTGATTTCGGTAAAGAAATTATTCCTGATGCCTCTAAAGATTACAACGTTCAAGCTTACCTTTTTGATGATTACTGGGAAGATATTGGAACAATCGAAGCCTTTTATCAAGCAAATTTAGCTCTGACTCAGCAGCCCCAGCCACCTTTTAGTTTCTACGACGAAAAAGCACCAATTTATACCCGCCCTCGTTACTTACCTCCGACTAAACTTTTAGATTGCCATATCACAGAATCAATTATTGGCGAAGGTTGTATTTTGAAAAATTGCCGCATTCAACATTCAGTTTTAGGAGTGCGATCGCGGATTGAATCTGGCTGCGTCATCGAAGAATCTTTACTCATGGGTGCAGATTTTTACCAAGCTTCTGTAGAACGGCAATGTAGCTTGATAGATAATGACATTCCCGTAGGCATCGGTACAGACACGATCATTCGCGGTGCCATCATTGATAAAAATGCCCGCATCGGTCATGATGTCAAAATTATCAATAAAGATAATGTGCAAGAAGCTGAACGCGAAAACCAAGGTTTTTACATCCGCAGTGGTATCGTCGTCGTGCTGAAAAATGCTGTAATTGCTGATGGAACAATCATTTAGTCATTGGTCATTGGTCATTAGTCATTAGTCATTAGTCATTGGTTAATAGTTACAAGTAACAAAGGACAACGGACAAATGACTAAACTGTTTTTGCTGATTGGTCTTCCAGGTAGCGGTAAGTCAACTTTTGCAAAACAATTAATGACAGAATGCCCCCAGATGCCGCTGATTTCTACAGATGGCATCAGGGGGCAATTGTTCGGTTCTCAAGCCTTTCAGGGGCCGTGGCTGCTGATTTGGCAGGAAGTAGAACGGCAATTTCAACAAGCTATTTCTACAGCAAATACAGCCATTTTCGACGCTACCAATGCCCAGCGCCGTCATCGCCGTGAAGTCATTGCTTTAGCCCGTGAATTGGGCTTTACCCAAATTATGGGAATTTGGGTGGATACACCAGTCTGGCTGTGTTTGGCACGCAATAAAAGGCGATCGCGCCAGGTTCCTGAAGAAATTATTTTGCGGATGCACCGTCAACTCCGGGATGCCCCTCCAAGCCTGGAAGAGGGGCTAGACGGGCTGATCCGCTTATCAGAAAAATCGGAGTACGGAAATTGCGATCGCACGTTGAGCAAGAACCACACTTGATTTTCTATATTCTTTGTTAATTTAAAATCAGATTCTTTTGCTTGGCACTCTACCTAGCAATCAAATATCTGTGTTCTTAAAAAAAAACATAACAGTAATTTCTATAGGAGGCTAGTAGATGGCTGCAACCGACTTCAAGGACTATTACGCAATTTTGGGAGTTAATAAGACTGCCACTCAAGATGAGATTAAACAAGCCTTTCGTAAACTAGCCCGCAAATATCACCCCGATGTCAACCCAAATAACAAACAGGCAGAGGCACGCTTTAAAGAAGTTAGCGAAGCCTACGAGGTTGTTTCAGATGTAGATAAACGCAAAAAATATGACCAATTCGGTCAATATTGGAAGCAAGCTGGCGAAGGTTTCCCCGGCGGCGGCGTTGGTGCCGATATGGGTGGCTTTGACTTCAGCCAATACGGCAATTTTGATGAGTTCATTAATGAGTTGCTAGGGCGCTTTGGCGGTGCTGCCCCTCGTGGTGGGGGTGGGCGACAAAGTTACTCTTACCGCCCTCCTACAGGTGCTACAAGTGGTTTTGGTGGCTTTAACGATTTTGGGTTTCAAGATGCAGGTGCGGGTACTTCCCAGGATAGTGAAGCTATAATCACCCTAACTTTTGCTGAAGCATTTAACGGCGTGCAAAAGCGCTTCAGTTTAGGCAACGAAACAATTGATGTTCGTATTCCATCTGGGGCTAAACCTGGTACTCGTCTGCGCGTGCGGGGTAAAGGTCAAATCAACCCGATGACTCAACAACGAGGAGATTTATACTTAAAAGTCGAACTTCAGCCGCACTCGTTCTTCCAAATGGAAGGCGATAACTTGGTGTGCGAAGTGGCAATCACACCAGATGAAGCTACTCTGGGAGCGTCTATTGATGTACCCACTCCCGACGGTTCAGTTAATGTCAAGCTACCAGCCGGGGTACGTTCTGGACAATCACTGCGTTTACGTGGCAAAGGTTGGCCCCTCGCCAAGGGTGGACGTGGCGATCAGTTGGTGAAGGTGGCGATCGCACCACCAAAAGACCTCAGCCAACAAGAGCGAGAATATTATGAAAAAATCCGGGCTATACGTACTTATAATCCCCGGAGTCATTTGCAGCAAGTCAAGCTGTGAAAACTTCGGATTGTAGAAACGGTAAAATTTATCGTTTCTACATTGATTAGGTCTGATGCCGCGTATTTCTCGCTACAATGACAGACTTAAACGCTTCCATTGCCTCTGGTGTAGACTCGGTAGCTTGCCACGATGGACGTACAATTAAGCGATCGTGCCAAGCATTCAGTTTTGGATAATCTTTTAAAGAAATGCCTACTTCCGGCAGCCATATTACTACAGTTCCAGCCACAACCTCAGCCAGAGTTAGGTTTTGACTACCAAAGTAAGGGCGATCGTCAAGTAAATTCTCAAATAATTTGAGTACTGTTGAAATTTTCTGCTTCGCCTGCTCGATTTTTTCGGGATTTTCTCCAGGTAAGCCTAATATCTGAGGTAAAAATGTGGTGGTTGCTGGCAAAAGCTCATTTACAGTTACCAGTTGTACCATCCGTGCGATCGCTAAATCCTTGGCATCTTTAGGCAACATCGCAGGTGTGGGATATTTTGCCTCTAAATAGTCCAGAATTGCTAAAGATTCCACGACATTAAAGCCGTCATCCACCAAAGCTGGAATGTGGTGGAATGGGTTAATTGCCAAAAACTCTGGTTTAAACTGTTCCCCATCTAGCTTTATCTCTACTAATTCAAACTCAAGTCCTTTTTCCAGCAGAGTAATCCAGACGCGGCGAGAGTTAGGAGAAATAGATGAATGATAAAGGGTCAGCACCATAAAACCTCACAGTTTTATCAGTAGAGTGGGTATTGCCAATTAATTTTACACCTTATACTCAATTAAATTGTTCTAACAGAGTCTCAACACTAGCATTGTGATCCAGAAAAGAAAATAAATGCCAGTAGGTGAGTTTCCCTTCTTTATCTAATACAAACTGGGCTGGTAAAGGCGCTCCTAGTGCTTGTCCTACTTGATATGTACGAAACACTCGACAACTAGGATCGCTCAATAACGGCATTTTTAAGCCTAAATCTTTCACAACAATTTGACTCTGCCGTTCATCGGTACTAGTAATCATTAAAACTTCTATACCGCGATTTTTAAATTGCTCATAGTTCTCATTCAAGGCTTTGATATGAGGAAAACAAAAGGGGCAATATTGTTTTTCGGTAAAGATGCGAGTAAAGGCGAGTAAGACTGGTTGCTTGCCTTTATAATCAGACAATTTTACTAAAGTTCCGTTGGTAATATCTGGCAGTTGAAAATCAGGCGTTCCTACTCCAAACCTGAGTTGATTTCTAGCTGGAACTGGTAAAAAGTTGCGGAAGAATCGCTCATTTAATAAACCACTAAAATCAGTTGAAGTCAACATATTTTTAACCCTAATTATTTAACTGACTTTTCACAGAATCTGGAAAATCTCTCTCCTAAAAGGAGAAAGACTTTGAATTTCCCCCTTCCCGCGTCGGGAAGGGGGCTAGGGGGTTAGGTTTTTGTTAGACTTTTCCACATAACATGAAAAATCAGAATTATTTAAATACTATTTTATGAAAAAACCACAGATAGATACAGAGGTTGACACTGTTTCATGTGTATCTCTGTTTATCTGTGGTTTTCATTGATTTTGCTCTCAACTCCAACAACTTGGATTAGAGTTTGCTAACGAAATTTAGACAGCAGAGAAGTAAACTTTAGACTTCACTGGGTCAGGATTCATTGTCTTGTCACCAGGTTGCCAACCAGCTGGGCAAACTTCATCGGGGTGAGATTGAACATACTGAATTGCTTGTAATGTCCGCAGGGTTTCATCAACGCTGCGACCAAAAGCTAGGTTGTTGATGGTAGCGTGCTGTATGATACCATCTTTATCGATGATGAACAGACCACGCAAGGCAATGCCAGCTGCTGGGTCAAGAACGTTGTAAGCGGCGCTAATCTCTTTCTTAATGTCTGAGACTAGAGGATAATTCAGGTCGCCGACACCACCAGACTTACGATCTGTTTGAATCCAAGCGAGGTGGGAGAATTCACTGTCAACAGAAGCCCCAAGGACTTCAGTATTGATTTTCTTGAATTCTTCGTAGCGATCGCTAAATGCTGTGATTTCAGTAGGACAAACAAAGGTAAAGTCTAGTGGGTAGAAAAACAGGACGACATACTTACCGCGATAATCGGAAAGTTTGATTGTCTTAAATTCCTGATCTACCACAGCCGTTGCTGTGAAATCGGGAGCTTGTTGGCCAACGCGGAGGCTTCCTTCGGTTCCGTAAGTAAGGGACATTAACCTAATTCTCCTTTATCGGTTTATTAGCGTTGGAATACGGGTCAAGTAAAACTCGCCCATCCACGCTCTTACAGTTTAATTACGATCTGTTACGACTATATCATACTCATAACGATTTTGAGTAGCCAATGCCTGATTTAGATACAAGAGAATGGTTACTTACCAATGGCTTAGGAAGTTTTGCCAGTGGTACGATTTCTGATGTCCGCACGCGCACCTATCACGGTTGGCTGTTTACCGCTACAAACCCACCTTCTGGGCGGACTCTGCTGTTTTCACACTTAGACGCAAGCTTAGAAGTATCGGGGAACGTTGTAGCACTGGGGACAAACGTTTGGGGTAACGGTCAGATTGAACGGACAGGCTACGAACTGTTGCGCTGTTTTGATATTAACCCAGTTCCAAAATGGATTTGGGGTCGAGATAACTGGCAATTAAGCAGACAATTGGTGATGCCTTATGGGTTGGTAGAGGCTGAAAACTTTGGAACAGACAGGAAAGAGGTAATTTCTCATTCTCCTCCTTGCCTCCAGCAAAGTGCCCCTCTGCCTCTTCCCAATGCCCAATTTTGCGATCGAATTCTGATCCAATATCGCTATGACGGAAGTGATACAGCAATTTTACGGCTGCGACTGCTGATCGCAGAACGTGATTTTCACCACCCACAAATTGCTAGTTCAGGATTACAGTTCTCAGAATTGCTTGGGCAACAGCAAATCTGCCTGCAAGCAAAAAAATTGGGTAATTTCGGTATACCTTGGCACTTGCGTTGGACAAAAGGAAAATATCAACCAGATGCAGTTTGGTATTGGAATTATGGATTGTCTGAGGAGACAAAACGGGGATTAAGTGACAAAGAAGACCTCTACAGCCCTGGTTACTTGATAGTCAGACTGCAACCAGGAGATGTGGTAACACTAGAAGCACGAGTAGGTTTTCCAAACTTGATGGCAGGTGTTCTCACTTCCGAAACCTTTGCAGAAGCCGTGGAGATAGAGCAAGACCGACTCTCCCAGATTTTTGGATGGAGTGAGGGGGGTAGGGGAGTAGGAGGGCAGGGGGAGCAGGGGGAGCAGGGGGAGCAGAGGAGCAGGGGGAGCAGAGGAGCAGGGGGAGATAAATTAATAACCAATGCCCAATCTACAATCTGGCAAGCCCTACTTAAAGCAAGCGATCAGTTTATCGTCTATCGAGCCTCAATTCCAGGCCCTACAATCATTGCTGGTTATCACTGGTTTAATGAGCGAGGGCGCGACATATTAATCGCCTTACCTGGATTGGCACTAGTTCCACAGCGCTTTGATCTGGCAAAAGGAGTATTACGGACTTTTAGGCATTACTATCGCCACGGTTTGATGCCTAATGTATTTCCTGATGCCGATAGTGAACCACTTTATAACAGCATTGATGCGGCGCTGTGGTGGATTGAAACTTTAGGTCTTTATTTAGAAGCTACCCAAGACTGGGAATTTTTAGCAGAGCAATTCTCTGTAGTCCAACAAATCCACAAAGCCTTTGTTGGTGGTACACACTACAATATCCAGGTTGATGCTATTGATGGGCTAATTAGTTGGGATGCTCGTGGTGTAGCTCTCACATGGATGGATGTGGTGATTGGGGCAAATCCCGTTACTCCCCGTCATGGCAAGCCAGTGGAAATCAATGCGCTGTGGTATTCAGCTTTATGTTGGCTAAGTCGGTGGGCAGAACGCTTAAGTTCGCTTGAAATTGGCGATCCAGTGCGTCTCACTAAGCAAGCACAGCGTTATGCTCTGCAAGCACAAAAAGTTAAAATCTCGCTGCAAAAGTTCTGGAATCCTCAGCTGGGTTATTTGTACGACACTATCGAGCCGGACGATCGCCGGAATTTTCAAATTCGTCCCAATGCGGTTTTGGCGCTGTCACTGCACCACTGTGGATTTTCTGCCCAACAAGGTAGTCAGATACTAGATTTGGCAACTATCAGCTTGCTGACTCCTTATGGCCTTCGCAGTCTCGATCCAGGAGATCCCGAATACAAAGGGAGATATGAGGGGAATCAAGAGCAACGCGATCGCGCCTATCACCAAGGTACTGTTTGGGGTTGGCTAATTGGACCATATATTCGGGCTTGGCAACGTTTTTATCCACAACAATCGCTGCCTTTTGATTGGCAACCTCTGCTAGATCATTTCTTATCTGGCGCTTGTCTTGGCTCTATTTCTGAGATATTTGATGGCGATGCACCTCATACACCCAGAGGTGCGATCGCTCAAGCTTGGTCAGTTGCCGAAGTAATTCGCCACATTAAATAGTGCTGAGTTTTGAGTTCTGAGTATTAGAAATGCCTATAGATCAATACTCACTATTTATAACTTTTAAAGTGGCTCAGGTTGGAATTGAACCAACGACCTCAGGCTTATGAGTCCCGCGCTCTAACCAACTGAGCTACTGAGCCATATATCTTCAAATCATAAACTAGTATAGCATACAAATTTGCTCAATACTAAGATTTTTGCAATTTTCTTACAGCTTTCATCCCTGTTGAGTTTATAGAAAGCAAAAGAGGGAGGTAAACTCCCTCAACAAAACAAGGCAATGATTTAGTTACAGATAGCCAAGAAATTATATGCGATCCGGTAACATGGCGATTGGGTTAACAGCACCCTTACCTGATGGATGGATTTCAAAGTGGGTGTGTGGGCCAGTACTGTGACCAGTGCTACCCATTAAAGCAATTGTTTCTCCTTGACGTACCTGCTGACCAGGTTGCACTAAAATCTTGCTGTTATGAGCATAGCGAGTCGTGCTGCCATCAGGATGGCGAACTTCGACAAGGTTGCCGTAGCCACCATTGTTCCAGCCTGCTTTTTCTATCGTCCCCTCAGCTGAGGCGACAACTGGAGTGCCAGTGGAGTTAGCAACGTCAATTCCTTTGTGCATTCTACCCCAGCGCCAGCCATAACCAGAGGTAAGGGTACCTTTTGCCGGCCATGTGTAAGCTACGGTTGAGGAAGATGGAGGAGGTGTCAGTTCGTCAATGGGCCTGGGCAGATATTGATCCACTGCTGCCAAAGGCGGTAGTATCTGTGGAGTAACTGTGGTTCCCCGCATCTTTCCTAAGGAGTCAGAGGCATTTACTCTTCCAGGAGGAGTTGCAACTCTTGTAGGAGATTTAGTGCGAGCAGGAGTCCACTGACTAGCAGAACCGAGATTGGGCAAGAATTCTGGGTTTACTGCCTCGGTAGGACGTACACTAGTACGGAATTGGGACTTGATTGGTTGAGCGCTATAGGTAGCTCTAATAGGTGTAGGAACTGGAATTGGTATCGCTACACTATTTGGTCGAACAGCAGAGTTAGGTACGATGAAATTATTAGGAGTAGAAATAGGAGTGAGCATTGCAGCGTTAGTAGTATCGCTAGCTGCTGGCACAACTAAATTACCAGACTGTTGAGCGCGGTATTTCTGCTGTAATCTCTGAATTTCCGCTTGCAAGCCGCGCAAACGGTCATTATTATTTCCCCGTGCTACCCTATTTGCTGGTGTTTTAGGCTGTTGTATTTCAGCAAAAGCTTTTGGCACTGGATCTTCACCACCAACACCATAAGACCTAGTAGGAGTGGTAGGGCGTACTTCTAAGTCAGTGGCACTATTTGCCTGAACCTGATTGTTCGCAATTACCGATGTAGGGACGGCAACGCTGCTGCTGTCGGCAATAGATGGTGATTGTGAAGGAGTTGGTAGATAGGAGTTGGCACTACCAATGTTCATAGGAGAGGTAGCTACTTTTGGAGTTTTGCTGGACTCTACAAAAGTAGGTTGACTCGCTACAGCAGGTTGGCTGACTACAGTAGGTTGATTGGCTACTGTTACCTCAACTTGACTAGCAGGAATAATTAGTTTTTGACTAATTTTCAGTTCATTGGGATTGTTGAGGTTATTTACCTTAACTAGTTCTGATACTGAAGTATTGTATTTGCTGGCGATCGCTGCTAGTGTATCTCCAGGCTTAACTTCGTAGGCGGTTCGAGTCGAGGACGCAATAAGTTTTGGTGTAGCTGGTACTGGTGCAATTGCACTTGTCTGATTCTTCTGTTTTAACTTCGATATCAAGTTCGCTTTGCTTGCATCGTCAGAAGTATTCGGCTGGACTAATGCAGTTTTTTCAACTCCAGTCGTCGGTTGTGCCAAACCAATATCAGCTGGTGATAAGTTTTCAGTTTCCCCAGACTGTAACTGTGCGAGACTTTTTCTTAACCGATTAGATTTTTCTTGTAAGCGATTCAGTGCAAACTCTTGTTGTGCCTTAAGTTGTGCATTTATCTCACCGTTGACTGCACCAGATGTTGCTACTGTTTGTGGCTGGGCATTCAATAAAACATTTGTACTGCCAACACCATCAGCACTATAGTCAGACAAATTATTGACTGTTGGGAAACTAGTCTCAGCTAATGTGTTGTTCAAACCCTGTGCCACTTGTGGCTTCAGGTTAGTGGAATTTTTATAACCAGCTGTTGCTTGGGAAAATGTTTCTGATGCAGGAATTTGCAAAGATATTCCATTTGCCGCGACTTGCCATTTAGCTTCAAGCCCAGGCACTTGTGAGACTGCCGTTGGTTCCACGATCACAGGATTTTCCGGCACGCTCGCTGATGAGACTGCTTGGGACTCCAGCTTTGTGGAGGCGAATTTCACTTCAGTGTCAGGAGCAGCAGGAATCGAAGAGGAAGCCTTTTGGCTGCCTACTGGCACCGCTGCTTGGGCTTGATCGCTTTGTCGAGTCACCAAAAGGCTGGTTGCTCCCATAGAGATTGCCAAGCCAATCATGGCGGCTTTTGTCCGCACCCGGCGGTTAACTTTTGGATTCATCACATTTTGTAGTTCTACCGGGGCATCATCGCTGTTGGGGTTATTGTTCAACACAGCTTTTACTCTCTTTTTTAATGCTCGTTTCAAAGACGACCTCCTATGATCACTAGCGCTTAACTGACCTCGATTTTTCAGTTGGATACTAGTCAATGATTTAGATCACAACAAATGATATATCAAGATCACATTCACCAGAGATGCTTACGCAAGATTAACCTGCTTCTCTGATTTAGACAAGTTTACATGTATTAGCAAAACTTAAAGTTTGCTGTGTTTACTTGTCCGAACCACTCCTAACACCACTTAGGACGTTTATAACTCTTTACCATTATCCGCGCTTGTCTTGCGTCAATCACGGGGACTAAACAAATGATTTGCCTAGTCTATAGTCGCTGCCGAAAAATAAATTGCTTGCGACTTCTGGAAAAGTGATGCCCCCTGCTGTAGATATCTTCAAGATATTTCTAGCCCATCAGTCTTCTCAACACGAGACTTTACGTTGATTATTCCCTAAAAAACAACCGTATTAACTATCGTCTAATTTTAGGCTGCTTTTGGGAGTTCAACGAGCAAAAACAGCTCAAATACATGACATGACTGGATTTTAGCGCTTTTGTTCCCAATTTAGGATGCTTCAAATTCATCAAAATCTATCATTCAAATTTGGCATTATCTCAAGTTTTATATATAAATTTCTTATAATAACCTTCCTCTCTTTGTAAGTATCTTCCACTACAATTGGCGAATAAACCCAGAATTTGGTATATTCTTTTACATATTTTGCCGTAAACAAAAAAATCTTGCTGCCAAAATTCTCCAGTTTAGATAGATATTTGTAGAGACAACAAGTAAATATACTTAGCTTGTGAAGGTAAACAACTATTGTAGATAGCCTAACTGACGACGGGTTTCAAATAAGCCAATTGCCACACTGACTGACAAGTTCAAGCTGCGAACCCCTGGTTGGCTCATCGGAATATACAGAGTAGCATCGCAATCTGACAAAATTGTTGGTGGTAAGCCCGTAGTTTCACTACCAAACAGTAGCCAATCATCGGCTTGATATTGAAAGCTGACGTAACTAAAATTCCCACCAACGGTATAACCTAACCATCTGCCTCCACGCTCTTGATGTACGGTTTTAAAGGCTTCTAGGGATTCGTGATAGTGGAGTTTGACATAAGGCCAGTAATCTAAGCCGGCTCTTTTGAGGTAGCGATCGCTAATTTCAAACCCTAAGGGCCCTACCAAATGCAACTCTGTACCTGTTGCTGCACAAGTACGAGCAATATTACCTGTATTAGGAGGAATTTGTGGGTTAACTAAAACGACCTGGGGCATTGTCCGTATAATCTACGTATTGTATAAAACAATTTATTGTCAATGTTAAATCTACCAAAGGGTAGAGGCTATTCATAGGTTTTGTTAATAATAATCAAGCATCATCCATCGATTAGATTTTTAAAACAATAGCACAAAGCCTCCCAGAGCAATCCCTGAGAGGATATTTGGCTAAAATTGGCAAATATTAAGTTTTATGTAGAAAGATTAAACACTTGTGTATTTTAGGGCTGGTAGTATGTCCAAAGAAATCTACCATTGGGTATGGGGCATCGAGATAGAGATATAGGAGACAAGGAGGAGGGGGGAGACAAGGGAGAAACTTGAATAATTCTCCCCTTATCCTCTCTGTCCCCCCTGCTCCTCTGCCTCTTCAATTAAGCTAGTAGGGACGAACACAATTTGTCTTCGAGTTCAATTTCGCGTTCTTGGGTGGCGAGAATAGCCTGAGTGATGACGCGCTGGCTGTCAAAACCGACTGTGTGTAACTGCAACCACTGTTGAGCTTCATTGCCTTCGCGGAGAATTTTGTGTAATGGGGAAAGAAAACAGCTAAAGCCTCGTTGTTTAGCGATCGCCCAAACATCTTGGTAAATTTGGGTAATCCAATCTCTGGCTAGGATGCTTCTACCATCCTGCCAATGCCTCAAATGAGCATCGAGACTACCAGCCGCAGCCGCAGCTTCGTTTTCAGCAGTCAGGGTGACGAGTTCTTCGTTAGAGAAAATACTTTGAGTTAAAGGATCGATGTTGGGATTTTCGATTACTTGCAATAAACGCGCTTCTAATAAGGCAGTAATGGCTAGTAAGGCAATGGGATCTGTGATTAAATCGCAAATTCGTAGTTCTAGGCGATTTAGATCATAAGGGCGGCGATCGCCATTTGGTCGCACCGATGTCCATAAATGCCGAACATTTTGCATGGTTCCGGCAACGAGTTGATCTTCCACCCACTGGATATGATCGGCGTGGCTGGCAAATAAAGGTACATGGTTAGGCGTTTGCGGAAATAAGCCCCAGCGAGTGGAGTGATAGCCAGTAGTTTTGCCATCTAGGAAGGGAGATGAGGCGCTGAGGGCGAGAAATAGAGGTGCTTCCATACGGATCACCCGACACGCCCGCATTAATACTTCTGGATCGCTGATGCCTATATTAATATGTACGCTGGCGGTGACTACTTTTGTCCCGTAGGTGTTCTCAATGTAGTCATGATAGGGATTTGCTGGATCGGAACGCAGAAAGCGATCGCCGCCACCCAACGATAAAGTACTTCCCGGTATCAAGGTGTAATCGCCCAAGTGATTGAGGTAGTTTCGCAACTCCCGCCGAGGACGCAGCAAGGCACACAATAAATTTTCGTAATTATGGGATGGTTGGGTTATGTATTCGACATTGCGGCTATCTGGCTCCCGCATAAATCCATCCAAGGCTGCAATAATTTTGTCGGAGAGACCGACGATTTCACCTTGAGGCGTGCCAGTATACATCTCGATCTCAAAGCCTTTTAATAAGACCACCTTGTTCTCCTCGGCTCTCTCTGCCTATAAATTGTATCGAATTAGACGCATCTTTAGGATCTATCTTTCAGTCAATCAAAGGTTAAGAATCATGTAATTAATGATTCATGCCAAGTTATGATGACAGATTTCTTGGCTGTTCTTCAAAAAATTATTACTACTGAAATTACTGAAGGCTCTGCTGTAAGTAATCTGGAAATTGAGGTGAAGTGTAACTTTCCAGAAAAAAAACAACCTAATTCACAGTAAATGCAAAAAATTATCTGCGTAGTATAGGGTTAGAAAATGGTCATTAAACACCCAACTTGCCTGTATTTATTCTCCTATTAACCAGACGCAATTGCTGCGATCGCTTCAAATATTTTACCCAAGGTTCCTCGGACAAGTGGGAAATTGCATTTAGTGACAGTGTTGCCGTAAATATATCTCTTCCACTAGTAACACCACTGATGCCTAAATTTTCTAAAACAGCAGTTGCAGCAGAGTCTAAAATTGGTTCAGTATGGATGAAAACTTCTAAACTCGGTTCCTCTGGGTTTTGAACATCATTGAGCGCTGTAGCAAGGGCAGCATCTAGCTTTTGAAAATCCATAGAGCATTAAGTGGGTAAAAAGCAGGCAATTCTTAACCTATCGTATAGCTAAGGTATCAAACTTGCGAGTTTTTATTGCCTATCTCTGTATAGATTTAATGGGCGATTTCCTATGTCCAATTACAGATTAATTGCTGTTCTCTCTGGCTTTGAGATTTATTGAGAGCCTAAACGCAGATTATGCTTGTATATTAATATTCCCTTTCTCTATGAAAGTACCGCTCAAATTTACTCCTTAAAAATCAGCATCTAAAGCAGTTATTCGGATTTAAATTGTCTCTGTTAAGTCAGCAATTTTAAAATTAGCACTGTTTAATTTAGTAGCCGTATAATCTTCAAGAGACGCGATATATTTATTGTGTTAAAGGTGTATAAATATATCGCATCTCTGAAGCTAATTACAGATTTAAAGCGTTAATCACTCCATAACCCCATTTCTCATCAAATGTCCCTGCGGGTTTTCCAGGAATTGTACTATTTTTACGTAGCAAGTCTTTCACAGCAGCCGGATCGAGATTGGGATCTCGCTGCAATAGTAATGCTACTAACCCACTAACAAATGGTGTCGCCATACTCGTACCAGCCTGCACCACAAACTTGGAATTAATCATTGATGAGCGGTCAAAATTTGCATCGGCGGAAAGAGTGGAAATAATCATCGCTCCTGGTGCTGCTACATCCGGCTTGTGTCCATTATTTCGGAGTGGGCCTTCACTACTGAATTCCGAAATAGTGTGCAATTCTAATCCCATTTCTCGCACTTCGTTATCAATATCTGTGTACTTGGTTTTAGTAGTATAGGCGGCAACTGTAATTGCACTGCTGGCGGCTCCTGGCGAACCAATTTTTAGCGCATCTTTCACACTTTTACCTGTAAAAAACACTGACGAAGTATCATCTAATGTCCATACATCTAAACGAGTGTCAGTTGCAGAACTGTTGCGAACTCGCAGTTGCCAAACACCTCCCATAACTGGCGAGGAGCCAATACCCCGGATTTGCACAAAGAAATTATGGTCGCCATTGGCTTTATCTGGCGCTGGTGTCGCTAATTGCACCCTTGCATCTGGTAACTGGTAATCTTGTGCGGCATTACCGTCAGTAATTATTTTTTGGAATGGGGTGACAAAACCGTTAGGACTCCGCACAGACACTTCTAATTCGCTGTCTTTGGAATACCAAGCATTTAACCAAACTATGCCTATTTGATTCAAAGGAACATTAAAGCGCATACCACGAGTGCGTCCACTGGGTATTATCGCTTGTCCATGAATGTTATCGTTTCCTTCGTTACCGGCAGCACAGCAAACTATTCTTCCAGGGCCAGTTTCCGCGTCAATAACTTTGGATAAGGAATCACTACCATCATGGGCATCAGCGTGCCCACCCAAGCTGAGATTCACCACGGCTGCGCGTCCTAACTCTCTAGCAATTCGGAAAATGTAACGCACACCATCAGCAATATGGGCATCCTGTAAATCTGACCTGACGACAATTAATTCTGCTTCTGGTGCTACACCGCCATAGCTAGCATCGGCACCGGCGGCAATTCCGGCAACATGAGTACCATGACCGCCAGTATCCTGAGAAATTGTCAGTTGCGCTCCCGTAAATTCCGCCCCATAGCCGCCTTCGGTTACTCCTGGCCCTGGCAGTGTTTGATCCCAAATGTGTAAAATTCGTTCAGCAAAAGCGGGGTGTTTCGGATCAATTCCACTGTCTATAATGCCGATGATTACTCCTTTACCAGTCAGTCCAGTTTTGTTCTGGAACTCCGGGAGTTTGACTGCTTCCATTGCAGTGTCCATCCTCAAATGAAGTTTGCGTGATGGCTTGATGCGTTGGATAACGTCTTCTTCAGACAAGACATCTAAACTTTCTATCGGTAAAAAAGCCGTCCGCACACTCCCAGAGTTTTGATTGACTTCAATGTTATATTGTGATAAATAACTCAAGTCTGCATCAGGATCGCAATAGATAAAAACGACGCTCTTTGTTGGCTTGACTGGGCTTTTGTGGGCAATGATGCCAAGCGATCGCTTGTGTGTAACTAAAGCTTTATCTCCCTCATTTTGATAGTCTTGAAATGCCAACAGTAGTCCGGGAGAAAGTTTTTCGTGTCTCATTTTTACCTCAAATTCAATTTATTGGGTGAAAGCAAAGTAGTTTATTCGCATAAGTCGCTCTGGCATTAATGCAGACTATGCAGTTTTTTCGCCTTGATTATTTGATGCGACTATAGTTATCTATTTTTTGATAGATAACATCAAATAAGCTTAGGAGGCGGGAAGTAATTCCTAAGACAATTGCTAATTCATAACTCATATTCCTGAATTATGTCTCCTAATAGTGATTTTCTGTACTTGTAAGACATCTTTGAGTAGACGCATCTCAGAATTACCCAAGACTGAGCTAACAGGTAATTTTTATGGAGCTATTAAACTAATTCACTATCTGCCTAAATCATTACGGACAAAGTTAAAAAAATAAAATTAAGAATAATTAAGTAATAAATAAAAAAGATAAATTTAAGAAATTTTAAATACTAAAAAGTTGTATACTAATTTTTTTTGATTTCTGTGCGCGAAGCGCGATAGGCAATAAGCAAAAAGGCTCTTTGAATTGTACCTAGCTTCGCAAAAATCAAAGATGAGTCCTGTAGCTAAAATTGTTAAATTGGTATAAATTGTTAATAAATACTGACAAATTACAGATTCTCTATCATAAGTAAGAGTCATAAAGAAGCTAATATTTGCAACGATCGCTTCTGAACGTACAAAAAGTTATTCATGCAAATTCAAACACCAGATTGGGTAAAGCACGCTGTTTTCTACCAAATTTTCCCAGATCGTTTTGCCAGAAGCAAACAGCCGCGCAAACGACTGTTGCGCGAAGCCCGTTGGGAAGATTGGGACTCTATGCCAACCCTCCAAGGTTATAAAGGTGGGGATTTATGGGGCATCATGGAGGATTTAGACTACATCCAGAATTTGGGGATTAACGCGATTTATTTCACACCTATCTTTCAATCCGCCAGTAATCACCGCTATCATACCCACGATTATTATCAAGTTGACCCAATGTTAGGGGGCAACGAGGCTTTTAAAGAATTGCTTGATGCAGCCCATAAACGGAATATCAAAGTCGTTCTGGATGGGGTATTTAACCATTCCAGCCGTGGCTTTTTCTTTTTCCACGACGTTTTAGAAAATGGCCCGCATTCGCCTTGGGTGAATTGGTTCAAAATAGAAGGCTGGCCCCTTTCACCTTATAACGGTGAGTTCCCTGCAAACTACGTGGGTTGGGCGGGAAATCGCGCCTTGCCAGAATTTAACCACGACAATCCAGAAGTACGAGAATACATTATGGAAATTGCCGAATATTGGATT